>NZ_JBGCCS010000006.1:0-317592 GCF_041262645.1 Streptacidiphilus sp. EB129
CCGCTGAGTAGTACTTGTGCACCATCGGTGCCATCTCTTCCTCTGAATCCACGAGATCCAGTGTCCGTGATGTCCACCGATTGGGGGGAAGCCCCGCTGTCCGGGTGGCCCGTCACCTCGCGGCGCTGGGCCCCGGCCCGGGCACGGACGAGGCGGTGGCGGCGATGACCCGGCAGGCCGCGCTGGTGGCGGGTTCCGAACTCACGCCCGACACGCCGTCGGAGCTGCTGCCGTTCGGGTTCTCCGCGGCCTACTGGCTCGACCTGCGGGCGTACGACCCGGTCGCCACGGCAGCCGGACTTGCCTGCCCGATGCTGATCCTTCAGGGCGGACGGGACTACCAGGTGACCGTCGCCGACGATCTGACGCGCTGGCAGGCTGCGCTGGCACAGCGGCCCGAGGTGGCGATCCGGATTCACCAGGACGCCAACCACCTCTTCTTCCCCGGCAGTGGCCTCGCCACGCCGGCCGAGTACGCACGACCGGGGCACGTCGAGCCTGCGGTGGTGGACGAGATCGCGACCTGGCTGGCGCGGCCGTAGGGACGAGCCCGTTCCCCCTCCCGGATCGGCGCGGACGCCTCAGGCCCGTGCTGTGATCGCTGTGTTCGCCGGTTTGACCGGCCGCGTGGAACAGGCAGTGGTTGGATGAAGGGCGTACGCGGTCGGTTGAAGATCCGAAGGCTGACCGGGCAGGGCAGGGCAGGGCAGGGAGGATCGGGATGGGGACGGACCAGGTGGCGCTTGCAGCCGCCCTCCATGAGGCCGAGCAGCGGCTGCAGGCCGCTGTTCGATCAGGTGATGTCGAGGCACTGGACCTGCTCCTGGACGACCGTGTCGTCTACACGGGACCTGATGGCCGCTCCCTCACGAAGGAAGAGGACCTGGAAGCCCACAGGTCGCGGACCTTGGTCGTGGAGGTCTTCGACCAGCAGGACCTGCAAGTGACCATGGTGGGCTCAACGGGGATCACCCATGTGCTGGCCGGGCTTCAGGGCACCGCCGGGGGACAGCCGTTCGCTGCCCGCCTTCGCTACACCCGCACCTGGGTCCATGCCGACGGCACCTGGCGCGTCCTCGCCGCCCATGCCGGCGTCGCCCCTGACTTCGGCTAGTGCTCTGACCGCAGTGTGAAGGAGCCGTACGGGGGGACGAAGTGGTGGTTCCGCTGAGCCCGGTCCCGGCTGGTCGGGGGTCGGGGCCGGGCCGGCGGAGTCATGGGGTCAGGCCGCGCGGGTGCGCGGAGCGACGGCGGGCCAGTCGTTGTCGACCCCGGCGAGGATGTTGAAGTAGTTGGTCAGCACGTTCAGCGCAAGGTGGCCGACGACCTCGCCGATCTCGGCGTCGGTGGCACCGGCGTCGCGGGCGGCCTGCAGGCGGGTGTCGTCGACGCTGCCGCGGCCTCGGGCGATGGCGTCGGAGAGTTCCAGCAGGGCGGCGGCGTGCGGGTCGGACGCCGTGGCGTCACGGGCCTTGTCGAGCTCCAGCGCGTCGACCTTGGCGATGTTGGCGCCGATGTAGGTGTGTGCGGACAGGCAGTACGCGCAGCCGTTGAACTCGGCGGTGGCGATCGCCAGGCGCTCGCGGACACCGGCGGGCAGCACCCCGCCGGCCAGGGCGCCGGACAGCGCCAAGTACCCCCGGAGCAGCGCCGGGCTGTTGGCCATCACCTTGGTCATGTTCGGCGTGAGGCCGAGGGTCTTCTGGACGTCGGCCAGCAACTCCGCGGCCTGGCCGGTCGCGGTGGCGGGGGCGACGGGGGTGAACGCGTTCATCGGCACAGTACTTCCTCTCACTTCTAATGGTTTGTAGGTTCTATAACCATTAGAACCATGTCACGCGCACCGATGCCTGTCAACGGAAGACGCCGCTGGCAACCGTTAGAAGTGCGGTAGGGTTGTGGCATGGAGACGCGCGCGCCGCTTCTGGGTGAACCGCTGCCCGTGGAGCTGATGAACACGATCTGGGCCGACCGCGACGGCGTCCACGACGCACTCGGCGCGACGGCCGAGACCGAGGCGTGGCTGCGCGCCATCGCCCCCCGCATCGACCTGCCGACCGTCCCCGGCCTCGACGCCCTGGCGGCCAAGGACGTCGACCACCTCGCGCGGCGGCTGCGCGACCTGCGCGACGCCCTGCGCCGCCTCGCCGCCGAAGCCACCGGCGACCCGCGGCCGGCCGCGGCCTCCGCGACCGGGGCGCTCGACGACGCCCTCGACGCGGTCAACGACGCCGCCGGCGCGGTTCCGCGCTGGTCGGCTCTGACCTGGACTCCCGGCGAAGCACCCGTACGGCTCACCCGCACCAACGGCCAAGCCGCAGCCGCCACGGTCTCGGCCATCGCCGAGGAGGCGATCGCCCTGTTCAGCCAGGACGACCGGCTCGCGCTCCGGGCCTGCCTGGCCCCCGGATGCGTCCTGTACTTCCTCAAGGACCACCCCCGCCGCGAGTGGTGCTCCCCCGCCTGCGGCAACCGCGCCCGAGCCGCCCGCCACTACCAGCGCCACCGCGGCTCAACGGCCTGACGGGAGCGCAGTCGTCAACCCGGGGCCGGTGCCGCCGCCAACCGGAGGCTAGTCCCTTCACTAATCCCACACCATTAGAGTTCCTGGAGATCGGCGGGCCGGCCGGGGCCGAACGCTCCGTCAAGCACGCTCAACGGACGGCGGGTTGGTGCCCACCGGCAGCGCAGAGAGTGAGCGTTCCTCATGATCGCGATCGGTCTTGTCGAGCTCGACGAAGGTTTCAGCTGCTACGGGCTTCAGACGGACGGTGCCGTCCAGGAACTGAAGGCCATCTACGCCGAGATGTTCACCGACCACACCTACCTGCGGCACGGCATCACCGTGCCCGCCAACGGCTGCGTGCTGGACGTCGGCGCGAACGTCGGGATCTTCTCGCTGTACGTCAAGCGCCACTGGCCGCAGGCCCGAATCGTGGCCTTCGAGCCCATGCCGAGGACTCTCCAGGCCCTGCGCAGCAATCTCGAACTCCACCACGCCACCGACGTTGAGGTGGTACCGCACGGCCTCTCCGGTGACTTCGAGGGGCCCGTCACCTTCACCTTCTACCCCAACCTGCCCGGCAACTCGACCCGCTATCCCGATCAGAAGAAGCACGACCGCGACCACATCGCGAGCATGTGGGGAGACGGGGTGGGCGACCACCTGTATCAGGGCGAAGACGTGACCGTCACCGTGGAACGGCTGTCCACGGCGCTGGCGCGGTATCCCGGCATCGATCGCGTCGACCTGCTCAAGGTCGACGTGGAAGGCGCAGAACTCGACGTGCTGCAGGGGATCGACGACGCGGACTGGCAGCGCATCGACCAGATCGTGCTGGAGTTGCAGGACCTGGAGGGCACGCTCGACAGGGCCATGGGGATGCTCACCGCGCACGGGTTCTCGGTCAGGACCGAGGCGCCGGCAGCGCTGGCGCATCTGGACTACTACACGGTGTACGCCGTCCGCAGTTGAGAGGTGAGGTCAAATTTTTCCAAGCCAGGTCCGAGCGCATGGCGATAATGTCCCCGCCTGTGCACATGATCACCGTGGGCACGGCAAGTCGCTGGAGGCGTCGCCCCGGTCGTGAGACGTAGCTCCACGGCTCCCGGTCGCGCGGAGGAACGGGGGAGCGCGGTGCAGCCGCTGGAGGCGTCGGATCCGCAGCAGCTCGGCCCGTACCGGCTGCTGGCGCGGCTGGGCGAGGGCGGCATGGGCCGGGTCTATCTCGCGCGTTCGGCCGGCGGCCGGGCGGTGGCGGTCAAGGTGGTCCGGCCCGATCTGGCGGCGGACCAGCAGTTCCGCGATCGGTTCGCCCGCGAGGTGGCCATGGCCCGCGCGGTGACCGGCCCCTGGACCGCGCCGGTGGAGGGCGCGGACACCCGGGCGGCGACCCCCTGGCTGGCGACCGCGTATGTGCTCGGCCCGACACTCGGCGCTGCGGTGGCCGAGCACGGGCCGCTGCCGGAGCGCAGCCTGCGCGCCCTGGGCGCGGGCCTTGCCGAGGCGCTGTGCGGAATCCACGCGGTGGGCCTCGTGCACCGCGACCTCAAGCCCGGGAACGTGCTGCTCTCGCCCGGGGGGCCACGGGTCATCGACTTCGGCCGGGCTGACGCCGCTGCTCCGCTCCTGCTTCGCCAAGAACCCGGCCGCCCGCCCGACCCCGGCCGCAGTGGCTGCGGACCTGTGCCCGCAGGGCGCGGCGGCGGTGCTGGCCGGCGGCAAGGTGCTGGTGAAGGCCAACCTCAGCAAGGACGCCACCGAGGTGGCCGACCTGCAGGCCTACGACCAGGCGACGGGCACCAGCAGTTGGACCTACCCGGGGGTGGCCGCGCTCGATGTGTCCCACGTTCGCGTGGCCGGGAACCGCGTCGTGATGCGCGAGGAGCTGCGGACGGCGCTGGTGATCGACCCGGCCACCGGCACCAAGACCGGCGAGTTCGGGGGGAACCAGTTCGGGGCTCAGGTCATCGTCGTGGAGAACACCAACGGCAGCACCGTCTACACCTGGGGGCTCGTCGAAACCCCCGGCGTCGGCTGGACGATGAACGACCCGGTCGGGATCGCCGCCTGGGACTCCGTGGCGGGCAAACTCGGCGCCGATCTGCTGCTGGTCCCGGCGGCCGGCGGCGCGGACGGCTTCTGGGCGATCAACGCCTCCGACGGCTCGGTCCGCTGGCGCTACAGCGAGCCGGTCACCCGCACCGACGCCTGGATGGTGGCCGAGGACCCGACCGGCACTCTGGTGGCGGCCCGTCAGGGAAACACCCTGGTGGCCCTCCCGCCCCAGTGACCGGGGCCCGCCTGCCGGGGCGCTCGTTCCCGTGCAATCGGTGTGACAACATGTCATTTCTCCCTCAATGGGACATAAGGGATGCCTGTGTGCTGATCCCCTGTGGCCGTCGTCACAGCCAGTTGCACTGCGGCCTCCCTTCTGTCTAGCGTGCAGCCTGTTCGCATCTAGCGGAACCTCGCACTCCGGAACGCCGAATTCTGCCGGCGGAGGTCGAGGGCGCCCACAAACATCACCACGGCAGAGGCGGGGGAACCAGGTAAGTCGCCGCAGCGCACCCGGCTGCGGCTTGGGGTGAAGCCGTGCTTCGGCGCGGCCGGGCTACCTCACGGCCCGAATCCGACAGCTCACCTCGCAGGCGTCGGAGAGGCTTCTGTCATGCTCATGCCTGGAAATGGCCGTCATCGTCGCCCCCGTACCAACCAGGCCAAGCGCCTGGTCGCCACCGCCGGCGTGGCCGGCGCGGGCATAGCCATCCCGCTCGTCGGCACGACGAGCGCCTTCGCCGCCCCGGTCTCGACCTGGGCCCAGGTCGCCCAGTGTGAAAGCTCCGGCAACTGGTCGATCAACACGGGCAACGGCTACTACGGCGGACTGCAGTTCTCCGCCTCCACCTGGGACGCCTACGGCGGCCAGCAGTATGCCGCCACCGCCGACCAGGCCACCCAGAGTCAGCAGATCGCCGTCGCGGAGAAGGTGCTCGCCTCGCAGGGTCCCACTGCCTGGCCGGTGTGCGGCCCCCAGGCCGGCCTGAGCCAGGGCGGCGCACCCGCCAGTGTCAGCACCGCCTCCGCCGGCTCCGGCGCATCCTCCTCCAGCAGCGGTGCCGCCCAGGCCTCGGGCGACTCCGAGGGTTCGGAATCCCCGGCTCCGGCGCAGCAGTCCTCGACCGCCCAGGCGGCCCCGGCCGCACCCACCACGGCCGCACCCACCACCGCAGCGCCCACCACCGCCGCGCCCACCACCTACACCGTGGCCTCCGGCGACTGGCTGTCCACGATCGCGCAGTCCCACCACGTGGCCGGTGGCTGGCAGACGCTGTATCAGCTGAACCGCTCCACCCTGACTGACGGCCCGAACATGATCTTCCCGGGTCAGCGTCTTCGTCTGACCGGCGGTGCGTCGAACAGCTCGGCCCAGAGCGGCGCCGCCCAGAACGAGACACAGGTCCCCGCGACCCAGAGCACCGGCGCCCAGTCGTCCTCGGGCTCGACCGCCGCCCCCGCCGCCAACCTCTCCGGCGACCCGCAGTCCATCGCCGCGCAGATCGTCCCGGCCGACCAGCTCGCCTCGTTCGACCAGATCATCTCCCACGAGAGCGGCTGGAACGTCAGCGCCACCAACCCCTCCTCCGGTGCCTACGGCCTGCCCCAGTCGCTGCCCGGCGACAAGATGGCCTCCGCCGGCGCCGACTGGCAGACCAACCCCGCCACCCAGCTGCGCTGGGCGCTGGACTACATGAACACCACGTACGGCAGCCCCAACCAGGCCTGGGCCTTCTGGCAGGCCCACAACTGGTACTGACGGACCGACTCCTGCCCGGCGCCCGCCCGCCGCACGGCCTCCCCTGTTGGGGAGCCGTGCGGCGGGCTGCTGCGTCGGTGGACCGTCCCCCGCCTCAAGCCCGACCCCGGCCGGTGCCGAAGGGGGCTCGCTCTTCGGGTGGTCGGCGAAATACGGGCCGGACCGGTCCCTTTCCAGCAGCCTGGTGTACGCGTCCAGGAAATCAGCGCACTCCTGGCTGTTCATTCTCTGGGCCTTTTAACTCCGGGGAATGCCGGGCTGGATTCCCAAGGCCGGAGTGTTCCACGGGGATTCGGTGCGGTCAGTTGGACGCCGCGCTGCGCTGCCGCGGTGACGTGCCCGCGCGTTCTCGGGTACCCCCGACGGCCGGCCTGCTGGCGAGGGCCTGGGTGAGAGCCAGGGTCAGCAGCACGACTTCCACCGCGATGCTGACCAGTCCCAGGGGCTCGGTCCAGTTGCCCCTGTCGTCGCTGTAGTCCGGCAGCCCCGGGCCGCGCGACAGGATGTAGCCGAGGAGCGGCCCCAGGGCCACTCCCGCGATGGCGAGCCAGAACAGGACGCGCGACGGGAGACTGCGGCCGGCGAACAGGGCCAGGGCGCAGAGCACGCCGGTGGCCTCCAGGGCGTAGTAGCCGATGCCGACGTAGGTGGGGGTCTTGTTGCCGGGGAATCCGCCCTGGTCCTGGACGTGGATCCAGGCCACGGCCAGGCACAGGACCGCGGCGGCGAGGCGAGGCGCCAGGGAGTCGCGAAGGGGTCTGGACATGGGCATGCCAAGCCTTTCGGTAAGGCTGCCCCAGGGAGTCCGGGCGTGATTGATCGATTCCCCTGGGTGCGGCCGGAGAATGACGTTACTCAAGAGTAAAACGGACTTGTCGGAGGTCGGTCAATATCTGAATGGGGAGGCGAACGGGTGCAATTACTAAGAAGTGGCTAAGTTGCCTGGTAATGCCTCGTGATCGATTTATCCGGCCCCGAAAATTAATTCCGTCCGGCGCTCCGAGCGTGCCGGGCGTCGGATCACTTCCCCGCTCTGCCGAGCCGCAGTGCCAGCACCGGGCAGGCCGCGACCGCGCGGCGGGCGTGCGCGGCGAGTTCCGCGGGGACGGCCGTGCTGTGCACGATCGGATAACCCCACTCGTCGAGGGAGAGCAGTTCGGGCAGCAGTTCCGCGCAGGCCCCATGGCCTTCGCAGGCGATGCGGTCGATCCGCAGGACGCGATCACCGGGACGGTTGAAGACCATCGTGCTCACCGCCACTCGTGCGCGCCGGGGACCGCGCCGCCGGGCACGTCCAGCACCAGGGGCCGGGACGCCGCCGGGCAGGGCCCGAAGCGCAGATGGCGTTCGGTCTCGGCGGCGAAGGTACGCAGGGCGGTGGCGGCGAGTCGGGACGCGCCGTCCGGGTGCCGGCAGGCGCCGCGGCCGGCCAGCAGTCCGACGCGCTGTTCGAGGCGGCGCACCGCTGCCGGGTCGGTGCGGCCGTGGGCGAGCGCGGCGAAGTCCTCGGCGACGGCGGGCAGACCGAAACGGCACGGCCCGCACTGCTGCGCCCCGTTGCGGGCCAGGAAGGCCAGCACCGATGCGGTCTCGGCCAGGCCGCACGCGCGTTCGGGCAGGGCGACGAGCACACCCGCCCCGGGGCCGGCGCCGAGGGCGGCGAGATCCTCCTTGGCGAAGCGGACCGGCATCGCGCTCGCGGCAGGCAGCCAGCTGCCGAAGAATCCACCGAGCAGGACGGCGGAGAGCGGCTCGTTCGGTGCGCCGCCGTGGTCGAGCAGCCGGCCCAGAGTGGCGGCCATGGGTACCTCGTAGACGCCGGGGTGGTGGACCGCGCCGGCCAGGGTCACCAGGGTGGTTCCGGGCGCGTCGGGGGCGCCGGCCTCGCGGTACCAGGCGGGGCCGTAGCGTGCGATCAGCGCCAGGTGTGCCAGCGTCTCCACGTTGTCGATCAGCGTGGGCCGATCGCCGACGCCCCGCTCGAACGGGCGCGGTGGCGTCGAGGTCGGCCGGGCGTCACCGCCGTTGAGCCAGTTGACCAGTGCGGACTCCTCGCTGGAGACGTAGTGGTGCGGCAGTTGGTGCAGCTGGACCGGGACGGTGTCGAGGCCGCGGCGGTCCCGTTCCGCGAGAGCCGCGCGCAGTTCGCGGGCCTGCTCGGGGCGGGTGCGGGCGATACACAGGTGCGCCTGGTCGGCGCCGACGGCGCGGGCGGCCAGCGCGATCCCGTCCAGGACGAGGTGCGGCGCGAGTGCGAGCAGGGTCCGGTCCTTGGCGCTGGCGGGTTCGCTCTCCATGCCGTTGGCGATCACGACGGCCGGGCCGCGGCCGGTGGCCACGGCGTGCAGCTTGCGCCCGGTCGGGAAGGCGGCGCCGCCGCGACCGGTCAGGCCCGCCTCCTCGGCCGCGCGGGCCAGCAGCGGGCTGCTGCCGCGCCGGGCCCCGCGTTCCACGGGCGGGGGGCCGTAGCGGTCGAGGTGGTCGTCGAGGTCGGCGGCGCGCCCGGTGCTGAACCAGCCGGAGAGTAGGCGGGTGCCGTGCGGGCCGGCCTCGGCCCCGGCGGCCCCGGGGGTCGTGCCGGTGACGTCGAAGGCGGTGGTGTCGGACGTCATCGCGACGCTCCTTCCGGTTCGGACAGTGCCAGTCGCTGGGACGAGGCGGTGACATGGGCCGAGCCGGTGACGGCGACTGGTCCCACCGCTCCGGCGGCCCGGTGCGACCAGCCCGGCTGCAGCGGTCCGACGTGCAGGAACGCGACCAGCGCCACCGGTATGGCCAGCGTCGCCACCCCGGCCCACAGGCGCACCGCGGTATGGCCGGGCCCGGCCCGGTACAGCCGCCACCAGACGGCGACCACGACGACGGCCAGGCAGCAGCCATAGACCGCGAGTTGGAGTGGGGCCGTGGTGTCGGTGCCGGTGCCGGCGGCATGGAAGACGGCGACCGGCCAGGAGGCGTAGGCCAGCCAGTGCACGGCCTTCCAGCGGCGCTGCCCGATCCGCAGCCGGACGGCGCTGGTGGCCGCGATCGCGAGGAGCAGGTCGAAGGCGACGGTGCCCAGGCCCAGCCAGAGCGTGCGGTACGACGCGGTGAAGGGCAGCACCGTGATCAGCCAGCCGAGGTGGACGAAGGAGTCCAGGATCGCCGTGACGATGTGCAGGGCGAGGAAGACCAGCGTCAGCACCGAGAGATTGCGGTGCAGTGTGCTGATCTCGAAGCGGGCGACGGAGCGTGGCGCGTGACGCCCGCCGACGGCGACACCGAGGGCGACAGTGGCTGTCAGCAGCACCAGCGCCACGGTGCCGCCCGCGCGCGTTGCGTACCAGAGCGGGCTGGGTGAGCCGGCGGCGGCCAGCAGTGCGGTGGTCACTGTGCGGCTCCGCGGGCCGGGGCGTCCTGCGGCCACCCGCAGACGGGAACGACGCCGCCGTCCACGTGCACCAGCCGTGCGGGCAGACCGGACTCGCGCAGCATCGCCGGCGCGTCCGGCCCCAGCACGAGCGCCGCGGTGGCCGCGCCGTTGGCCTGCACGCAGGACCCGGCGGCGACCGTGACCGTGCGCCAGAACGGGGCGGGATTGCGGCCGGTGCGGGGGTCGACGATGTGGTGCAGCCGCTGCCCGGCGCGTTCCCAGCTGCGGACGGCGGTGCCGGAGGTGGCCACCCCGCCGCCGTGGACGCAGACGACGGGCGAGTCGGGCCGGGGTGCGCGGTGGTCGTCGGCGACGGCGATCCGCCAGCCGCCCTCCGGGGCCTCGCCGCCGGTGGCCAGGTCGCCACCGAGGTTCACCAGGACGCCGCAGCCGGAGGCCTCCGCCACCAGCCGGGCGGCCCGGTCCGCGGCCCATGCCTTGGCGGTGGCGCCCAGGTCGAGGGCGGCTCCCGGGGGCAGCCTCAACCGCCGGCGCGCCGGCGCCCAGTCGACAGAGCGCAGCCCGGGGGCGGCAGCCGTGACCGGCGGCCCCAGGCCCTCAGGACGCAACGAGGCGAAGGTGCGGTCGTAACCGAGGCCGACCAGGGCCGCGCCGACCGTGGGGTCGACCAGCCCACCGCTGGCCTCGGCCACCTGCCAGGCGACGTCGAGCGCTTCGGCGAGCAGGGGGCCGACGGTGACGGCGGTCCCGGCGTTCGCGTTGGCCAGGGAGAGCTCGGAATCGGGCCGGAAGCGGCTGCAGGCCGCGTCGATCGCGTCCAGTTCGGCACGCAGCGTGCGCAGTGCCAGGTCCAGCTGGTCGGGGTCGGCGACCAGCAGTTCCGCTGTGGTTCCGAAGACCGGGAAGGCGGCTTTGGCGGGTGCGTGGACGAAGGTGTTCATGATCCGCCCGTGGTGGTGTGGGTGGGCCGCGGAACAGGCGCGATCGCGCCTACTCGACCAGGGTGCCCAGCGGGAGGTCGGATTCCGGTTCAGAAAAGACTAAGAACTGGGAAGCATTGGCGTTTCCGCAGCTCGGAGCGGTGGTCTCACTCGAAGCTGCGGTCTCGGCAGTGGCGGGAGGGCGCGGTCAGCCGGCGGGCCGGTCCGTCCCGGTGCCGCCGGCCCCGGGGGCGGCGGGGGCGTCCGGTCCCCGGGAGGGACGGCGGTCCCGGCGGGCGTGGCCACCCCCCGGGGGCGGGGCCGGAAGGCTGAGGCGGACGGTGAGCCCTCCGCCGGGCGTGGGTTCCAGCGCGGCCCGGCCGCCGTTGGCGGTGACCAGGCGGTGGACGATGGCCAGGCCGAGGCCGGTGCCCCCCGCCCTGGCCGTGCCGAAGCGGCGGAAGGCGTGCTCCCGGGCCGACTCGTCCATACCGGGGCCGTTGTCGACCACCCGCAGCAGCACGTCGCCCTGCTGCTCGTCGCGACCGGTCACCACCTGGACCAGGCCGCCCGGGGACACCGCCTCCAGGGCGTTGGCGAGGAGGTTGTCCAGGATCTGCTCCAGGTCCCCGGCGCCGAGCTGCGCGGTCAGCCTGGACGGCCCCCGCGCGGTCAGTTCCAGACCGCGTTCGGCGGAGAGCGGCTCCCAAACCGCGATCCGGTCCGCGACCACCTCGTCCACCCGCACCGCCAGCTGCCGTGGCACCGAGTTCTCCGCTCTGGCGACCGCGAGGAGGCCGTCCACCAGCCGGGAGAGCCGGGCGATCTCGTCCTGGGCGCCGCCCAGCTCCTGGGCGGTGTCGCCCTCGGCGTCGGCGGCGAGCAGATCCAGCCGCAACCGCAGCGCGGTCAGCGGGGTCCGCAGCTGGTGCGAGACGTCGGCGACGACGGCGCGGTGTCCGTGGATCAGCGTCTCGGTGCGGGCGGCCATCGCGTTGAAGGTGGCGGCCAGCCGCCGGACCTCGGGCGGGCCGTGGATGACGGTGGCCCGGGCGTCGAGACTGCCCTCGCCCAGGCGGGCCGCCGCGTGATCCAGTTCGACCAGGGGGCGGCCGACCCAGCGGGCCAGCCGGACCGCGACCAGCACCGAGGCGCCGAGGGCCCCCAGCGCGCACAGGCTCAACCAGCCCCAGATGGCCAGCAGTTGGTCGTTGAGACCGTCGGTGGAGCGGGAGAAGAGGAGCACCCCCGACGGCGGTAGCGTGTCCCCGACGGGGACCGCAAGGGTGAGCCGGTCGTCGTGTTGGCCGCTCAGGGTCCGGCCGGTGCGCAGCACCTCGGTCACCGTGTCGGCCTCGGGCAGTGCGGTGGCCCGGCAGGGGGTGGCGAGCAGCAGGACGCCGTTCCCGTCGTAGATCTGGGCGCACTCCCCGCGGGCGGCGGCGTCCGCCACCTGTTCGCGCATGTCGGCGTCGGAGTGGTTGTCCGACAGGTGCTCCTCGGCGGCGGAGGCGACCGTTCTGGCCTTCGCGGCGGTCTCCTCGCGGAACGAGTCGTTCTCGCGCTGGGCCATGACGATGCCCAGCGGCACCACGGCCAGCACCAGGAGAGCGACGACCAGGGCGAGCACGCTGAGCGCGATCCGCCTGGTCACGAGGGCCGCCCCGGATCGTCCCCGACCACCGGTACGGACGGCGGGACTGCCGCGGTCGCTTCCGTGCCTTGTGCCATCGTTCCAGCGTAGAGGGCCTGAAGCCGGGCCAGGGTCGGTGCGGGGCTGCGCCGCAGGTCTTTACCGGATCTGAAGCAGTCCTGAACGCGGGGTTGACGGGCACTCACGCACACTGGGGGAAGTACTCCGCGCGTCTGGCCTGGAGGCCGCCGTGACATCAGCCGTCCCCCCTGGTCGACAGACCGCTCCCTGGGCGCAGGGCGCCCGGCGCCGCGCCGACGGGCTGCGGCACGTCCGCGGCGTCACCCGGTGGACGTCGGTCACCGCGGCCGGTGCCACCCTGCTGCTCGGGCTCGGCTACGCCCACGCGCTGCCCTCGCTGTCCGATTTCGGCGTCCACGACCCCTCCGGCAGCGGTTCGGGCGGCAACGGGACCGGAAACCCCGGTGGTTCGGGCTCCGGCGGTGCGCAGGCGCCGTCGCTGCCGGGCGCGGGAGGCGGGGGCGCGCACACCGCCACGGGCGCGTCCTGATTCGCTCCCGCGCACGTCGCCGACCGGGCCGTCGTCCGCCGTGGCCGGGGTCCTCCGGATGGCGGTCCGGCCTGGCGGGCCGGTACGGGGGTGGGCAGGGTGAACCTCAGCGGCCGGTCCGGCGGACGGATTCCGGAACCCCGGGTGGGCCGCTCGCCGGCACGGTGCTGACGCCGCTGAAAGGGGAACCCTCGTGGTGCTTGGCTTCACCAACCGCGTGCTCGCGGTCGACCTCGGCACCTCCCGCGTCCGCGTCTGGCGGCCCAGGGGCGGCATCGTGCTGGACGAGCCGTCGGTGGTCGCCGTCGACCTGCGGCAGGGCCGGGCCTGCGCCGTGGGGGCCGCGGCCAAGCACATGAGCGGCCGCACCCCGACCGGTGTCACCGTGGTCCGGGCCGTGCAGGACGGACGGGTCGGCGATTTCGAGGCGGTCCGGATCCTGGCCCGGCGCGCCCTGGAGTGCGGCCCCCGCACGCTCCTGGACGGGATGCGTCCCACCGTGCTGGCCTCCGTGCCGGTCGACTGTCCCGGTGTCCACGAGCGCGCGTTGGAACAGGCGTTCCTGCAGGTGGGTGCGGGCCGGGTGATCATGGTGCCGGCCCCGCTGGCCGCGGCCGCGGGCAGCAGGGTCCTGCTGGGCCAGGACGCCGGCGGCCTGCTGGTCGACCTGGGTGCGGGCACGGCCGACCTGGCGGTGTTCGCGTACGGCCGGATGGTCGCGGCGAGGTCCCTGCCGGTGGGCGGGGACGCCCTGGACCGCGCCGTGGTCGCCCGGATCCGCCGGGACCACCGCATGGAGATCGAGCCGGTCGCGGCGGAGCGGCTGCGGGTCGCCGCCGAGGCACCGGCGGACGTGCACGGGCGGACGGTCCTGGAGGTCAGGGGACGGCACATCGGGCGCAACGCGCCGGTGGTGGCGCGGGTGGGCGTCGCGGAGATCCACGACGCGCTGGCACCCCTGCTCGCGGGCCTGGTGGACGCGATCGCGGACACGCTGGCCCGATGTCCCGCCGAGCTCGGGGCGGACATCCTCGACTGCGGCCTCGCCCTGACCGGCGGCCTGGCCCACGGCGCCTGGACGCGGGCCCGGCTGCAGGACGCGCTCGGAGTGCCCGTCGCGGCACCCGAGGACCCCGACGTGCGCACCATCCTCGGGCTGGGAGCCCTGTCCGCGTCCCCGCAGATCACCGCACGCGGGGCCGACGTGTGGTCCGCGGCACCGGTGTGCTGAGCGGCGGTGGGCGATGGCCCCGCACCGCGGCCACCGTGGTGCGACGCGTGCCGGGCCGTCAGCGGCGGGTGTGTCAGCGGCAGGTGTAGTCGAAACCGGCGGCGGCCTGCGCGGAGGTCGGCGAGCTGAGCCTGAGGACGGCGGTGCCGTGGAAGGAACCGCTGCCCTGGACGGTCCAGCGCAGCGGCAGCTCCACCTGGCTCATGTCCGCGGTCACCTCCTGGGTGAGCGGGCCGCTGCTGGTGCCGTCGCCGCGGATCCACTGGTAGTGCAGCGTGCCCGCACGGCCGTTGGTGTGCACGGTCGCGGTCAGACTCTCCACACCGCCGCAGGAGAGCGTGGCGGGCGCGGCGTTCACCGAGACCGACGTCACCGCGATGGGCGGGCCGAAGGGCCGCCAGAGCAGCCAGGCGGCCACCGCGGCCAGCAGCGCGAGCAGGAGCAGGAGCAGCAGCAGCCATGGCCGGCGACGGCGCTTCCGCTCCTGGGGCGGCTCCGCCGCCGCCTGTCCGACCGTGGCGCCGCGCCACACCGCGACGGTGCGCGCCGTCCTGGGATCGGGCACGCCCGGCCCGAACCGGATCCCCGTCCCCAGCGCTGCCGGGTCCAGGTCAACGGCCGCGTCGGCGGCCTGCGACGCGAGGCCGGGCGGCGCCGCCACCGTGTTCGACAGCAGCGTCGGCGGCAGCTCCGCCCGGGTCGTCGCCGTCAGGCCGTCGAACTCCGGCTCCGCCGGCATCCGGACGGTGGGCTGCTCGCCCGGCTCCCTCACCTGTTCCTCGGTCAGAGGCGAGTCCAGACGCACGGTCACGTTCTCGGACGCCGCCGCCGACGCCGGTGTGGACGGCAGCTCCACGGTGAAGGCCTCTGCCCGTGGCACGGTGATCTGCTCCGCCGACCGCACGTCGACGGTCACGGCCTCGGCGGACGACGGGTCCCCGACCTCTTCTGGAGAACGCATACGCTGGTCTGCTCCTTCTGCTCTGCCCCGTGCTGCTCTGCCCAGTGCTGCTCTGCCTCGTGATGGCCTGGCCGTGATCAGCCGGGTACGCACAGACTGCGGAGCACGATCGGCGTGCCGCCGGAGAGGTACTGGCCGTAGTAGGCGGGGGACTGGCTGGACACCGGGTAGTAGCCGTAGTTGCAACTCGCCGGAGAGATCGCCACGTTGGTGAAGCCGCGCGCCCTCAGGGCCTGTCGGGCCGTGACCGGGTTGGCGCCCGTCTCGTTCAGGTACGCGCGGCAGTCGGGAGCCATCGCGGACAGGCTGATCGCCGTTGCGGCCGTCCCCTGGCTGCCACCGGCGGGGCTCTGCGCGTACACCCCCTGCGGGCCGGTGCATGCCGTGGCGTCGACGGAGATCCTCGCCCGGGCGAAGCCCGCACCGGTCAGCCGCTGCTCGGCCGCCGCCGCCGACAGCCCGAGCACCGAGGGCACCGTCAGAGCGGCGGGCGGTCCGGCCGAAGGCGTGCCGCCGGCGGGTGAAGGGGTGGGCGACCCGGGCGCCGGCGTCGCACCGGGCTTCGTCGGTGTCGCCGCCGGCGGGGCGGAGGCGGTGGCGGGATTCGGGGACGGCGACGTGCTGGGGGAGGCCGACGCGCCGGTGGACGGCGCCGCGCTGCTCGGCGACGTCGTGGACGCGGCCGTGGAGGGGCCGGCCGTACCCGGCGCCGCCGTAGCGGCGTAGGTGCTGACGGCGACGGGCACCGAGCCGCCGGCCGGGCCGACCGCCGCGACACCCATCGCGCCGAGCAGGACCACCCCGCCGATGCCGGCGGACAGGGCCACCTTCCTGGGGACCGGTCGCCTCCGCCCCGGCGCGGGCGGCGGGATGACCGGGGGGCCGAGCACCGTCGTCGCCAGCGAGGTGGTGCTGCCCGGGATACCGCCCGCCGAGGGGAAGAGCAGGGGCAGCAGCGCCGCCAGGGCGAGCAGGTCGGCCTGTCCGCGGCGCTCCCAGTCGGGTCCGTAGGCTGCTCCCGCGACGGCTTCCAGCTCCTCCACGAAGGCCGCGGCGCCGGCGGGCCGTTCCTCGGCGTCCTTGGCGAGTCCGCGCAGGATCAGCGGCCGGACGGGTTCCGGGGTCTCCTCGGCCGGGATCGGCGCCGTGGTGTGCTGGACCGCCAGCTCGATGAGGGTCGTGCCGGGGTAGGGGCGCGCTCCGGTGAGGCACTCGAAGAAGGTGGCGGTGGCGGCGTAGACGTCGGAGGCCGGCGAGGCGGGCCGACCGGCCCACTGCTCGGGGGACATGTACGGCGGGGTGCCCGCGATGGCGCCCTTGCCCTTCTCCAGGCGGTGCCCGCTGCGCACGGCGATGCCGAAGTCCACGAGCTTGGACGAGCCGTCCGCGCTGACGAGCACGTTCTCCGGCTTGTAGTCGCGGTGCACCACACCGACCCGGTGCGCTGCGGCCAGGCCGAGCAGTGAGCCCTTGAGCACGACCAGTGCCGCCTCGGGGGTGGTCGCTCCCGCCTCCCGCAGCAGGGCCCGCAGGGCGATGCCGTCGACCAGCTCCATGACGATGGCCGCGCCGCCGGGCTCCTCGACGTACTCGTACAGCCGCACCACGTAGGGCGATTCCAGGCCGTCCAGCAGACGTGCCTCGGCGCGGAACTTCTGGAGGTAGTCGGCGTCCTGGGACAGGGCCGGAGCGAGGTACTTGATCGCGACCGGGGTGCCGGTCTCCTCGTGCAGGGCGAGCGCGACCCGCCCGCTCCCACCGGATCCCAGCTCCCGTATGTCCTGGTAGCCGCTGACCGACCACTCCATGTTCATCCCCCTCGTCCTCGCCACGCTCATGCTCATCACGAAAGAACGGCCCCCCGACCACCGGCAGCCGTCGGACCCGTTCCGGCCCCGAGCGGTCGCGAGGCCGGGGCCGGGTGACGCGGCGGGGCACGCCGACCGGGTCACCGACCTCCGCCCGGAGCCGGGGCAGGGCCGAATGCTAGCGGTCCTCATTCCGGCCGGGCCGCCGGGGGTGGCGTCCGGCCGTGCTGTGCAACGCCTGAGAGCCGGCCATGCGCCTGGGCTGAATGTGGCGCCCCGTCAACTGTGCACCGATGTCCGCCCCCGGGGAGTCGGTCGTCTGCCGTTTCACAGGGGTTCAACCAGTGGCTCCTGACTGTGCTGTGCCAAGGTCCTACGTTTCCTGGGAGGCGGGTGAGAAGGGACTATGGACACACAACTTGCGGTGCGGGCTCGTGGGACGACCAAGTGCTTCGGTGACGTCGTCGCGCTCGACGGCGTCGACCTGGATCTGGGGCAGGGCCAGATCCACGGCCTGGTCGGGCCGAACGGCGCCGGCAAGACCACGCTGCTCGGCCTGCTGCTCGGTCTGGTCGTCGCCGACGGCGGCAGCCTGGAGGTCCTGGGCAGGCCGGTCGGGCGGGCGCTCGCGGCCCCCCGAGGCGTCGCCGGCTTCGTCGACGGGCCCGGCCTGTACCCCTCGCTGACCGCCCGGCAGAACCTCGCCGCGCTGGCCACGCTGCGCGGGCAGGACGCGCGGACGGCGCGGATCGACCAGGTGCTCGGTGAGGTCGGGCTCACCGAGGTCGCCGACGACCGCGCCCGCGGCTTCTCCCTGGGCATGCGTCAGCGGCTCGGGCTGGCCGCGGCGCTGCTCACCCGCCCCCGGCTGCTGGTGCTCGACGAGCCCTCCAACGGCCTCGACCCGGCCGGCAAGAAGCATGTGCACGGCGTCCTCACCCGGCTCGCGGCCGAGGGCACCACCGTCGTGCTCTCCAGTCACCGCATGGACGACCTGGAGTCGCTCTGTTCCGAGGTCACCATCCTCGCCACCGGACGGGTCCGCTTCTCCGGCCCGCTGGGCAAGCTGGCGGCCGAGAACCGCGAACTCGACTACCGGCTGCTCAGCTCCGATCCGCCGGCCGCGCGCCGGCTGGCCGCCGAGGCGGCCGGGGTCCGGGTCGTCGAGGACGCCGGGGCCTGGCACGGCGCCGAGGTGCTCGTCGTGCGCGCGCTGGTACCCGCCCTGGAACAGCTGGTGGCGGGGCTGGTGCGGGCGGACATCGCGGTGCGCGGGCTCGCCCCGGTGATCTCGCCGCTGGAGGCCGCGTTCCTCGCCCTCACCGAACAGCAGGAGGCCGACCGATGACCGCGAGCCTTGACGGCAGCGCGACCGTCGCCGACGTCGACACCGACCCCGACGTCGACACCGACGACCTCCACGTCCCGGTGACCCGGGTCTACCGCTTCGAACTGGTCAAGCTCGTCTCGCAGTGGCGGATCCGGCTGCTGGCGCTCGCCTGCTGGATCGTGCCCGGGCTGTTCGTCGCTGCGGTGAGTCGGCAGAGCACGCTCCCCAGCGACACCCTCTTCGGCCGGTGGATGCACGCCACCGGCTGGGCCGGACCCCTGGTCGTCCTCGGGTTCGCCGGCTCCTGGGCGCTCCCGCTGCTGACCTCGGTGGTCGCCGGCGACGTGTTCGCCGCCGAGGACCGGCTCGGCACCTGGCGCCATCTCCTGGTCGCGGTCCGCTCGCCGCAGCGGATCTTCGTGGCCAAGGCCCTGGCCGGCCTCACCGTCCTGGCACTGCTGGTGGCCGGACTGGTCGCCTCCAGCGCGGCCGGCGGGCTCGCGACCGTCGGCAACCAGCCGCTGGTCGGCCTGGACGGCCATCTGCTGACGCCGTCGGACGCCGCCGGGAGCGTCCTGCTCGCGTGGGCCTGCGCGCTGGCCCCCACCCTGGCGCTCGCCGCGATCGGCCTGCTCGGCTCCGTCGTGCTCGGGCGCTCCCCGATGGGCCTGCTCATCCCGGCGCTGGTGGCGGTCGCGATGCAGCTCGCCCAGATGCTGCCGCTCCCGGTCGCGGTACGCCTGGCCCTGCCCGGCTACGCCTTCATCGCCTGGAACGGGCTGTTCACCAGCCCGGCACAGCTCGGCGAGCTCCTCATCGCCATCGCGGTCAGCCTGGCCTGGGTCGTGGTCGCCACCGCCCTGGCCTACCTGCTCTTCGTGCGGCGGGACTTCACCAGCGCGACCGACGACGGCATCGGGCGCCGCGCGATCACCCTCGCCCTGCTGGCGCCGGCCGGACTGCTCGCGCTCACCGTCGGGGCCGTCGCCGTGGCCACCCCGTCCGCGGGCTCGGGGATCTCGCAGGCCAAGGTGCAGCAGTCGGTCGCCACCGCGTTCGCCCACCTCTACCGGATGCAGACCGCGCAGCTCAACCGTCCCGCCGTCACCGAGACGCAGCTGCAGGTCACGGCGGCGTGCGACCGGAGCGACGGCCAGGTCGACCCCGAGGGGCCGGGCGCCGACTGGCGCTGCGTCGTCACCTGGCACCTCCCCGGCACCGCGGCCCCGGGGACGGCGATCTACCAACTGAACGTCACCTCCAACGGGCGGTTCGAAGCCGACGGCGACGGACCGAAGGAAGTGAACGGCTACTTCCTGGTGCACACCCCGACCGGGGACGCATCGAACCCGCTGTGGCAGTTCGACGGCAATGTCGAACTGCTCTCCACCTCCGCGAAGGGATGACTCCATGCAGGTAACACGTCGTCGACGTGTCGAGAAGGAGCACTTCGTCTTTCTGGGCAGGCGTGTCGGCCGCCGGGCAGCGCTGGTCACGGCATGCATCACGGCTGCCGCCCTGGCCACCGGCACCGCCGCCGCCGAGACCCGGCAGTTCGGCACCCAGCAGGTCGGCCAGGTCACCGCCAAGGGCCAGGTCATCTCCAGCGACCAGTACATCGCCCCGTACGGCAGCCGGCTCGTCATCAACGACGGCAAGCTGATGTCGTCCACGGTCAGCCCGGACGGCAGGCATCTCGCCGCCGCGGTGACCGACGGCGATGCGGCGCTGGTCGTGGTGAACCTGGCGACCGGGCAGGTGCAGCAGCGCGTCGGCAGCTCCTCCACGGACGACCTGCACATCAGCAGCAGCGCCGTCGGCCAGGAGGGACCGACGTACTCGCCCGACGGCTCGCAGCTGTGGCTGGGCCAGACCGACGGCTACACCAGGTTCACCGTGAACCCGGACGGCAGCCTCGCCAACCCGACGACCGTCTCGATCCCGGCCGACGGCGCCAAGCACGCGCTGGTGGCCGCGGCGGTGTTCTCGGCCGACGGCTCCACCGTCTACTCCGCGGTCAACGGCCAGAACCGGGTGGTCGCCATCAACGCGGCGACCGGGGCCGTCGAGCAGAGCTGGGCGGTGGGCAACGCCCCACGCGGCATGGTCCAGGTCGGCCACAAGCTCTATGTCAGCAACGAGGGCGGGCGTCCGGCGAAGCCCGGCGACACCACGCTCAACTCCTACAACACCCAGGTGCCGGCCAGCCCGGTGACCGGTGCCACCACCACCGGCACCGTCAGCGTCATCAACCTGGCGCGCCCGTCCGCCGCCGTCGGGACCATCAACGTCGGCCTGCACCCGACCGCGGTCTACGCCAAGCGGGGGGCGGTGTTCGTCACCGACACCGCCACCAACGACGTGTCGGTCATCGACTCCTCCCGCGACCGGGTCGTGCAGACCATCTCCACCCAGCCCTGGCCGGAGGCCACGGTGGGCTACGAGCCCGACGCGGTGACGCTCACCGACGACGGCCACCTGCTGGTCACCCTCGGCCGCGCCAACGCGGTCGCGGTCTACCGGTACACCAGCCCGCAGGAGCCGGTCAGTTATGTCGGCCTGCTGCCCACGGACTACTTCCCCGCGGAGATCACCACCGTGGGCAAGACCGTGGTCGTCTCCAACACCCGTGGTGTCGACGCCCTCCGCCCCGACCCCAGCGGCGCGCACAACACCCACGACACCACGTCGAGCCTGACGCGGTTCACCCTGCCCAGCGACCGGGTCATCAGTTCCCAGACGGCCAAGGTCTTCCAGCAGAACGGCTGGACCAACGGCGCGGTCGCGACGGCGAACGCGCACAGGGCGAAGCCGGTGCCGGTGCCGGCACGGCTCGGCGACCCCTCGACGATCAAGCACGTCTTCCTGATCGTCAAGGAGAACCGGACCTACGACCAGGTCTTCGGCGACATTCCGCAGGGCAACGGCGACCCCGCACTGGCGCAGTTCGGCGAGAACGTGACGCCCAACCAGCACGCCCTGGCCGAGCAGTTCGGGCTCTACGACAACACCTACGACATCGGCACGAACTCCGCCGAGGGCCACAACTGGCTGATGCAGGCCGACGACCCGGAGTACACCGAGTCCTCGGCCGGTGAGTACCTGCGCAGCTACGACACCGAGGACGACGCTCTCGGCCACCAGAAGTCGGGCTTCCTGTGGACCGGCGCGCAGGCGGCCGGCAAGTCCGTGCGGGACTTCGGCGAGTTCCAGCAGTTCCTGACCAAGCCGGCCGACGCGAGCTGGCAGAACCTGTACTGCGACGCCAAGAACATGGGCGCGACCGGGCAGGGCACCGGCTACACCCTGAACTCCTCCTCGCCGATCCCGTCGCTCAACAGCGTGTCGGTGCCCGGCTTCCCGAAGTTCGACACCAGCGTCCCGGACCAGTACCGGTACCAGATCTGGAAGCAGGACTTCGAGAAGAACGGCCCGGCGAACCTCAACATGTTCTGGCTCTCCAGCGACCACACCGGCGGCCCGCCGAGCCCGGCCGCCCAGGTCGCCGACAACGACCTGGCCACCGGCAAGATCGTCGACGAGATCTCGCACAGCCCGTACTGGAAGGACTCGGCGATCTTCGTCGTCGAGGACGACTCCCAGGCCGGCCTCGACCACGTCGACGGCCACCGCGCCCCGATCCAGATCATCAGCCCCTGGGCCCAGCACGGTGTCGTCGACGACCACTACTACACGCAGATCACGATGATCCGCACCATCGAGCAGATCCTCGGGGTCCACCCGATGAACCAGAAGGACACCGCGGCCAGCCCGATGACCGCGGCCTTCACCAACAAGCCGAACTACACGCCGTTCACCGCGGTGCCCAACCGGACCTCGCTCACCGACGGTCTGTCCACCCCGCCCAGCTGCGGCGTGGACCACCCGGCGCCACAGGACACCCGGGCGGCTCTGGTGCCGTCGACGACGGCGGTGCCGGCGCCCGAGCAGGCCGTCGCGGCGCAGTGGGCCACCTGGAAGTCGCAGCAGCGGCTGACCGGTCCCAACGCGGTCCCCGACTACGCGAACCCCGAGCAGATGAACCACCTGACCTGGTACGAGACCCACAACTGGAAGACGCCGTACCCGGGCGAGACCAAGATCTACGCGCCGAACGACGTGCCCGGCGCCTACATCCCCTCCTCGGACACCGAAGGCTGACGGTCTGGCGCGACCCCGTCAGCGGCCCCGGGCCGGCCTCACCGCCGGCCCGGGGCCGCTCGCACGCGCGGGCGCTACCCGCGTCCGGCAGAGCCGCGCGACCACCAGCGCCGCTTCGCAGCCGCGGGCCCGGGGGCCGCCGGTGGCGGGGGAGCGGCAGGGCGCTCGGTGGCCCCGGGATCCGGGGCCGGGGCAGGGCCGGAGGGGGTGTCGCCGCCCGTCGGCGGGTGCAGGCCCTCCCGGGCGTACTCGGTCGTGGCGATCACCTCGACCAGTTCCTGCTCGGACATCCGCTCCGAGCCCCGCACATGCGGCACGAACCCCATGAGCACGCCGTCCTGCAGCACCTCGGCCTCCAGTCCGAGCGCGTCGCTGCTGTCCCAGATCGCCTCACCCTCGTCGTCGGCGAGCACCACCCGCACGGCGAACTCGTAGACGCCCAGCTCGGCCAGGTGCGCCAGCACCCCGCGCGCCCGCAGCGCGGCCACCAGCCGCTCGGCACGTTGCTCGTCCATCCTGAACACCGCCTTCCGGTTCCCCTCACCCACAGTAGGCCGGGGTGCGCCGAGGGCGCGCCGGTCTCAGCCCTGGACACGAGCTGCTTGGGCCTCGAACGCGTGCGGCCTCGCGGGTGCCGCCGGATCGCCGGGCGACGCCTACGCTGGACGGAGAACGTCCGAGCAGCCGGGAGCAGATGCTCATGAAGGTCGTCGCCCTCGTCATCTTCCTCGGCTGGGCCCTGTTCTGGCTCTACTGGCTGATGGCGTCCATCGGCGTGAAGTCGGGGACCGGCGCATGGCGTCGCGGTGCGCTCGTCCGGGTACTGATCCTGGTCGTCGTCCTCGCCGTGCTGCGCACCCGGGCGATGCGAGGCCTGGCGCTCAACCGCGATCCGTGGCTGGAGGGCGTCGGTCTGGCCCTGTTCCTGCTGGGACTGGCCCTGGCCGTGTGGGCCCGGGTGCACATCGGCCGCAACTGGGGCATGCCCATGACGCAGAAGGCCGATCCGGAGCTGGTGACGACCGGTCCGTACCGGACCGTCCGTCACCCGATCTACTCCGGGATCCTCCTCGCGATGCTCGGCACCGGGGTCGCGGTCAGCCTGTACTGGCTGATACCGGCCGCGGTGCTCGGCGGGTACTTCGTCTACAGCGCCGCGATGGAGGAGCGCTACCTGGCGGAACGTTTCCCCGACACGTACCCGGAGTACAAGCGGTCGACCAGGATGCTGATCCCCTTCGCCCTCTGACCTCCCCGGACCGAGCTGACGGCGCGAGCGCGGCCGTCTGCTCGTCCGTGGCGCGGTGAGCCTCAGGCGAATTCCGCGGCGCACTGCGGATGGCCCCAGCTGGAACCCACCTTGGTGATGGTGTCCCCCTTGGCGTAGGGGCGGGAGCAGGGGCAGTTGCCCGGGTAGCGGGCTGCCAGAGTGCGCGCTGACCCGCCCGGGGCGGGGGGCTTGGCGTCGGTGCGCGACGGACGGGTGCTCCTGGCCCGCCCGGCCGGGGTGACCGGGGCCGGGGCCGGGAGGTCGGCGCCGGTGCCGCTCGCGTCCTGCTGCTGACGGGCGGCGTCGCTGGCGGCCTTGTCGGCGATCGCGTTGAGAGGGTCGCCGTCGACCTGGTGCGCCGGAACGTAGACGAAGGAGACGTCGCGACCGGACAGCAGCTCGTCGATGTGCTGGATCAGCGCCTGGTTGGCGACCGGCTTGCCGCCGGCCGTGCGCCAGTTGTTGCGCTTCCAGTTGACCAGCCACTTGGTGACCGCGTCACGGGTGTAGGTGGAGTCGAGCCGGACCTCCAGCGGCACCGACGGGTCGGTCGCCTCCAGCAGCTGCTCCAGCGCGGTCAGTTCACCGATGTTGTTGGTGCTGTGCC
The DNA here is from genome assembly GCF_041262645.1 of Streptacidiphilus sp. EB129. Classification (NCBI taxonomy): domain Bacteria; kingdom Bacillati; phylum Actinomycetota; class Actinomycetes; order Kitasatosporales; family Streptomycetaceae; genus Streptacidiphilus; species Streptacidiphilus sp. EB129. The sequence goes on from NZ_JBGCCS010000006.1 coordinate 24,183, forward strand.
CCAGCGCGCCCGCGCGCCAGCGCTGGGGGACGCCGGTGGCGTCGGCGATGACGTAGGCCCAAGCGGCGGGCCCTGGATTTCCTTTGGCGGCGCCGTCACAGGCGGCGATGATGCGGTCGACCATGTCCTGATCATCCCAGGTCGGCACCGCCTGAGGTTGCCATCGGCCGGCGGCTGGTGGAGCCGGCCCGGTGGCCCGCTACCCGACGGCGGACGCCGGGGAGCTCCGGCGCCGCATGGACGGAGCCGAGGACACCCGCAGGGCCGTGCTGCGCCGGTCGGCTTTTTGCCATCCCGTGACTGATCGATCGGTTGTGGTGGCCCTAGGGTCTCCTCCGGCGCCCGGTACGTCGCCCGAGGAGACCCCTCAGGCGGGTGGACCGGGCATCGGACCGTCGTGGCACGTCGGAACCCTGGCGTGCCCCGTTCGCATCGGCCTGGGAAGGCGCCATGAAATTCGACTTCGCACATGTGGACACCGGGTCCACCGCCTGGGTTCTGGTCAGCGCCGCGCTGGTGCTGTTCATGACGCCGGGCGTCGCGTTCTTCTACGGGGGCATGGTTCGCACCAAGCATGTCATGAGCATGCTCTTGCAGAACTTCATCACCATCGCCCTGGTCAGCGTGGTGTGGGTGGTGCTCGGCTACTGCCTGGCATTCGGGAAGGGCAACGGCTTCATCGGCGACCTGCACTTCGCGGGCCTCGCGCACATGGACGAGACGGTCCCCGGCTTCACCGGCGCGAGCGCGATGGCCATCCCGCCGCTGGTCTACGTCATCTACCAGATGATGTTCGCGGTCATCACGCCGTCGCTGATCACCGGGGCCACGGCGGACCGCTGGCGGTTCGCCTCGTTCGTGCCCTTCGTCGTCCTGTGGTCGCTGCTGGTCTACAGCCCGGTCGCGCACTGGATCTTCTCGCCGGTCGGCTGGGCGGCGAAGCTGGGGGTGCTCGACTTCGCGGGCGGCATCGTGGTGCACACCACCGCGGGAGCCGCCGCACTGGTCATGGCGATCGTCCTGGGCAGACGGCGCGGCTGGCCCGGCCGGTCGATGCCGCAGAGCAACCTGCCGCTGATGCTGGTCGGAGCGGCGATCCTGTGGTTCGGCTGGTTCGGGTTCAACGGTGGATCAGCCCTGGGCGCGAACCAGTTGGCGGCCAGCGCGTTCATCAACACCAACACCGCCGGCGCCGCGGCGCTGCTGGCCTGGCTGGTCGTGGAGCGTCTACGGCAGGGCAGGGCCACCACCCTGGGCGCCGCCGCGGGCGCCGTCGCCGGTCTTGCCGCGGTCACTCCCTGCGCGGGGTACGTGAGCCCGCTGGGCGCGCTGGCGATCGGGGCGGCCGCCGGCGTGCTCTGCGCCTTCGCCGTCGAGTGGAAGCACCGTCTGGGCTACGACGACGCGCTCGACGTGGTGGGTGTGCATCTGGTGGGCGGCGTGTTCGGTGCGCTGGCGGTCGGACTGTTCGCCACCAAGTCCGTGAACGCGGCCGGCGCGAACGGACTGTTCTACGGTGGCGGCCTGGCCCAGTTGGGCAAGCAGGCGATCGGCGTGGGCGCGGCGTTCGGCTACACCGTGGTGGTGACGCTCGTCATCGCCCTGTTCCTGAAATGGGTGACCGGCAACCGCGTTTCCGCACAGGAGGAAGAACTCGGCCTGGACCTGAGCCTGCACGGCGAGAGGGCGTACTCGTTCGCCGAGTCCCCGGACCCCGCCGAGCAGATCGAGCCCGGCGGGGAGAGCGGCGGCGAGAGTGTCGACGAGTCGCAGCCCGTCGGCTTCTAGGGCGATGGCCGTTCGGCGCTCACCCCGCTCAGGCGCTCACGGGGCGAGGGTGAAGGTGCCTCGGTGGACTGTCAGCTCGCCTGTACTGAGGGCGATCGCGTAGTTCAGCATGCGTGCCGGCCCGTCCGCCAGGAGCGCGGGGAGGCCGGCCCGGGTGCCGCCGGTCGCGAGGCGGGCGCCGAGGTCCTCGAACCACTGCGTCACCCAGGCGGTCTCGTCGACCCACTCGACGGGCTCGAACCCGCCGGCCTGGATCATGGTGCACAACTCCTCGGCGGTACGCGCGGGAGTTTAAAATAACAACCACCAGCTTGAGATTATCAACCTGATCGTCCATGGCGGGAATTCCCGTCGACAGCGTCCCCGCGGACTGCCAGCATCAGCGTTCTATGACGACACAGCGAAGCGACGTCCCCGCTGCCTGGGACGAGCGAACCATGCTCCTCACCTTCCTCGACTACACCCGCGCGACGGCACGGGCCAAGTGCGAGGGGCTCTCCGAGGAGAACGCCCGCAGCGCACCGCTGCCCGGCTCCCCGCTGATGACCATCTCCGGGCTGGTGAGCCATCTCCGGTGGGTCGACAACTACTGGATCGAAACCGTGCTGCTCGGCCGCCCGGACGAGGCGCCGTGGACGGAGGAGGACCCCGACCGGGAGTACCACTTCGCGCTCGACGTCCCCGTCGCCGTCCTGCTGGACGAGTACGACGCCCAGGCCGCCGAGCACAGGCGGCTGATCGCCGGCCTCGATCTCGACACACCGGCCCAGAAGGAGCGGAAGGACGGTCCGCCGTTCACCCTCCGCTGGATCCTGCACCACCTGATCGAGGAGACCGCCCGTCACAACGGCCACCTCGACATCCTTCGGGAGCTGGCCGACGGCACCACCGGCAGCTGAGCGACCGGCCCGGCAGCACCCGCGGGGGATGGCCGGGCCGGCCCGCGTTGCCGTGCGGTGGAGGCCGCCCCGCCGCGTTCGGGCTCACTCCTGCGCGGCGTACTCCGCCCTGGTGAGCGCATAGACCCGGGTCGGACGCCCGGAGTTGGAAGCCACCAGCTCGCGGTCCAGGCGCATCCCCAGCTTGACCGTGATGCGCTCGGAGGCGCTGTTGCCGACCTGGACGATGCTCACGATCCGGTCCAGCCCGCGCTCATGGAACGCGTACCGCACGGCGGCGCGGGCCGCCTCAGTGGCCAGTCCCCTTCCCCAGAACGGTTGCCCCAGCCGCCAGCCGACCTCGACGGCCGGCAACACCTCGGGCAGGAAATTCGGCACCGCCAACCCGGTGAACCCCGCCAGCTCGCCGGTCTCCCGAATCTCGACTGCGAACAGACCGAACCCCTCCGCCTCCCACCGGCGTTCCCACGCCTCGATGCCGGCGCGTGTCTGCTCCTCGTCCTGAACCGACCCGTCCCTGATCCACCGCATCACCTCAGGATCCGCATTGATCGCCGCAAAAGGCACAACATCCGCATCACACCAGCGACGCAACACCAGTCGGGGAGTCTCGATCCTGATCATCCGCCCATCGTGCCCCACAGCACGGAAGGCCACACCATCTTTGGATGCTCTTTAACCGGTGGATCATGCCGGGAGGCCACCGCGGCGCGGAGCGCTCTGTGTTGCTTCTTCGAGCAGTGATCTCTTCCCTCGTGGGTGTGTTGCCCGCGCACCGGGCTGTCTGCGTCCGCGGCTAGGTTGAGGACGAAACCCGGCCGGGTGCGACACAGGAGGAGGACCGGTCCGATGCCTGAGGGCGATGAATCGTTGGGACGGGCTCAAGAGGCGTTGCAGCATCTCAAGGACGTGAACGGCCGAAGTGACCTCATCGACCGGCTCGGCGCGTTCTTCCCCGACAGCTCCGGCTACGACTGGCTGACCTCGCAGGCCGACCGGAGCTTCGGCGACGCGTTCGGCATGGAGCAGGACGGCGGAGGCTGGCTCGACGCGCAGCAGTACGCGGAGTTCTGGGGTTACTGTCGCGAGTACGCCGAGGGCCAGGACCTCGACCAACTGGCCGGCTTCCTGGAGCGGTTGCTGAGCGGATGGGAGATGGCCGCCGGGCAGCAGCAGTCCGCGGCCCCCGACAGCGAGGACCGGCCGCGGTACATCGACATCGATCCGGTGTCCGGCTACCCCGGGTGGTGGCAGGGCTATGACCTGGACGATCAGGAGTGGCGGTACGTTCGGGCCGACGCTGCCCCGACCACCGGGACCGAGGGCTGGGTGGACTACGCGGCTGCCTTCCCCGTGACCGAGGATCCGCCCGGGGAGGCTGCCGAAGGGAGGCATGTCCCGTTCGATCCGCAGGCCGCGTCCCAGGCGGTCCTCGCCCGTGTGATGGGCGAGCTCACCGAGCCGGACGAGAACGGCGAGGTGCCGCCCGAGGTGACCGAGCAGGAGCGCACCGAGCTCTGGAGCGAGGTGTGGGCCGAAGTCCACAAGGCTGCCGCGGGCTGGGGACCTAAGCAAGAGGACCGGGTCGTGGACGCGGTCGTCCAGGCCTATCTCGGGCGGCTGCAGGACGAGGGTGACGCAGACCTGCTGCTCGCCGAGATCCAGTCCTTCATCGACCTGCTCGCCAAGGGCAACCCCCGCTAGCGCTCTCAGCAGTCCACGCGTAAGGAAGGACAGGTTCCATGGGATTGACCGCTTCCAGGCGGCTGGGAAGGGCCCACGACCGCCTCCAGGACGTGCGTCTCCGCTTCGATCAGGGCAGGATCACCGCCGGCCAGGCGCACCAGGAGGTCAGTGCGATCATGATCGACATTGGGGACGATCTGACGCGCGTCTCCGACGCCCGGAGGTCACAGATCGTCAGCACGCTGGGCCAGCTCATCAGCCATCTCGCCCCGCTCGCCGCGCCGGTGGTCATCACCGCGCCGGTCGTGCCGCCGGTGGTAGTGGTGCCGACGCCGGCGCTGCCGTACCTGTACGCGGACGACGGAGAAGACCACAACTTCACGTACGCGCGCAATCGGCTGTACGACGAGGGGGTCAACGCGGGCGGATACGTCGCACCCCTGCCCGCCGGCGCAGCCGCCCGTACCGCGGCCCTGAACGCGGCGACCACGTACGTCCGAAACCGGCTTCCCGGGAGCGGCGGCGGAGACTTCGGGAACACCATCAGGGGTTCTGTCGCCGGTATCGTCCAAGACGCGTACGAAGCCGGCTACACCGTCGCCATCAACAGTGTCCTCGACGCGCTGACCACCTTTGTCAGCACCTGGAACGGCAAAACCAGCTCCACAACCATTGGAGTCCACGCGGATCACCTCGGTGAGTCCCGTGGCATGGGCTTCTTCGACTACGGCAAGTGACGGGGATGACGGGGAGCAGGCCGCGCACGACGAAGAGGTCGGTCACCGTGACCTGACCTGCTCCCCGGAGGGCCTCAGGCCTCGTGGTGCCGCTTCAGTGCCGCCACGTTGGCGAGGATGCCAAGAGCCACAGGATCGCGGGACGGGCCTGGTTCCTCCGTCGCTTCGCGGGCGCGGGCGAGGCGCTCTCCCTCGATGTCGAGGTCGGGCAGGAGCCGGGCCAGCCAGGACGGCAGCCACCAGGCCGCTCGGTGGGTGAGCGCCAGGACGGCCGGGACGAAGGTCATCCGCACCACGAAGGCGTCCAGCAGCACGCCCAGCGCGAGGGCGAAGGCGATCAGCTTGAGGATCTGGTTGTCGGTCGCCAGGAAGGAGGCGAACACCGAGATCATGACCAGTGCCGCCGCCCCCGGTACCGACGTGGCGCTCCGCGCCTCGGTCCTGGCCCGGGCCGGCGTCGGCGTGCTGCGGGCCACCCGGCTCACCTACACCGCGCTCCCGGAGCCCGGACGCGCCGCCACCGACCTGGGCGACCTGGTCCGCCGGGGCTTCGCGGCGCTGGACGTCCGACCAGGATCCGCAGGGCGCGCCAGCGGGCGATAGCTGATACGGCGACAGGCACCCCTGCCCGTCCGGGCATACGCCTGCGCCCGGGGCGGGTTGGTCATGGCCGGGCGGGTCCGCGATAGGGAAGTGTCTGGCTGTAGACGACACTGGTGGTCGTGCTGCCGAAGCCGGCCAACTCGTCCATGAGCGTCTCCAGGTGTTCCATGGAGGTCGCCGCCACCTTCAGGGTGTAGCAGTCGTCGCCGGTGGTGCGCAGGCACTCCAGGATCTCCCGTCGCTCGGCGAGCAGCCGGTGCAACGGCTGGTGGTGGTTGCCCGGGTACTTCAGACGGACGACGGCGAGGACGGCGAAGCCGAGCCTGGCCAGATCGACCCGCGCGTGGTAGCCGGTGATGACGCCCAGCGCCTCCAGATTCCGCACCCGTTCGGTGGTGGCCGACGAGCTGAGTTTCACCCGCCGCCCCAGCTCGCTGAGGGAGATACGGGCTTCCTGTTGCAGCTGGTCGATGATCGCCCAGTCGACCTCGTCAAGATTCACGGCCATGTCGCGAATATACCGGGGAAGTGACGGCGGAACACCGCTCAGGGCGGGAGAACCGGGTTCCCCGCGCCATGATCGCCGGGATAGCCTCCACCCATGCAACTTGGCGTCAACGTACCGAACTTTGGACCCGGCACCGATCCCGGCGTGCTGCGCGAATGGGCCCGGATCGTGGAGGGGCTGGGCTTCGATCTCCTCATGGTGTCGGATCACCTGGCGATCACCCCGGACGTGGCCGAGCGGTACCCGGAGCCGTTCTACGAGCCGTTCACCACGCTGTCCTGGCTGGCCGGCGTCACCACCAGGCTGCGACTGGGGACGACCGTGCTGCTGCTGCCCTACCGGCATCCCTTGCTGGTGGCGCGCATGGCCACCAATCTCCACCAGCTCAGCGGCGGGAGGCTGGTGCTCGGGGTGGGCGTCGGCTGGGCACGCCAGGAGTTCGACGCGCTCGGCGTCCCGTTCACCGCCCGCGGCAGGCTCACCGACGAGCACCTGACCGCGCTGCGCGACCTCTGGCCCGCACAGACCGGGGGCACCACCACCCCGATACCCATCTGGGTCGGCGGAAACAGCGAGGCGGGGATTCGCCGTGCCGCCAGGTTCGGCGACGCCTGGCACCCGCTGCGCCTCACCCTTCCCCGGCTGCGCTCGGTCGTCACGAACCACTCGCTGCCGGGCTTCGCGCCCCGCATCGCCCTGCGACTGACCACCACGACGGTCGACGACCCCGAACGGCTCGCCGGTGTCGGCACCATCGAGCAGATCCTCGACGATCTGCGAGAGCTTCAACTGCTCGGCGCCGGCACCGTCGTGCTCGACCCGTACCACGGAGACCCCGAGGAAACCCGCCGGCCCCACGCGGCCTGGCAGGCGCTCACCACCGTGGCCACCCACTGGAGGACAGCATCGTGATCACCACTGCCGACGAGAAGCTGCTGCGTCGCGCGATCGACATCGCGGCCCACGCGGTCACCCTGGGCGACGCGCCCTACGGCTCCCTGCTGGCCGGCCCGGACGGCGCGGTTCTCGCCGAAGCCCACAACACGGTGCGACGCGACAACGACATCAGCGCCCACCCGGAACTGAAACTCGCCCGCTGGGCGGCCCGCGAACTCGACCCCCACACTGCCGCACACACCACGATGTACACCAGCTGCCAGCCGTGCACCATGTGCGCCGGCGGCATCATCCGCTCCGGACTCGGCCGGGTCGTCTACGCGCTCTCCACCGACCAACTCGTGGAACTCAACCCGGAGTCGGGCGCCTGGCCGACGATCACCCAGGACGGTCCGGCCCTGTTCGACGTGGCCCGAGTCCCCGTCGACGACTACTACCGGCGGCGGTGACCCGAACGACCGGTGTTCAGCCCGCGGTCCTGGCCCTGACGAGCGGCGCGTCCCGCGAGAGCTCCCGGAACCCGAGGCCGTGGTACAGCCCGCGCGCCGCGGGATGCCCCGGCGCACCCAGGCAGACGACCGTCGCCTGCGTGGCCCCGGCCGCCCGCGCCAGACGCATCCCGTGCAGCATCATCGCCCTTGCCAGCCCGAGCCGCCGGTAGTCCGGATGCGTTCCGACCGGCTCGAACTCGACGGTCCTGTTCGCCTCGTCGAACCACATGATCGTCGAGGACGCCATGGTTCCGCCCGGCGCCTCCACCAGGACGTGCAGGTCGCCGCGGTAGGCCGCCGTCTGCCGGACGTCCTGGTAGCTCTGGGCCGTGTACGACGAGTTGGTCCAGGCGTCCACATGGGCCCGGACCGCGGCCTCCGGTCCGGCCTCGTCGGCGGTGCGGAACCGGAATCCGGCCGGCAGCACCGGCTGCTCCACATCGGTGAGGTCCCGCTGGTTGAGCTGGGTCCAGTCGCCGGTGTCGCCGAGCGCCTCGACGTCGGTCTCATAGCCGTGCGCCGCCCATCGCCTCAGGGCGAACTCCTCGGCGTCCGTGGGCATCACCGTGCGCTCCAGGCCGGCCGCCACGCCGTCGTACCACTCGATCACTTCGTCGACCAGTGCGGCGTGGTCGGGATGGACCTGATAGCTCAGTGAGGCGCCGGTGACATCCGTGAACGACCCGTCATTGCGCCTCACCCGGCGCGGAAGGAACGCCCAGCCCCACGCCACCAACTCGGCACCGGAGAACCACAGTCGACGCGGCCAGGTTGAGCGGTGGAGCGCGCAGCCCTGGCCCCAGACCCAGGCCAGCTCCCCGTACGAGGCGTCGGCGCTGATCAGCTCCGGGCGGGTGGCGGTGACGCGCTGCGCCAGACCCTGCATCAGTTGCACGTCCGCAGCCGTCAGGAGCTCGAAGTCGGTCATGCTGCGCCACTGTGCCAGGACTCCGCAGAGCAGTCGAGCCGTTTTCCGGCGCCGCGTGCCCGCGGGGCCCCACGGCCGCGAAAACGCTTGGACTCGGCCGGTGCCGTCGCGGGACACTGCGGTTTCCGGCCTCCCCGTACTCGTACGGTACTCGCACGAGTGCGCTGCTGTGAGCTGCGCGGGGGCCGCGCCGTCAGGCCCGCGCTTCGGAAGTCGAAGCAACGGGCTTCGCCACGGAGAGGCACGCGGCGGACTGCCGCAGGACGACACGGGGTGGGGATGGGATCGCCAGAATCGCGCGGGACGTCGCCGGGCAGGGGCTCGGTGCTGCTCGCACTTCGGTACTACGGACGGGAGTTGACCCGGCTCCGGAGGCTGACACTGCCCGCGATGCTGCTGCCTGCCTTCGGCAACATCGGCATCAACTACATCGCACCGCTGATCGTCGCCAAGCTCGTCGGCCGCATCGCCACCGACTCCGGAATCACCCTCGGGGCGGCACTGCCCTACGTCCTGGTCTTCGCCGGTGTCCTGCTGCTCGGGGAGGCGCTGTGGCGCCTCGGCATGCACTGCGTGAACCGCCTCGACGCGCTCGGCATCGAGCATCTGTACGTGATCGGCATGGACGAGCTGTTCGCCAAGGACACCGCGTTCTTCCACGACAACTTCGCCGGGTCGCTGACCAAGCGCGTCCTCAGCTTCGCCTCCCGCTTCGAGGAGTTCGTCGACACGCTGACCTTCTCGGTCGTGGGCAGCCTGGTGCCGCTGGTGTTCGCGTCGGTGGTGCTGTGGCAGTACGAACCGCTGCTCGTCGTCGGGCTCCTGGCGATGATCGCGGTGACGGCGCTGGGCGTGACTCCGCTCGTCCGTCGCCGCCAGGCGCTCGTGGACCTGCGCGAGGAGGCCATCGCCCGGGTGTCGGGCCACGTCGCCGACAGCCTGATGAACATGGACACGGTCCAGGCGTTCGCCGCCGAGGAACGTGAGGCCGCCGAGCACCGGTCCCGGGTGGCGGAGTCGCGGCGGCTCTCGCTGCGCTCGTGGGACTACGGCAACCTGCGCATCGACACCCTGGTCGCGCCGATGTCCGTGCTCACCAACGCGCTGGGCCTGCTGCTCGCGCTCGCGCTCGGCGGGGGCGGGCACGGCGTGGAGGCGGTCGTGGTCGCCTTCACCTACTACTCCAACGCGACGCGGATCATGTTCGAGTTCAACCAGATCTACCGCCGCCTGGAGAGCTCGATGACGGAGGCCGCGCAGTTCACCGAGCTGCTGCTGACGCCGCCGACCGTGGTCGACCCGGTCTCGCCGGAGCCGCTGCGGTCCAGGGCGGGCGACGTCCGGTTCGAGCGGGTGACGTTCGCCCACGCGGGCGGGCAGCCGCTCTTCGAGAGCCTGGACCTGGCAGTGCCCAACGGGTCGAAGATCGGTCTGGTCGGGCGCTCGGGCGGGGGCAAGACCACGCTCACCCGCCTGCTGCTGCGGATGACCGACATCGACGCCGGCCGGATCCTGATCGGAGGTCAGGACATCAGCAGGCTGCGTCAGACCGATCTGCGCAGCCTGATCGCCTACGTCCCGCAGGATCCGGCGATGTTCCACCGCACTCTGCGGGACAACATCGGCTTCGCCCGGCCGGACGCCACCGACGCCGAGATCCGTGTCGCGGCCGAGGCGGCGCACGTCACGGAGTTCGCCGACGCGCTGCCGGACGGCTTCGACACCATGGTGGGCGAGCGCGGCATCAAACTGTCCGGCGGACAGCGCCAGCGGGTCGCCCTGGCCCGGGCGATCCTGCGCGACGCGCCGATCCTGCTGCTCGACGAGGCGACCAGCGCCCTGGACTCGGAGAGCGAGATCCTCGTCCAGGAGGCGCTGTGGCGGCTCATGGAGGGGCGGACCGCGCTGGTGGTGGCGCACCGGCTGAGCACGGTCGCCACCATGGACCGCCTCGTCGTCCTGGACCGGGGACGGATCGTCGAGCAGGGGACGCACCAGGATCTGCTCGCCTCGGACGGCGCGTACGCGACGCTGTGGCGGCACCAGTCGGGCGGATTCCTCGACGACACCTCCGCGCGCGCCGGGCTGCACTGACCGCGGGCCGTCCCCGGTCCGGTCGCCGTTCGGCTTCCCGGGCGCCGGGCGGCGGTCCCGGGTGGGGGAGCCGGACCGGCGTCAGGTCAGCGCGGCGGCCTTGCGCAGCAGCACGGACCGCTCGCGGGCGTTGCCGCACAGCCGCGCGGCGAACTCCAGTTCGGCCCGTGCCTCGGCGGTCCGGCCGAGCCGGGACAGCAGCTCGCCGCGCACGCTCGGCAGCAGGTACGACCCCGACAGCCGGCCGGAGGCGGCCAGCTCGTCGACCATGGCCAGCGCCTGCTGCGGGCCGTGCGCCATCGCGACGGCGACGGCCCGGTTGAGCTCGACGACGGGTGACGGGGCCACCCGGCCGAGCGCCTCGTAGAGGAGCACGACGCGCTCCCAGTCGGTCTCCGACACCGACGGCGCCGACGCATGGGCGGCGGCGATCGCCGCCTGCAGACCGTACGGTCCCAGGCCGCGTCCCACCGCCGCGGCCCGGGCGATCGCGGCCAGACCGCGACGGATCGCCGACCGGTCCCAGAGGCGCCGGTCCTGGTCCTCCAGCAGCACCGCCTCGCCATCGGGTCCGGTACGTGCGGGAAAGCGCGCGGCGGTGAGCTCGAACAGCGCGAGCAGCCCGTACACCTCCGGCTCGTCGGGCAGCAGTGCGGCCAGCATCCGGACCAGCCGGATCGCCTCGTACGCGAGATCGGGGCGCAGCAGGCGGTCACCGGCCGTCGCCGTCGAGCCTTCACTGAAGATCACGTACAGGACGCTCAGGACCCCGCTGAGCCGTTCGCGGCGTTCCTCGGGCGGCGGCAGCTCGAACGGCACTCCGGCCGCCGCGATCGTCTTCTTCGCGCGGGTGATCCGCGCCTGGACGGTGGGCACCGGCACGAGGAACGCCCGGGCGATCTCCTCGCTGGACAGGCCGCCCACCGCGCGCAGCGTCAGGGCCACCCGGGCCTCGGGCGAGAGCACCGGATGGCAGGCCACGAACATCAGCGCGAGGACGTCGTCGTCGACCCGGTCGGGATCCCACGGCAGGTCGTCCGACCGGTTCGGCGGGGTCACCGCGCCCGAGCTGGCCTCACCGTCGGCGAGCGGGCCCGCGAGCATGGCGTAGCGCTCGTCCAGTGCCGACCGGCGGCGGTAGCTGTCGATGGCACGCCGCCGTGCGGTCGCGAGCAGCCAGCCCACCGGGTTCGCCGGCGCACCGTCGTGCGACCAGGTGACGAGTGCCTCGGCCAGCGCCTCCTGGGCGACGTCCTCGGCGAGCTCGAAGTTCCCGGTGTAGCGGGTCAGGGCACCGACGATCCGGGCGGACTCGATCCGCCAGACGGCCTCGACGGCCCGCCGAGCCGACTCGGTGCTCGGCGGGCCTGCGGTGTCGGCGGGTGTCAGAGCTGGCCCGTCCGCTCGCGCCACGCCCGCTCCTTGATGATCCACTCGTTGTCCTGCGGGAACTCGTCGATGACCGGCACGCGACGGACCTCGCACTTCGAGCCGGCGACGGCCGGCATGCGCCTGGCCCACTCGACCGCCTCCTCCTTGGACGCCACGTCGAGGAGGTAGAAGCCGCCGAAGAGCTCCTTCGTCTCGCCGTAGGGACCGTCGGTGACCACCGGCGTCTCCCCGCTGAAGTCGACCACGACACCCTGGGACGGGTCGTCCAGGCCCTCGGCGGCGACGAGCACGCCCGCCCGGATCAGCTCCTCGTTGAAGCGACCCACCGTCTCCAGCATCTGCTCGAAGGGCGTCTCCATCATCTTCGCGACGGACTCCTCCGTGCCTCGCATGATCAGCATGTACTTCGCCATCGTCGGTCTCCTTGATTCAGCGTGATACAGGGGTCGCCTCTCGGCCCTCTCCACCCCAGGTCGAACGGGGAAGCCGCGGATCGACACGGCGGACGGACGCAGACCAAGATTTTTCTTCACCCGCGTGGCTCAGGCTAGCGTCCGCCGCCCGGCCCCACCCGGCCGCCGCTCCGCCCTGTAGGTCAGCGCAGCCGGGTCTGCGCGAAGTTCCGCCACTTCAGGCACGCCCGCGCTGCGGCGGATCTCTACCGTGGCGAGCGCGTAAGCAACGCATCTGGCTGAGGGGCTTGTGTATGGCTGTGGAGAACGAGAACGTCGAGAAGCTGATGGAGTGGCTCGCGGACGGCAGCCCCGCAAGGTCCGCGCACGCGGCTGCCGGGACGCTGGTGGAGAAGCTGGCCGTGCTCGTCTTCGACGGCGAACAGGGCTGGGCGGACAACGCCGGCCAGGTCGACGGCTACCGGGACGACCTGCGCGCGTGGTTCGCGAACGATGGCGGGCGCGAGTTCCAGTTCATCGAGCTGACCGGTCCGGACGCGGACCCCGGGGTGTTCATCGACTGGTTCCTGCCGGTGGTGACCGCCTGGGAGGATCAGGGCGCGCAGGCCGATCCCGGCGCGGTGGGTTACGGCGGGTACGACGAGGCCGGGTTGCAGAACCCGAACTGGGACGGGACCCCGGGCACCGAGTTCTACCGCTGTGACGAGGCCACCCAGGAGTACTTCTACGCGGACGGTTCCGACAGCGTGGAGTGGCTGACCTACGATCAGCGTCGTTACGCCGAGCCGGTCAGGGACGAGAACTACGGCCTCGACTACCGGTACGACAACAGGGATCAGGTCTACGAGTGGCACGACGAGGCCACCGGGACCTGGAGGGACCAGGCGTGGGCCGACGGGCTCGTGGCGGGCGACGAGGCTCCGGGTGGCGAGAACTCCGAGACCACGGAGCCCGGGTGGGACGAGAACTGGAGCATGTTCTACCGCATCGGCCCCGGCGGTACATACGAGTTCGCCGACGCGGTCACCCCGGGCGACAGATCCAGCGGCTGCGGCGATGGCTGGCTCAGCCAGGAGCAGGTCCTCGCGCGCGACGCACAGGACCCGCTGGGGTGGGAGCAGGCGGCCGAAGCGCAGTCGGTGACGAGTAAGGCCATCGAGAGTGCGGTGGCGGCGGAAGTCGCCGCCGCGGTCGCCGAGATCGAGGGTGCCGAGGAGCTCACTCCGGAGCAGCTGGCCGAGATCCAGGCCGAACTCGTCGCCGAATTCAGCAGCATGGCGACCACGGCGACACCAGGAGGGGTGTGATCCCCATGTCCATGCAATTCGGGGCATACAAGGATGAGCTCGGGCGTAAGGCACGCGCGAAGGTCAAGGACAAGGTGTTCGCAGAACTGCTCACGGCGCTGTCGAACGACGAATTCTTCACCGACGACTTCCTCGACAACCACGTCGTTCGGGAGGAGCCCTCGCCGGAGCGCGCGGAGGAGATCGCGCAGGCGCGCAACAAGCCACTGTGTACGCTGCTGTTCCTGCCCGGGACAGACTTCGGCCGGTTGGCGGACGACGTCCGAGAGGCGCAGACGGCCTGGCAGCGCAAGCCTCCGCGGCTCCGCCAACTGTTCTTCAGCAGCGATATGTACACGTGTATCACCGTGACCCGAATCAGCAACGGAGCTCTGACCACCTTCCAGGCCGGTGACCCCGAAACGAGCCGGATCCAGTACGCGGTGACTGGTGGCAAGGAATTCGAGCTCAAGGGCAGCGCAAAGCTGGTCTACCCGATCGGCCACCTGGAAACGTCCGAGGCTGTCGGCAGTCAGATCCCCGACGGCGGTGACTCGGACGACGAATCGGTAGCCGAGGACGGCGACGACGACACGTGACCGAACACGCGACGGGGCGGTTGTCAGCCCGGTAGGCGAGGGCAGGCCGCTGGTCAGGTCTTCGGCTCAGACCGCCGTCGAGGGTGGCCACCTCGCGTACGGCCTTGGCGATGGCCGGGTACTCCTTTTTCAGGATCGCACCGTGGTTGCCGGCGACCTTCGCGTGGATGGTGATGTTCGGGTTGCGGGCGGTCACCGCGTCGAGGCCGGTGCGGATCTGTTCCTGCTCGTCACCGCGGCTTCCGAAGGACGCCCCCGAGGCAACCACGTACCGCACCGGGACGGAGATGCCGTCCAGCACCGGGCCCTGTCTGTGGATCGCAAGCCCCTGGACCTGATTCCCTACAGGCTGCGGGCGGTGATGTCGCCCTGGCCCGTGGTGACGCGGATGTCGAGTTCAGTCGTGCCGTCGTTCCTGAGGGCGTTGCTGACCCGGCCGTGGCCGGTGCCGGCGTCCAGGGCGGCCGAGACGCCGTGGGCGGCGCCGACGGTCACGTTGCCCATCTGGGTGCGCAGCACGACCGTGCCGGAGGTGGCCTCGCCGATCCGGATGTCGCCCCTTGCGGTGCTGATCTCCGCGGAGCCGCCCAGCCGGCCGATCTCGACGTCGCCGTCGACCGCGGTGAGGCGCACGCTCGCGGCCTCGTCGATCTTGATCTGCCGGTACGCGCCTTCGAAGGCCACGTCGCCGAGGCGTCCGACGCCGCGTAGTTCGCAGCTGGCGGTCCTGGCCTCGACGCGGGAGCCGGCGGGCAACTGGACGGTGACCTCCAGGGATCCGGAGGGGCCGAAGAGCTGGTTGTTGGGCGTCGAGGCCGCGATCCGCAGGACGCCGTCGGCGTAGGTGACGGTGGTCTGCTCGGCGGCCTTGATGTCGCGGCTCTTGTCGGCGGTTGCGGGGCGGACCTCGACGGTGGTGTCGGCGCGGTCCGCGGCGATGAACTGGACGCGTCCGGCGGGGATCTCCAGGACGGCGGAGATCGGGGCGGTGGTGGCGAACTTCTGCATGATGCTTCCCTCGTGCTCGCTCGTTGTTTCCGACACCAGAAACGCTACGTTGCTTTCCAGTCTCAGGCAACGTACCTGTTGCGCAGAATCAGTATCCATACAGGTGAAAGTGGTGAAACTGTTGCAATGGATTGAGAAGCAATGCAACGACGGTCGTCCTGATCATTGCAATGGATGAGAAGTGAACGCTATAGTGAAGGCCAGGGACCGCTACGAAGGATCACCAAGGAGATCGCGATGCCGGGAGGCAGGCTCACCCAGCAGGAACGCCAGCAGATCGCGCTGGGAGTGGCCGACAGCCTCCCCTACGCCGAGATCGCCCGACGCCTCGACCGCCCCACCTCGACCATCACGCGCGAGGTGATGCGCAACGGCGGCCCCACCTCCTACCGCGCCGACCTGGCCCACCGCGCCACCGAACGCCGCGCCCACCGGCGCAAGCCCACCGCGCCCCGAGGGTCAGGGGCGCCGGCTCAGGGTCACGGGCGCGACGACGAGGCCGTGCGCGAGTACGAGGAGGCGTTCACCACCCTGATGATGCAACAGGGCCTGCCCAAGATGTCGGCCCGGGTGCTGACCTGCCTCTTCATCGCCGACGCGGGCAGCGTCACGGCGTCCGAACTCGTCCGGCACCTCCAGGTCAGCCCCGCCTCCGTCTCCAAGGCGATCACGTTCCTCGAAGGCCAGGGCCTCGTCCGCCGGGAGCGCGACGAGCGCCGCCGCGAGCGCTACTTCGTCGACGAGGACGTCTGGTACCAGTCGACGATCGCCGGCGCCCGAGGCATCGCCCAGGTCGCCGAGACCGCACGGCAGGGCGTCAGCGTCCTGGGCCGCGACAGCCCGGCCGCCACCCGCCTGGAGAACATCGCCCGCTTCAGCGACTTCATCAGCGAGAGCATGCTCCGCGCCGCGGAACAGGTCCGCGACATCCTGCACACCAAGCCCGAGACGACCCCGGGTGACGCCGCGTCAGAATCGGGTCGCGGATAGACAGCCCGCCTCGACGGGGACTGCGGCGTACGGGGGCTGGTCGGGGGCGGGCGCGTGAAGCGTGCGCCGGGTCCTGGTTCTGCGGGGACCCGGGGCGGCCAGGAGCGGGAGCCGGTGACGACAGGCCAGCTCCCGGCCGGTGTGGGGGCGCTGATAGTGGATGAGGTGACCCTCCCTCGGAGGCGGTGCCGGGGCCGGGTCGGGAGCCGGGCAGGATCAGGGGTGTGGTGCGGGGTGATTTCGGACGCTCTGGGGCCGCTACGGTGGTGGTTGACCAGCCATGTGACTGACTGTGAGGGACCTGCGGTGATCCGTGCTCTGCCTCGTACCGCGGCGGCGTGTGTGCTGGTGGTGGTGACCGCGTTGAGTGGTTGTACGACCCATGGGGCGACGTCGTCGGACGCTGCCAAGCCCGCTGCCACCGCGTCGGGCGGGGGTGCGGGGGATGCGGCGTCGGGTGCGCCGGCGTTCGGGCCCGGCCCGCAGGCGACGTACTCCGTGCAGGCGCAGCCGGCACCCGGGTCGTGTCACTACGGGGACGATCACGGTCAGCCGCTGCCGGATCCGAAGTGCACCCCGGGGGCGTTGTCGCCGGCGGTGACGCAGGCGACGCTGGCCACCACGATCTGCCGCTCCGGCGGCTACACCGGCACCATTCGCCCGCCGGTGGGGGTCACCAACAAGGAGAAGGCGGCCAACGCCAGGTCCTACGGCTACTCCGCTGCCCTGCACGACGCGGAGTACGACCATCTGATCAGCCTTCAGCTGGGCGGGGATCCCAACGACCCACGCAACCTGTGGGTGGAACCGCCCTCTCCGGGCCACACCCCGGGGGCGGGGCCGAACAACCCCAAGGACGCGGTGGAGACCCGGCTGCACACGGCGATCTGTAGCAAGCAGGTCACCCTGGCCGCCGCCCAGCAGGCCATTGACACCGACTGGTCCACCGCCGAGCAGCGCCTGGGACTCAAGCCCAACCCCGGTGACGCCTCAGGACCTGGCGACTGACACCAACCACGCGTCGGCGGCATTTCGCCCGTGCTCGCCCGTCCGGTACGGTCGCGGGACGAATTCACTGCTGGGAACCCATGAGGTTCGCGTGTGGGCTCCCGGCAACTCCCAGGCTGAGAGCAGGTTTCGTTATGGCATGTCGTATCAGTGAGCTCGTGCTCGGTTGCCGCGACCCCGAGGTGCTGGCGCGGTTCTGGTGTGAGGTCCTGGACTTCGTCGTGCTCGATCGCGAGGACGACGGCTCGGTGGAGATCGGGCCGCGCGAGGGGTTCGGCGGTCCGCAGCCGACGATCATCCTCAGTCCCCGTGATGAGCCGGAGAAGGGGAAGCCCCGGCTGCACATCGACGTCAACGCCACCGACCGCGATCAGGACGCCGAGCTCGAACGCCTGCTGAAGCTCGGTGCGCGCCCGGCCGACATCGGCCAGACGGGGGAGGAGTCGTGGCATGTCCTGATGGACCCCGAAGGCAATGAGTTCTGCCTGCTCAAGGCCCGGCTCAACCCACTCTGATGCTCATCGGCCACGCCCCGGCACCAGGCCCGTCCGGCTGCCTGGCCACCGTCCCGTAGCGCGCGGGCGAGGCCGCCCACGCAGTGGAGCCCGGCGTGGACCGGGCTCTGGTCCGGCGTGCCACCTGAGGGGCACGCCCGACGCGAGCGGTACGGCCGCGGAAGCACAGCACAAGGCAGTCGGATGGCGCGGTTCACCCGGACTCGCCGCATGAGCACAGCGCCCGGCGTCCACAACGGCGGCCCCGCGGCGGCGACATGCGGATGGGGAACCTCAACTTGTGTCCGGATAGTGTCCGAACTGTCAGGTACTGGCTCATTATGAACGTGCTCCTGTACACCGGGTGCAGGTTGATCTACTCAGGGAGGTCGGCTCAATGATGCGCTGCAACCTGTGGGACAGCTGGGCGGCGGGTGGTGCCCGCTACCGCACGGATCATGCCGCTACCGGGCGTGCGGAGAGACGTACCGCGCCGGAGCCGGGCGTGGTGCCGGGGCAGGCGGCCGCTGTCGTCGCGTGCGCGGTCTCTGCGATGGAACTCACGCAGGCTGAGCGGGAGTTGGGGCTGGCGCTGTACCGGTTGCGGATGGAGCGGGGCTTGTCCCTCAGAGCGCTGGCGAAACTGCTGGGCTACAGTGCGCACAGTGGGTTCGCTGATGTGGAGAAGGCGCGGCGGCTTCCCTCGGAGTCGCTGGTCCGATCCTACGAGGAGTGCTTCGCGGTGCCGCCGAACTCCTTACTGGCCCTGCGTCAGGAGGCACTGCGGGCACGGGCGGTGTTGCTGACCGACCGGTTCGCGGCCGGCTCGTCCGGGGTCCTGCCACCCGTAGCCGGGTCGAACCTGCTGCCGGCCGCGCCCGAGGCCGCGCCCTGCCTCGCGGGCTACCGGTACGGCCGGGTCGCCCACTTCGTGGTCGTGCATCTGGTCGGCGCTGTGCGATGTCTGGTGCGCGGTCGATGTACGGCGACCCGCCGGGAGGCTGTCTTCCGCACCGCTGACGAGCTGGCGGTGCTGTCGGCCTGGCGGCCACTCGTCGCCTGGCGCGGCGGAGGCGGGCTGCGCCTACGGCGTCCCCGCTGACGCTGTGGCCCGGGCCCGGGGCTGGTGCGACCGGGTCCCGGGGTGCGGCCGCACGTTGCCTCTGACGACGCCGGGGTGCACCTTCTCGTGGAGGGTGCCTACTGCGCCGTGACCCTGGCCTGGCACAGCGCGCGTTCGGCCAGGACGTCCGGGTCGTCGGGGAGCAGTCGGGCGGCGACGTCGAGTTCGGCGAGCGCGGCGTCCCAACGGCCGGCGGACCTGAGCGCGAACGCGTGGTTGTAGCGTACGCCGGCGTCGTCGGGGGCCAGCTCGACCGCGTGGCGCAGGTCGGACACGGCCGTGTCGACATCGCCCAGCTCATGGGCCGCGGCGGCCCGGCCGCACAGTGCCGCGACCAGGTCCGGATCGGCCACCAGCGCGCGGCTGAACGCTTCCCACGCGGCCACGTTCTCCTCGCGCGCGGCGTGCACCCGTCCCAGGACGGCCAGCAGGTGCGGGTTGTCCGGTTCACGTTCCAGGCCTGCCACGGCGTCGCGTTCGGCGCCGTCCGTGTCCTCCAGGTCCAGTCGGATCCCGGCCCGGTTGACGTAGGCATCCACGAAGGAGGGGTCCAGTTCGAGGACGTAGCTGAAGTCGGCCAGGGCGCCGTCCACGTCGCCGGCCTCGTTTCTGATGTCGCCGCGGTTGTAGTAGACCTCGGGGAACGGGGGCCCGAGGCGCAGCGCTGCCTCGTAGGCGTCCAGCGCTTCCTGCTCCCGGCCCAGCCTGCGCAGCAGGCTGCCCAGGTCGAAGTGGTACTCCGGGTAGTGCGGGTCGACGCCCAGTACTGCCCGGTACTCCTCCAGTGCCTCGTCCAGCCGCCCCAGCCCGGCCAGTACCTGCGCCCTGTTGTAGCGCAGGACCGAGCGGTGCAACTGGTGCTCGTCGGGACCCAGTTCGTGGTCCAGCTCGGCAAGGCCGGCGGTGACCAGGTCCAGCGCGGCGTGCGGCCGGCCGCGGTGCCCTTCGATGAGCGCGAGGCCGTTGTGATGGAACACGGTGTTGAAGGCGCGCAGCCTGGGGTCGGGCAGCAGCGAGGCCATCGCGATGGCCTCGTTGATCCAGGCCAGTGCTCGCTGGTGGTCCCGTCGGCTGGGCTCGCGGTGTCGGGTGTAGAGCATCGCGGTCGCGTAGGCGCACTGGATGTGGATCACGGGTTTGCAGGTCTGCGCCCGTGCCTCGTCGCAGATCGCCTCGGCTTCCTCCGCGCGGCCGAGTGCGGACAGCGAGGTGGGCATCTTGCTTGTGAACTGCCACCACAGGTCCGGTTGTTGATCCCAGTCGACGAGGGCGCGGCCCCGCTCGCAGAAGTCGACGGTGGCGTCGTAGAAGCCGAGCAGCATGCTGGCGTCCATCGCCTGGGCCAGTGCCGCTGTGCCTGCCGTGAGCGGCTCGGTGCCGTGTTCGCGGTGGTACGGGATCGCCCCCAGCGCCAGCGACGGCTCGGCGGCGGACACGAGCTCGTCGGCACGCAGGTCGTGCAGAGCGCGCCGTTCGGCCAGGGGGAGTTGCTCGTAGGCGGCCCGTGCGCGGGGGTCGTCGTCGGTGGCGTCCCCGGCTATGTAGCGGGCCGCCAGGGTCCGCACGGTCTGCTCGTCCGGTGCGGGGTCGGCCGCGTGGTCCGGCTCGCCGCGTTCCTGGGGCGGCGCCTCGATGCGTTGGCAGCGGTGCAGCAGCGCACCGAGGTCTTCGCCGGCCGGGGTTCCCGGCTCCACCAGCGGGCCGGGGGCCGGGGGATCGAGCAGACGGTCGGTGCCCTGCACCACCACGGTCAGCAGCGCGGGATCCATCCGGCGCAGGAGGACAGCCAGGAACTCCAGGTCGGTGGGGTCGGCGTGGTCGACGTCGTCCACGACGAGCGAGCGGGTACCGGGCCCGTCGGCGACCAGCTGGTCGCGCAGGAACTCCATGAGCCCGTGCGCGATCCGTAGCGTCCGCCAGCGCGAGTAGAACCGGGTGCGTTCCTCGGGCACGGCCAGTGAGGTCAGCGTTTCGAGGGTGGCGGGCACCTGGGTGCGAAGCTCCGGGGCGACGGTGAGGATCTCGACCTCGTGCGCGGCGACCAGGGCCGAGTGGCGGGCCAGCGCGTCGGGGACCAGGGCCCGGAGCAGGGTGCCGGCGACGGTGTAGGGACCGCGCAGCCTGCGGTGTGCGGAGATCGGCGGCAACAGCGGGGCCGGCAGGCTGAGCGTGGCACGGCACGCCTCGCGGTCGCGTCGACACGCGCCGAGCAGGACCAGGTGCCGATCGGATTCCAGCGACGTGCGCCGACTCGCGGACATGTTCTCCTCCGGTAGGTCAAAGGGGGGATGAGGCGGCCACCGCCGGAGCACTTCGCCGGGTCCGTCGTTCGCGCAGATACAGGCCGCCGGCTACGGCGATCTCACCGACGCTCAGCAGCAGGAACAGGGCGCTGTCGGTGATCCCGGCAGCGCTGTGGGCGCCGTTGCCGGACAGCCTGGCCAGCACCGTGGCGAACACCTTGACGGCAGTCGGGAGCAGGCCGAACGCCAGGGTGGCCAGCAGGAAGGCGTAGCCGGCCACGATCAGGAGCGAGTACCACCGGGCCACCGACCGGTCCCGGGGGTGCCAGCTCTCCGGGTCGTGGGGAGCGGGGCGTCCGAGCAGCGCACACCAGCGGTTGGCCAGCAGCTGCTTCGCGGCGGTCTGCAGGTCGACGCAGCCCAGCACGGTGACCACCAGGAAGTACACGTCGGTCTGCAGAAAGAACCAGCACTGCCAGAGCAGCCGAAGGACCGTCAGGTAGGCCATGGCCAGGGCGACGGCACCGACGAGAGGGAACGAGCCGTCGGCGCGCTCGGTGAAGGAGGCCACCAGGGTGAGTCCGGCGAGGACGGCGATGTCGGTGAGGATGCCGGCGAGGATGGGCAGGAAGCGCTTGCGGCGTGGTACCGCCACCAGGCCGTCCAGAGTCGTCAGGAACACCAGGTAGTGCAGGCGCCGGCCGACCGAGAGCCGGGAACGCAGGCCCAGCCTGCGGCCGGCCAGCGCGTGCGCGGCCTCGTGCAGCAGGACCAGCGGCATCTGGGCGAGGAACATCGACACCATCAGCACTGACATGTAGTGGGTGAAGAAGAGGTGGTGGTAGCTCGGCACGAGAGCGGGTGTGCGGATCATGGCGGCCAGCCAGCCGCCGATCAGGGCGAGGTAGGCGAGGGCGCCGACGGGGGAGAACACGGCCCGTCCCACGCGGTTCCAGCGCACCGGGGCGGGCTGCGGGGGATCGGGCTCGCCGGGGTCCCGCAGGAAGCCCAGCTCGCCGAGGTCCGTCACGAAGTCCGCGATGTCGACCGATTCCCCGTAGGTCTCCAGAAACCACTGGGCGGCCTGGGCGCAGGTGCGTCCGTCGACCAGTTGGCGCAGCAGTGCCGCGCCGTCGGCGGGCAGAACGACGTATGACCCCTCATCAGGCCGGCCGACGGTCACGTCGTCCCCTTCGGCCAGGAAGGTGAGCTGGTGGAAGGTGAGCGGCTGCTCCGGGACCGTCGGTTCCCGGCGACCGCCGGACTCCACTTCCGCAGGCAGGTCTGGCATCGCTCCTCCGGGTGGAAGACGGGTCGGGGCACCGGCCGGTCACCGGCGATGGGTTCGCATCGGATCCCGAACCCATCGCCGACTCGGACTGTGACGGACTGTCAGGCAGGACAGCCGCAACCGCCGTACAACGCGCTGGCCGAGCTGGTGAGGCGCACGGAGCCTGCCTTCCGGATCGCGATCTTCTTCATCTGGTCCACCTCCCTTACCGAGTAGACCCAGCGGTCCGGCACGCGACACCGGTCGGGTGACCGGGCACGGGGCGGTTTCTGGGGGCGAGGCTCAGTTCTAGCAGCCGATCGGGGTGTACTCGGAGATCCAGAACAGAGCGGGAACAGGAGGCGGACGAACCGGGAACGCACGCCCGCGTGTCCCCGAGCGGCAGCGGCAGCCGTCCTACGGGGCCGCGGGCCCGCCGGTCTCCGGGACCCGGTGCGGGCCGCCCGGGGCGAGCCAGTCGGCGACCGCCTGGGCGATCGGCAGCCCGGCTCGGATCTCCGCGAAGCCGAACTGGCCGCCCTGGTTGCACTCCAGGAACCACCAGCGGTCCGCGTCCACGGCGAAGTCGAATGCTCCGAACGCCAGACCGGCGGCACTCATGTAGGCGAGGACGCCTGTGTGGACCGGACCGGGCGGCTGGACCGGGCTCCAGCCCAGTCGGTCCTGGTCGGCGAACCGCCAGTCCAGTGCCTCCCCGTCGATCCGGCAGGCGAGGACCTGCTCACCGATCACGGTGACCCGAACGTCGAAGACCTTGTCGACGGCGTCCTGCAGGCAGGTCGCGGTCCCGGCAACGCCGGCGTAGTCGGCGTCGACCGGGACCAGGGTGGTGCGCAGCGTGATCGGCGGATCCTCCGGATGCCGGCCGGAGACGCTCTTGACCACCGCGGGGCCCCGCCCCGCGAACTTGTCTGCGGCGGCGGGGTCGTTGGTGAACACGGTGCGCGGCACATCCAGGCCGCAGCGCTGCGCCACGGCGAGCTGCCAGGGTTTGTAGGCGCTGCGGGCCACCGCGTCGGGGTGGTTCATCCAGCGCACGCCGTCGAGCGACCGCAGCACGCCGTACAGCGCGCGCTCGCATTCCAGGGTGACCCAGGCGGCCTGTTCCGATGTCGGGGCGACGGGGGCACCGGGGCGCCGGATCCAGACCGACCGCAGCGCATCGAGGTCGACGTGGTGATGAGCGGTCTCGATCCTGCCGGTCACCCGGCCGTTGGCGTATTCGGCGGCCAGGGCCATCGCGCGGGGGAAGTCGGCCGGGTCGAGGCGCAGCACTGCCGCTCCCATCGCGTCCAGGCGCGCTATCACCAAGTCCGCGGTGACGTCCCCGGGTTCGGTCAGGACCAGGACGGTCATGCGTCGTCGCAGTGGCGTTTGGAGCCGGCAGAGCTGACGGTGGTGGCCGTGGACAGCAGCAGAGGGTAGTTGTGGGCGGCCAGTTGACCGTCCGGAGAGTAGTTGAGCTGCCGAAGGGGATCGTAGCTGTAGGGCCAGTCGGGCTCCGGGTCGCGGGGTACGGCGGCGATCGCGAGGGCGAACGGCGTCATGGAATCTCCTTTGGCTCGGTAGTGCACACGACCACCTGGTCGCGTTCGCGGTACAACTCCTGCATGCTGCGGAACCGGTCGGCGTCGACACCGACGGTCTCGGGCGACCAGATCACCACGATGCGGACACGCACGGCATCCAGGGCCTCGGTCACCAGCTGCCAACCCTCGCGCTCCTCCAGCGGCCGCTCCGGGGTGCTCTCGACCACACGAGTGGTGATTCGCCATGCGCGGGCGTTGGCGTACTGCCGGCAGTCGTCCATTCGGCCGTCGATCTCGGCGGCGTTGCGCCCCACGACGTACAGCAGCGTGGGTACGGGCTCGTACCCGTGGGGCGGACGGGCTTCCGTGATGTGCGGATGGCGGTTGATGGTGAACGCTCCTTGCTGATATCCGCGTCGGGCAGGTGTCAGCAGGTCCCCAATGACGTGACTGGCATCGTTGCTGAGAGTGATGACCGTGAAGACGAGCGCCGGGGCGAGTCAGTTCCTGGCCGCAGTCAAAAAAATCAGAGGCCCCGGCACTTCGGAAGGGCGCCGTGGACCTGGTGCGCGCGGCTCTGACGCGTAACGGTGCGCATCCTGCCGGCGGCGGACGCGGCCGGCGCGGCGGCGGTCAGCGCGGAATCACCCAGCCCGGGGCCCAGGTCCCGGAGGCGTCGTGGCCGGCCGGTGTGGCGGCGAGGTGGGCGCGGAGGGTGGCCAGTGCTGGGTGGGGGTTGTCGCGGTGCCAGAGGAGTGCGTGCGGATAGACGGGCGTCGGGTCGGTCACCGGGATGCGGCGCAGGCCGTGACCGGCGGGCCAGACGAGGCGGGTGTGCTCACCCATGAAGGTGGCCAGGGCCGGGGTGTCGGCGATGGTGTCGAGGAGCGCGTCGGAGCCGAAGTTGGGCCCGGTCGCCTCGATGGTGAGGCCGAACTCGGCGACGAGGTCGTCGTAGTAGGCGGCCCATTCGGTACCGGGAACGATGCCGGGCATCCAGATCCGGTGCCCGGCGAGCTGAGCGAGCGTCACCGACCGGGCGCCGGCCAGCGCGTGGGCGGGGCCGGTGAGGAGCTGGAGCGGCTCGTCGAGCACCCGGACGGACTCGATGTCCTCGGGCAGGGGCCGGCCGGGCACGGCGACGGCGCGGAAGGATGCGTCGATCTCACCGGACCGGATGGCGGCGACGGCTGTCTCGACGTCGAACAGCATCACCACGTCGAGGTCGATCCCGGGGTGTGCGCGGTGGAACCCGCGCATCAGGCCCGACGGCGCGACGCGCGAGGCGATCACGTCGACGCGCAGTGGACGGCGGCCGGTGCGTACCGACGCGACCGCGCGCTCGGCCACGCGCAGCAGCTCGCGCGCGTGGGGCAGGAACGCCTGCCCGTCGATGGTGAGCTCGGCGCCGCGCGCGGAACGGGTGAACAGCCGCACGCCGAGGTTGCGCTCCAGCGCGGCGATGCGTTTGGAGACGGCCTGCTGGGTGACCGCCAGCTCGGCGGCGGCCTCCTGGAACCGTCCCGCGTCGGCGGCGGCGACGAAGGTCCGGATGGTGTCGAGGTCCATGCCGATACCCTAGGGCCACAACCATGGGTTGTGGCCAGGCGGTCCTGCGGTTGTTTGCTCGCCCGGCAGGGGGCCCGCTTTGATGGTTCCGATCGCGGATCGGTTGTGCGGGTGAGTGGCAGGGGGCGGCGGGTATGAGGAGCGGGCACCGGCTGGGGCAGCTGCTCGGACATCGGCTCGGCCACCGACTGGGGCCGCGCTTCGGCTGGCTCTGGGGAGCGTACGGGACCAGCGCGCTCGGCACCTGGCTCGCGTTCGGCGCGTTTCCGCTGATCGCCATCCGGGTGCTGCACGCCGGACCGGCCGAGGTCGCCGCGCTCTCCTCCGTGGGAGCGGCAGTCGGCGCGGCCGTGGCGGTGCCGCTCGGCCCGTGGGTGGAGTTCCGCCGCAAGCGTCCGGTGCTGATCGCGATGGACCTGGTGCGCTTTACAGCGCTGCTGACCATCCCCGCCGCGTTCGCGCTCGGCGCGCTCACCTTCCTTCAGCTCCTGCTGGTCTCGGTCGTCGTCGCGGCGGCCGACATCACCTTCCGCGCCGCCTCCGGCGCGTACCTGAAAACGCTGCTGCCGGCCGAGGATCTGCTGGTCGCCAACGCCCGGTTCGAGTCCACGGCCTGGACGACCACGATCATCGGACCGCCGCTGGGCGGCGCGGCGATCGGGCTGCTGGGTCCGGTGGCGACGGTGGTGGCCGACGCGACCAGCTACCTGCTCTCGGCCCTGGGCATCCGCGCGACCGGCGGGCACGAGCCGCCACCCGAGCGCCCGCAGGTCGCCCGGATGCGGGCCGGGGACCTGCTCGACGGTTGGCGGTACGTCCTCGCCGACGCGACGCTGCGTCCGCTCTTCTTCAACACCGCCCTGTTCAACGGCCTGGTGATGGCCGCCGAGCCGCTGCTGGCCGTCCTGATGCTCGGCCGGCTCGGATTCGCTCCGTGGCAGTACGGCCTCGCCTTCGCCGCGCCCTCGATCGGCGGGCTGCTCGGCTCCCGGCTGGCCCGACCGCTCGCCGCCCGTTTCGGGCAGCGCCAGATCCTGGTCGTGACCGGGACGCTGCGCGCGCTCTGGCCCGTCGGCCTGGCCTTCCTGGGGCCGGGCACCGGAGGGCTGTTGCTGGTGATGGGGGTCGAGCTCGGGCTGATCTTCTGCTGCGGGGTCTTCAACCCCGTCTACGCCACCTACCGCCTCCAGCGCACCGCGACCGACCGGGTCACCCGTACGCTGTCCGCCTGGGCGGTGACGACCAAGGCCTCGACCGCGCTGCTGACGGCCGTCTGGGGCGTGCTGGGCGCCCTGCTCGGACCGCGTACGGCCATCGGCCTGGCCGGCCTGCTCCTGCTGGCGACCCCACTGCTGCTCCCTCGCCGCGCGACAGCGCAACTCCCCGAGCCGGAGCCGGTACCGGCACCGAGCCGCGCCTGACCTCCTGACCTGCGAAGACGCCGTCTCCACCACCGGTGGCGCCCTGCTTGACGTATGCCGATATCGGCATACGATGGAGTCATGGCGAGAGCGGCGACCACGACGGACGCGTTCAACGCCGTCGCCGAACCCCGGCGGCGGGAGATCCTCGACGCCCTGGCGCGGGGCGAGCGGTCCGTCACCGACCTGGTCGGGCAACTCGGCGTGGCGCAGCCGGTGGTGTCCAAACACCTGCGGGTGTTGCGCGAGGTCGGGCTGGTACAGGTCCGCGACGAGGGCCGGCAGCGGATATACCGGCTCGAACCGGCACCGCTGCGCGAGGTCTACGAGTGGGTCAAGGACTACGAGCGGCTCTGGACCGAGCGCTTCGCACTCCTGGACGCGGTGCTCGAAGACCTCAAGGCGCAGCAGACGGACCCCGGCCGCCAGGGACCACCAGCGGCTGAATCGGAGACGAGGGACGAGGAGCGGGAATCATGACTGCGACGAACGACCGGCGGGCGACCGTCACCACCCCCACCGACACCCAGATCCTGATCACGCGTGAGTTCGACGCGCCCCGGGAGCTGGTGTACCAGGCCTTCACCACCCCGGAGCTGCTGCGCCGCTGGTGGCACGCGAACCGCTGCGAGGTGCTCGGCATCGAGATGGACGTACGCGTCGGCGGCAACTGGCGCTGGGCGGCCAAGGCGTTCAACGGCTACGAGTTCGCCTTCTACGGCGAGTACCGGGAGGTCGTCCCGGACGAGCGCCTGGTGACCACGGAGACCTTCTCCGGCGTCCCGACCGCCCAGGCGGTCAACACCACGACGTTCACCGAGAAGGACGGCCGGACCCACCTGGAGATTCTGGTCGCACATCAGACCAGGGCGAACCGGGACGAGCACCTGCAGTCCGGCATGGAGGACGGCCTGCAGGATGCGCTGACCCTGCTGGAGGAGCTGGTGCGCGAGCAGATCTGAGCCCATGCGGCCCGGTACGCGGGTGGGCCGAGTGGTGGTGGAGGGAGGTGTGTAACGCTTCTGGGCGCCCGAGCCAAGTAGAGATGTAAGGCAGTGCTCGTCCGTTCAAGGAGTCGTCCGTGCAAGCGGAGCATTCAATAGCGCCACCCGTGCGTGATCCGGCCGGGTTCGCCGTGTTCTACCAGCAGCAGTTCGATGCTGTGCTCGGCTTCGTCACCCGCCGCACCGACAGCCCGCACCTGGCCGCGGACCTGACGGCCGACATCTTCCTGGCCGCCCTCGAACAGGCGCACACCTACGACGCCCGGCGCGGCGCACCGGTCGCCTGGCTCTACGGCATCTCCCGCAACGTCCTGGCCGCCCACTTCCGGGGCAGTGCCCGCGAGCAGCGGGCCACCGCCCGGATCGCGGGCCGGCGGCTGCTGGACGACCAGGACGTCACCGCGATCGAAGGCCGCATCGACGCCGCCCGCGACGCCCGGCAGCTGGCAACGCAGCACGCGGCCCTGTCCGAGCCGCTGCGCGCGGTGCTGGACCTGGTGGCCCTGGACGGACTGACCACCCGCGAGGCCGCACAGGCCCTGGGTGTCAGCGCGGCCACCGCCCGGGTGCGGCTGCACCGCGCCCGCAAGGCCCTGCAGCGCGTCGACACCCCGACCACCGCATCCCTGCACGCCGTCTCGGAGGCCCGCTCATGACCACCCCCGTGCACTTCCAGCAGCAGCTCGCCGAGGAACTCACCGCCCGCGCCTCAGCCCTGCCGCCCACGGCAACGGCAACGGTGCCCCTGCGCCCGCGCCACACCCGGCGGATCGCGGTCACCGCGCTGGGACTGGCCGCAGCCGCCACCGCCGTGGTGCTGATCCCGCACTCGACCCCCACTCCCGCCCCCACCACCGCACCGCAGGCAGGCGCAGGCCAGAGCACCGCCCGCCCGCAGGCCAGCAGTGTGCCGGTCCTGAGCAACACCTCCTACACGGTGGCTGCCCGCAAGGACGGGACCGTCACCATCCAGGTGATGGGCGCGAAGCTGTCCGGACTCCAGGCGGCGCTGCGCAGCCTGGGTGTGCCGGCCGTGGTCCTGCAGCTCTCGGCGTCCTGCCCTGCCGCTGTCCGCACCGACAACGCCAACCTCGAAACGGTCCAGTCCCTGGATCCGCAGAACGGACGCCTGATGGTGATCCGGCCCAGCGCCATCCCGCGCGGGGACAGCCTGGTGCTGGTCCAGCACATCCTCAAGGGTGACCTGCACCCGGACGCCATGGGCTCCATGGACGTCGTCCTGGCCCATGGCGAGCCCACCTGCTTCCCCGCCTCCCAGACCAACATCATCGGCGAGGGCTAGACGCTCCACCCGACCGCCCCAGGGGTCAGGCTCCTCGAAAACTCTGGAGCCTGACCCCTGCGGGAAGTGGTGCCACGGTCCGCACGAGCAGCCCGTGGTGCTGCGACCCCTTCGCATGCCCCGGCTCTGGTCAGACGAGGGCGGGTCCGGGCAGGTGGGTGGGCTGCTCCTGCGCGGGCGGTTCGATGGCCAGGTGCGGCAGGTGACGGTCCAGCCAGCGGGGCAGCCACCAGTTGGCCCGGCCGCACAGGTACATCACGGCCGGTACGAGCACGGTCCGCAGGACGAAGGCGTCCAGCGCCACGGCGGCGGCCAGTCCGACACCGAACTCGGCGATGTCGCGCTGGCCCGTGAACACGAAGGCGGTGAACACGGCGATCATGATCACTGCCGCGGCGGTGATCACCCGTGCGGTGTCGGTCACGCCGGCGAGCACCGACCGGGCGTTGTCCCGGGTGTGCGACCACTCCTCGGCCATCCTGCTGACCAGGAACACCTGGTAGTCCATGGACAGGCCGAACAGGACCGCAAGCACCAGCTCGGGCAGGTAGCCCTCGACCGGGCTGGCCGCGCCGAGGCCGAACGCGCGCGTTCCCCAGCCCCACTGGAAGAACGCGGTGAGTACGCCGAACGAGGCCGCCGCCGCCAGCAGGTTGAGCACCGCTGTGATCGCGGGGATGAGCAGGCTGCGGAAAGCGAGCACGAGCAGCAGGAAGCTGAAACCCATGATGGTGGTCAGCAGCCAGGGCAGCTTGGCGCTGGTCACCGCCGCGAAATCGACGAACGTGGCCGTCAGGCCGCCCACGTAGACCTGCAGCGTGGTGCCGTGCGTGGCGCGCGGTACGACCGTGCCGCGCAGTCGGTGGATCAGGGCGGAGGTGGCCGGGTCCTCGGGCGCTGTGGTCGGCAGGACCTGGATCACCTCGATGGTCGGCCCGGCACCTGGCGTGCTGTGCGCGGGCGCGGTCTCCACGGCGGCCACCCCGGGCACGGTGGTGAGCGCGCGGTCGAGCCGGCCGAGCGCGGCGAGGTCGGCCGCGGACCGAGCCCGGGCGACCAGAACCAGGGGGCCGTTGAAGCCCGGCCCGAACCCCTCGGCGAGCAATGCGTAGGACTGGTAGGTGTGGGTCGACGTGGGGTCGTTGGACGCGTCGGCGAAGCCCAGCCGCAGGTGCAGCACGGGAGCGGACACCACGAGCATCACCGCGAGCCCCAGCGAGGCGAGCACGGCGGGGAACCGCGGCACGATGCGCGACCAGCGCGCCCACATGCCGCCACCGCTCTCCGCCTGGCCCGGCCCGCCGGCCCGCAGCCCGCGGCGCTGCCTGCGGCTCAGCACGCGCAGGCCGAGCACCCCGAACAGCGCGGGCAGCAGTGTGACGGCCGCGACCACGGTGCACACCACGGTGATCGCCGCCGGGACGGCCAGCCCGTCGATGAACCGCAGGCCGACGGTGAGCAGGCCGAGCAGGGCGATGCACACCGTCCCGCCGGCGAACAGGACCGCGCGGCCGGAGGTGTTGAGTGCCTGCACGGCCGACTGCTCCGGGTCCAGCCCGGACCGCAGGCCGCGGCGGTGCCTGGTCACGACGAACAGGGCGTAGTCGACCCCGACGCCAAGGCCGATCAGCGCGCCGAGGATCGGCGCGATGCCGTTCACCGGTGTCAGGTGGCTGAGCGGGGCCATGAGCAGCAGGCCGCTGCCCACCCCGGCCACCGCGGTCACGATCGGCAGCGCCGTCGCAAGCAGCGACCCGAACACGATGAGCAGGATGACGGCGGCCGCGACGATGCCGATCAGCGACGCGTTCGAGGCCGGCGTCTCCTCGGCGCCCGCGATCGCCTTGCCGCCGAGCTCGACCGCGAGGCCCGGCTCGCGGGCGGCGGTCACCGTGGCGATCACCCGGATGACGTCGGCATGGTCCAGGATGTCCGCCTGCCCGGTGAAGCTCAGCGTGGCATACGCGGTGCGCCCGTCCGGGCTGATCCGGACGGTGCCGCCCGGCAGGTAGGGGCCGGCGACCGAGGCCACCTCGGGCAGGTGCGACACCCGCGCGAGCATCGCCGAGACCCGCTGCTCGATGGCTGGATCGGTGACGCTGCCCTGGCTCACCTGCCAGACGATCTGGTCGGAGTCGCCGGCCTGGGCCGGCGCCGACCGCAGCAGCAGTTCCTGGGCGTTGCCCGAGTCTGTTCCCGGCAGTGTGAGCGAGTTGTCGTACGTCGTCCGCACCGCCTGCGACAGCACCGCCAGGCCGATGAGGAGACCCACCCAGGCAGTGATCACGACGAAGCGGTGCCGATAGCACCAGCGTGCAAGAGCTGACATGACTATGCGTTCCCCTCGGTTCGGCGCCGCATCGTCTGCGCCCCGGTCCCCTCGGTCGGCTTGACGACGTGCAGCAGCGTGATGCCGAGAAACGGGCCGCCGTACCAGTACCCGGACCCGAGTGGGCGCAGCGTGCCCTGCCCGATGTGCGCGGCGTACTTCCCGGCCATCCACCAGAAGTCCGCGATGAGCAGTTGCCCGCCCGGGCGCAGCACCCGCATCGCCTCGTCCACCGCGCGACAGCGTCCCTCGTGCGAGGGGATGTTGTGGATGGCCAGCGCGCTCGTCACGACGTCGAAGGAGCCGTCCGCGAACGGAAGCGCCGTCATGTCGGCCGTGTGCACCTGCACCCGGTCGCCGACCGCGGCCGCGGCGGCGTTGGCGAGCGTGGCCTCGGCACTGTTGCCGCTCTGGTCCTTTCCGGACCACAGGTCCGCGCCGTCGGCGCGCCCCGCCGGCAGCCGCCTGGCCGCCTCGATCAGCACCGCACCGCGACCGCACCCCAGGTCCAGCAGCTGCTCGTCACCCTTCAGACCGATCCGGTCCAGTTCCCGCGCCCAGACGCGCAGTTTGCCGCGCAGCGTGGTGTGCAGGTAGACGCCGGTGAACGCGAGCAGAACCGCTCCCACGGCGGCCGTCGCGGTCCGCCCGCGCCGCCACCGGGCGGCGGCCAGGCAGCACGCCACCCCGGCGGCACCGTTGACGATCGGGACCGCCGGCGCGTCAACTCCGTAGCGAGGCCGATGAAGAGGCGGCAATGGGGAGCCATCGCCATTCGTGGACATGCGCGCAGTCTTGGACATACGCGCAGGGTCACAGGCGCGACTGCCGGTCGTCTTGAAGAAATGTTCCCCTCGTCGCCGGTGTGATCGAATCACACACGGCGCGGAAGCCTGCCGGCGGTGCCGGACCAGGCAATGTCGTCAACCGCCAGCCATGGTTCGCCGGCCACGGTCGACGGGGTCACACCGGTGAACGCCACGACGTCCCGGTGCAGATGGGACTGGTCGGCGTAGCCGCTCTCCGCCGCGACACGGGCCGCGCCGTCCCCGGCAGCCAGGCGGTGGACGGCACGGTCGAAGCGGACCAGCTTCGCAGCGCGCTTGGGCGGCAGGCCGATCTGCGCGTGGAACCGGGACCACAGGCGCTTACGGCTCCATCCGACCTCGGTTGCCAGTTCCTCGACCCGGACCAGGCCGTCGCTGCTGACGATCCGGTGCCAGGCCCGGGCCACCTCCGGGTCGACGGACGGCCCAGCCGCATGCCGGCGGGCGAGCAGCGCGTCCGTCAGCGCGAAGCGCTGCTCCCATGAGGAGACATCGTCGAGTTGTTCACGGATCCGCGACGCCTCCCGGCCCCACAGGTCGTCGAGGGCCACCACGGCACCGTCCAGGTCGGCCGGGGAGACACCCAGCGCCGCGCGTGCGACCACCGGGGACAGGCGCACCTGCACGCCCTCGAAGGTGTCACCCCGCACCCACACCGCGCCCCGGCACCCGGCCCCGATCCCGGCGACGACACTTCCCCCATGCCGCCGCCCGGCAGCATCGTCCACGAAGGGCGAGCCGGAACCGAACTCCAGAGCCAGCATCACGGTGGGATGCGGGATCACCCTGAGGTCGATCGGGGTCACGCCACGGTCACGGAACCCGGCCATACTGACACCGGCCACCCTGCTGGGCCGCTCCGGACAGGCGACGTCCCACATGGCCGTACCGTCACGTTCCCCCGCGCCGGATCGCATCCTCGAATGCTACGCGAGCCGACCGTCCGGAACAGGCTGTCCAGGCGGGCCTGCGGCCGGTACCCGGCCGCACCGGGGACGGGCGCCCGGGGTCAGGCGCGGCAGCGCAGCATCGTCAGCGGGGGGTTGGCCGCGTAGTCGTCCCAGAGGTCCCTGCCGTACTCGCGCACGCCGGCGGCGGAGACCTCCAGGGGAACCCAGGTGAGCTCGTTGAATCCGGCCGCCCGCAGGCACTTCTCCAAGACCTCGCGGCTCGGCGGGTTGGCGACGAACGAGATCGGCGGGTCGAGGAGCGCGGTGATCCTCACGCGCGGCCCGATCTGTTCACGTCGCCGACGAGGGCGAGGAAGCCGGGCACCTCCGCGTAGCGCGCGAGCGGGAGGGTCTTGAAGCCCTCGAACGCCTCGCCGATCTCGTCGTACAGCTGACCGCTCATCGTGCTGTTCCCCCTCTGCCCCTGGTGTCGGCCTTCGGTGCGGGCCGCGACCCCTGGCCGGAAGTCTCCCTCTCGTCGCCCGGGGCGGCGTACTGGCGGAAGACCCAAATTTGCCGTGGCTGCGGCCGGTTCGGTCTTCATGTTCGCCCGGTCGATCCACTGACGATCCGTGACCCGCCGGGTGGAGACCGATGCCGGCGGCCGGCGTGGAATGCTAGGCCGGGTGACCACGTGGCGCAGGACCCTGGACAGTGCCGGCATCGTCGATCCCGTCCTGCGGGAGGACTACTCGCAGGCGCGGACGAGCGTAGCCCGGTACAAACGTGACGCGTACTTCGCTACGCGTCTGCTGCTGCCGAGCGCGCTCGTGCCCCACGTCCTGGTGGCGACAGCCTTCATGCACCACACCGACAACCTGCTGGACTCCGGGCCCGTCGACAGTCGTGCCGAGGCATACCAGGCCTGGGAGGGTGACGTCCGCGCCGGTCTTGGGGGCGCAGGCAGCGAGATTCCGCTGGTGCGAGCGCTGGCCGACAGTTCGGAGGTTCATCAGCCGCTCCGGGCACACGTCGAGGGGTTCCTCGACACGGCCGCGAGCGACTTGAACTTCCCCGGATTTGATACTGAAGAGGACTACCAGCGGTATATCGACGCCTACTCCCTCCCGGCACTGATGGTCGTGGCCTGCCTGCTGGCGCCGCAGAGCGACGAGGTGGATCCCGCTGAATACCGTGCAGCCTGCCGGACCTACATCGACGGGAGCCAACGGCTCGACTTCGTCAATGACCTTGCCGAGGACCTCGAAGCCGAGCGATTCACGGTGCCTGGTGATGTGCTCAAGGAACACCGGGTCACCCGAGGCGAGTTGGAGGGCCGCAAGGACACCCCACAGGTCCGCGCGCTCCTGGCGCACCTGCTGGGTCAGGCTCGTGAGAGCCTGGTTGCCGGCCGTGCGCTTGCAGATCTGACCCCTGCCGCCAACCGCCCGCTGGTCCGGGCGCTGGTCGAGCTCGACCTGTTGACAGCTGACGGCGCCGTCGCCAAGGGCGCCGGCCTGCTGAGCGGGTCAGCCCGGCCATCCGTACCGGCAGCGCTACGTCTCCTGCTTCGTGAATACCGCCTCGCACGCCGGTACCGGGCCTGACCGGCCCCCCGTGCCGCTCGACTCCCTTGACCAGGCCTACCGCTACGGTCGTGTCGAAGTGGTGTCACCGCTGGTCACGGTCGGCCTCGTCCTGATGCCGGGTCTGACGAGCGCGGTCCAAGGCCGCCTGGACCTCGCGGTGGCCGGTTTCCTCCCGGGACCAGATGCGTGTCCGGCGGCGCTGGGGGTTCGTGCGGTCCCAGCTGTCGACGTCCAGGACAGCCACGGTCTGCGAGAGCCGCCAGCGCGAAGTACGCCATGAGGCTTCAGGCACCTCGACGAGGTCGTCGAGAAAGTCGGCAGCCCTCGCGAGATCAGCGGCGACCGGCCAGGGCCGCCAGGTCGCGACGGTGTCGGTGAGGGCGTGCGACTCGATCAAGTGCGGGATCGAGGGGGCGAGCGGAAGGTAGGGACTGCCGCCGTCCACGTCGGTGCCCACGCTACCGTCGGTGTGGAGCAGGTCTCGGCAGGGCTTCGACACGTGCTCGCCGGCCCACTCGAAGGACCATCCCCCTCCGCCGCGATCCTGCCGGGCCCGCGTGTTCAGGCCGAAGTGGTTGTACTCCCACTGGTAGGACCCCTCGTACCGCTCCCTGTTCACGACCAGGCTGTGCCGCACGTCGTAGCGGAGCCCGCCGTACTTCTGCTCGAAGCCCTCGCATCGGATGATGAGATCCATGGGAGCCGGAACCAGCTCGCCCGTGTGATCGCGTACGAGCCAGAGCTCTGCCGGCGCATCGAACCGGGTGGGAGCCTCACGCCGACCTGTGCGGCGCAGGAAGTCCTGTGCCCGGGGCGAGAGTTCGGATGGTTCTTCCAGGATGTGCATCCTGAACTTCATTTCCAAGGGGAAGGGTGGGACCACCGGAGTCCCACGATACCGGTCAGCCCGGGCGCTTGGCTGGGCCGGGCCGGGTGTGGCCGGCCCGGGCCGCATGACGGCACTGTGATGTGCCGTCATGCGGCGTGGAGCTACTACGGGTTGTTGGTGATGGTGAACGTGGTGGTCGGGTTGTAGATGTCGACGTAGTTGTTGCTCTCGACCAGGTGGTTGAAGGTCACCGAGCCCACCGCCGGGCCCTGGTTCGACTCCGGCAGGGGGTTGGCCCAGATGCCGTACCCGGACTTGGCGTTGTAGGCGTCACCGCTCTGCTGCGCGCCGGTGACGGAGACGCCGGTGAAGACGGTGTCCGTGACGGGATTGAGCGCGGTGCCTCCCGAGTAGTCGGTCTGGAACATGATTCCGGCGTAGGTCGGATCGGTGATGTCCACGTTGTTGACCCGGATGCCCTGGAAGGGCTGGGTCGCGGAGAACACCCAGATCGCCGGGAAGACCTGGCCGCCCCAGAAGTGCCCGCCGTCGCGCACCAGGGAGACGTTCTGGATGGTGGTGGGCTGGGTGCCGAACCCCTGGAAGGGGTAGCCGAAGTTCAGCGAGCTGATGGTGATGCCCGCGTAGGTGAGCGTGTCGGCGACGTACAGGTTCTGCAGGGTGTTGTTCTCGCCGCCGTAGACGGCGACGCCGGCCGCCCGCCACGGGGTGAGCGCGGTGAGGTTCTGGAAGGTGTTGCCGCTCAGGTCCGAGGAGTTGTGGTCCTGTGCCGCGAACAGCGCGAAGCTGTCGTCGCCGGTGGAGCGGGCCTCGTCATTGCTGACCAGGTTGTTCTCGCTGCCGTTGGTGAGGTTGATGCCGTCCGCGAAGGTGTCGCGGATGCGCATGTTGGTCGCGGTCAGCCCGGTGACATGGGTGCCCCAGATCGCCACGACCTGGTGTTCGATCCAGATGTTGTCGATGGTGATGTTGGAGACGTCGGTCAGGTCGAAGACCTTGCCCGGGCCGTCGATCCGCTGGGTGTAGTCGCCGAACCAGCCGAAGCCGCCGAAGGAGGAGCCGTTGGCGCTGGTCTGCACGGTCCAGCCGACGTCGGTGTTGTCCTGCGTGGTGGGGGCGTTGAACTGGGTGTACCAGGGGCCGGCGCCGATCACCTTGACGGCCTTGCCGTACACCTGGAACTTGCTGGAGGTCTGGTACTGCCCTGCGGGCAGGTAGACCCCGACGAGCTTGCCGGTGGTGTCCTGGCGTACCTGGTCCAGTGCGTTCTGCACGTCCTGCTGGGCGAAGCCGGCCGGGGTGACATAGGAGGTCGGGTCCGGGTTGGCGACCGGGGCGACCTGCTCGGTGTTGATGTAGTCGATGGCGTACTGGGAGGTGTTGGCGGCGTCCTTCTGCAGCCTGATGACGCTCCCCGCCGGAACGGTCTGGTTGAGCATCACATGCGCCTCGTCGTAGATGTGGCGGGGCGATCCGGCGCTGGGGTCGTTGCCCGGACTCGTCTCCGCCCCGTACAGCCAGGCGTAGTGCGAGGTGAGCGTGATGGCCTGCAGGAAGCTGCCGTTGACGTAGACGTCCAGGGTGGCGGTGGTGCCGCCGCCCCCGGGGGCATCGGGGATGGAGAAGCGGGTCACCAGGGTGTTGGTGCCGGCCCGGGTGGACCACTGGACGTAGGAGCCGGTCGAGTCCAGGGTGACGGCCTTGCGTCCGGAGGCCTCGCCGGCGATGTCGCCGATGGTGCGGTTGGGGCCGACGACCGCTGCTCCGCCGCCGATCTGGCCGTCGGAGGCCGCGTAGACGTCATACGGCATGTTGGCGCCGCGGCCGACGAACAGCGAGGTGTCACTGGTGTTGTTGCCCTGCTTGATCGGCAGCTCGTTGGCGTCCACGGCCAGCACGGTGTGCAGGGTGTACTTGCCGTTGGCCGCGGTCCAGCTGCCCAGGTTCACCGGGGGAGCGGTGGCGCCGGGGGCGAGGATGCCGGTGTAGGCGCCGGTGAGCGTGGCGAGTGTGTTGCCGGTGCCGTCGAGCAGGGTGAGCGTGATGCCGTGGGCTCCGTCGGCGGTGGCGATGGTGCCCTGGTTCTTCATGGTCACCGAGAAGTTGACGGTGTTGCCCGCGGCCGGGTTGTTCGGTGTCCAGTTGACGCCGGAGGCGATCAGGTCGGAGCTCTGGACCGGGGTGACGACCAGGTTGTCGGGGTTGGTGTAGGTGTTGTTGGCGTAGGAGAGTTCGACGATGCTCTGCGCCTCGTCGACCTTGGCGGTCAGCTGGTAGCTGCCGGCGGTCTGGGCGCCGATGGCTGCCGACACCGTGGTGGACGCGCCGGCCGCCAGTGCGCCGACGGTGGCGGTGCCGACCTTGGTGCTGCCGAGGTAGAAGTTGACGTTGGACGCGGGGGACGCGGCGGTGCCGATGTTGGCGACGGTGGCGGACACGGTGACCGGATCGGTCTCCACCGGCGTGGCCGGGGACCAGGACGAGCCGGTGACGGTAAGGTCCGGGTTGGGTGCGGGGGTGCCGATCACCTGGAGCTCGGCGACCTGGCCGCCGGGGGCTCCGCTGTTGCTGGTGATGCTGAGCTCCACGTCCGCGACGCGGGCGCTGACCGGGATGGTGACGGAGTTGCCGGTGCTGGGGTCGAAGGTGTACGTCTGGGCGGCGGAGATGCTGGTGAAGCCGGTGGCGCTCTGCTCGCGGCCGAGCACCTGGATGGTCTGGGTACGGGCGGACCAGATGGCGGCCGGGTTGAGCTTCACGACCACGGAGGTCAGGTCGGCGTTCGCGCCCAGCTTGACGGTGAGCCGGCTCGGGTAGGTCGAGCCCTCGAAGTAGGTGGTGAGATCACCGTCGTTCGCGTTGGCCGGGACGTAGGTGTAGGTGTTGGCGGTCCCGGTGATGGGCTTGCCGAGCGCCAGGTTGGTGCCCCCGCCGCTGCTTCCGGTGCGGGTGACGGTGTTGCTGGCCGGCGACTGGTTCCCGGCGGCGTCGTGTGCCGTGACGTAGTACGACACGGTCGCGGTGTCCGGCTGGCTGTCGGTCCACGTCAGCGTACTTCCGTCGACCGTGGTGGCCAGGGCGCCGTTGCGGTAGACGTCGTAGCCGGTGACGCCGACGTTGTCGGTCGACGCGCGCCAGGTCAGGGTGATCTGGCCGGACTGCGGCTGGGTGTAGGCCAGGTTGCCGGGCGCGGTGGGCGGCGTGGTGTCGCCGCCGCCCGGGCCGTACACCTCGAACTCGGAGATCTGGCCGGCGGGCCAGCCGGTGTTGGCGGTGATCAGCAGCCGCAGAAAACGGGTGCTGGTGGCCGTGAAGTTGATGGTCACCGTGCTGTTGGTGACCGGGTCGAAGGTGTACCCGGCGGAGGGGACCACGGTGCTGAAGCTGTTGCCGTCGGTGCTGCCCTGGACGGACAGGGTCTCGGTGCGGGCTGCCCAGCCCGAGACCGGGAGCGTCAGCACCACCTGGTTGACGCTGGTCGTCGCCCCGAGGTCGACCTGCAGCCACTGCGGGAAGGCGTTGTCAGTGCTCTCCCAGTAGCTGGACTGGTTGCCGTCGTTGGCGTTGGACGGCGTGTAGTTCTGGGTGTAGCCGCTCGCGCTCATGGTCTTTCCGGCCGCCAGGTTGGTGCCGGTGGCGGCGGTCGCGGGGGCGGCGTGCAGCAGCGGAAGCATGGCGGCCAGCAGGCCGGCCAGGGCGAGCACGGCTGTCCGTAGCCTGCGCAGCCGCCGTGGGTCCTGCGGTCCCTGGGGTCGTCCTCGTCGTCTCATCCTCGTCCTCGGCTCCTTCGCGGTGGGGGCGGTGCTGGCGCGAGGGGTTGGGAGTGCACTCAGTGAGCAGCTGCGCCGACGCGGAAAATCTCAGCATCGACCCTGACTGGCAACTGCTTGCTGATAGAAATTTGCAGCTAACTGACAGGAAGTTACAGAGATGCCATGCTTGCGTCAAGAGAGGGCTTGGCCTCCCGGCTGATGGACAGCGACGGCTCTGCTCGCTAGGGCATGGCTCGATGTCGTGGAATTGTGCAACCAGTATCGAATATTTGCGCGGATGTGACGCAGCATTGCACCTGAGTGGCTGTCAGGTTACGTTCATCTCGGCATGCGACTTCCGGCCGACGTGTGCACCGCCAGGGAGGGCTCTCGATGAAACGACCACCGAACGTCGGCCTGCGCCGCTGGTTGAGTGCGGCGGTGGCGGTGCTGCTCACCGGCTGTGCACTCGTCGCGTCAAGCACGGCGCCGGCCGCCGCAACTCCCGCTGCCGCGCGGGCTGCGGCCTCCGGCGTGGGGGCGACGGTGCCGTTCACCAGCTTCGAGGGCGAGGCGGGCACGCTTGCCGGCGGCGCCACCGTCGTGTCGTTGACCTCGCCACCGACCACGCAGTACTCCAGTGCGGCCGTGGAAGCCTCCGGCCACGCGTACGTACAGCTCACCGGCACCGGGCAGAGCGTGCAGTGGACGAACACCACCGGCGCGCCGATCAGTGCGGTCAACCTCCGCGAGAGCATCCCTGACTCCGCGACGGGTGGTGGCACCACCGCGACGCTCGACCTCTACGTCGACGGCACGTTCCGGCAGGCGCTGAACCTCAACTCCAGGCAGAGCTGGTTCTACGAGAGCAGCAGCGACTACAACGGCAGCAGCCAGAACCCGGCCGACGGCAACCCCCGGCAGTACTTCGACGAGTCGCACACGTTCATCACCGGCGCGCCGATCGCCCCCGGCAGCACCCTGACGCTGCAGAAGGACGCTGCGAACACGGCCGCGTTCTACTACATCGACGTCATCGACGTGGAGAAACCGCCGGCACCGATCGCCCAACCGGCCAACTCCCTCTCCATCACCGACTGCGGCGCGGTGGCTGACGACACCCCGACGAACGGTTCCGCCGACAGCGGCGCCGTCGACAGCACCGCGGCCATCCAGAACTGCATCAACCAGGCCCAGACCCAGAAGAAGGTGCTCTGGATCCCCGCGGGTACGTTCTACCTCAAGGGCACTGCGGGCCTGAGCGCCCAGGGCATCACCATCGCCGGCGCGGGCGTCTGGTACAGCACGATCTACCGTGACGTCCCGCTGCCCAACAACGTCGGCCTGGCCGCCCTGTTCGACCTGACCTCCTGCGTGGTCCAGGACTTCCACCTCGACTCCGACGCCACCAGCCGCGCCACCGTCGACGGCGGCGGCGGTGCCATGGACACCTCCGGCAGCAACTGGGTCGCCAACGACATCTGGAGCCAGCACGTCGAGTCCGGCTTCTGGGCGTCCGGCACCGGCGGCACGGTCGAGAACAGCCGCCTCACCGCGATCTGGGCCGACGGCATCAACCTCAACAACGTGTCGCTGAACAACTCCGTCGGCAGCAACCTGACCGCGACCAACAACTTCGTACGGAGCACCGGCGACGACGGAATGGCCATCAACTCGGTCAACTACAACACCGACGCCAACGGCAACAAGACCTACTACACGCCGATGTCGCACATCACGATGACGCACAACACCGTGATCGCGCCCTGGGGCGGCAAGGGCATCGGCATCTACGGCGGCAGCAACCAGGACGTCGAGTACAACTACATCGCCGACACCGCCCGCTACATCGGCCTGGGCGCCGGCCGCTTCGGCGTCAACGGCAACGACCTGCTCACGGCCACGGTCAACGGCAACGTGATCGTCCGCTCCGGCGGCAACGGCTACAGTCAGGGCCAGCCGGCCCTGCAGATCGGCAACGGCGGCGACGGCCAGAACGTCGGTGTGGTCGACCACGTCACCGCCACCAACAACACCGTCGTCAACGCGCTGTACGACGGCATCGGCTTCTCCACGTCCACGAACACGCTGCTGCAGAACAACACGGTCACCGCGCCGTGGCGCAACGGCATCGTGATCGCTCCGCCGTTCTATCCCGCGCCCACCGGATCGGCTGCCATCACCGGCAACACCGTCACCGGCCTGGGGTCCGGGATGTCGCCCTTCCTCAACAACTCCAGCGGCTTCACCGCGACCGCGAGCGGCAACAGCTGGCAGGGTGGCAGCCCGGAAGGACCGTACGGTGGCAGCGCCGCCGCCGTCCCCGGCGTCGTCCAGGCGGAGAACTACGACACGGGCGGCCAGGGCGTCGGCTACGACGTCACCTCCGTCAACGGCACCGCCAACGGCTACCGCTCCGACGGTGTCGATCTGGAGACGACCACGGATACCGGCGGCGGCTACGATCTCGGCTGGACCACGGGCGGCCAGTGGTTCCGCTACACGGTCAGCGTCGCCACGGCCGGCACCTACACGGTCGGCATGAGGGTCGCCGCTCCCGGCGCCGTGACCGACGCCCTGCACCTGTCCGACGCCGCGGGAACCAACCTGAGCGGCAACATCGACACACCGGCCACCGGCGGTTGGCAGAACTGGGGCACCGTCACCAGCCAGGTGACGCTGCCCGCCGGGCAACAGGTCCTGACCGTCAACGAGGACAACGGCGGCTGGAACGTCAACAGTCTGCAGTTCGCCGCGGCCGGCAGTGTCAGCACCAATCTCGCCGCGGGCCGGCCGACCGCCGAATCGTCGCAAACGGACGTGTACGCGTCGTCGAACGTGACCGACGGCAACCAGAACTCGTACTGGGAGAGCACCAACAACGTGTTCCCCCAGTGGGTCCAGGTGGATCTGGGATCGTCCCAGTCAGTGAGCCGGGTGGTGCTCCAACTGCCCGCCACCTGGGGCGCACGCGACCAGACGCTGTCCCTGCTCGGCTCGACGGACGGGTCGACCTTCACCACGGTGCAGCCGTCGGCCGACTACACCTTCACGCCGTCGGCCGACAACACCGTCACGATCACGTTCCCAGCGACCTCGCAGCGGTACTGGCGGGTCGGCATCACCGCCAACACCGGCTGGCCCGCCGGCCAGATCTCCGAGTTCCAGATCTGGAACCAGTAGTCGACACCCGCCTATGACGCACAGCCCATCCGACAGCAGTCTCCTACCGGGACGCCTGTACGGAGAACTCGTTGCCGTCGGGGTCAAGCATCAGCACCCGGCTGCCTTCGCCGATGCCGGTGCGGGTCGCTCCGAGCGAGATCAGGCGGTCGACCTCCACCTCCCGGTCGGCGTCGGCGGGCAGTGCCAGCTCGAACTGCAGCCTGTTCGGGCCCGTCTTCGGCGCCACCGGGGGACCGCCCCACGTGATTTTCGTACGGCCGTTCGGCGATTGGATCGCGGTCTCCTGGTCCTGGTCCCAGACCAGCGGCCACCGCAGCACCTCGCTCCAGAAGTAGCCGACTTCCCGGGTACCGTCGCAGGCCAGCGCGCCGATGAAGCCGGTGTCGGCGAGGAACGTGTTGCCGGCACCGATGACGCAGAACTCGTTGCCGTCCGGATCGGCGAGCACGACGTGCCCCTCTGCCGGGAGCTGGCCCACGTCGATGTGCTTCCCGCCGAATTCCAGCGCCCTGGCCACTGTTTGTTGCTGGTCTTCCGGGGAGGTGCTCGTCAGGTCGAAGTGTGCCCGGTTCTGGCCGGTCTTCGGCTCCTGGCTCGGCAGGAAACGGATGCGGAACC
Organism: Streptacidiphilus sp. EB129; assembly: GCF_041262645.1. NCBI lineage: Bacteria > Bacillati > Actinomycetota > Actinomycetes > Kitasatosporales > Streptomycetaceae > Streptacidiphilus > Streptacidiphilus sp. EB129. The sequence goes on from NZ_JBGCCS010000006.1 coordinate 67,528, forward strand.
CGGCGGCGTCGGGAGGCAGGATCGCGACGTCGTCGTCCGGACCGCCCGCCGACTCCCAGCCCAGGACCCCGGACCAGAACCGTGCCAGGTCCGACGGCCGGGTCGCATTGAAGCAGATCGCGAACAGTTGGCTGGTCATACCCCGTGCATCTCCGATCCACTGACGGTCGATACGGGGCGTCGACCTCCCCGAGGGCGCAGCCTAGAGTGCGACCGCGGCACCCGCATTCGAGTTTCCGTCGAGGGGATCCGGGCCTGTGCAACATGGCCGCCGTGCGGCGGACGCCGCGCTGCAGTGGGGTGTCCTGCTGGACTGCGGCGAGGCGCCTCCTGCCCTCGCCACCGTGCCCGACCATGCCGGAGGGTTCCACCCATCCGATGCGGAGGCGCCGACCTCGGCGAGACGCTCCGCATAGCGACCGCTCAGCGGCGGCATGCCACCAGCCGGGCGGAGTGGGCCCGGAGATGATCGCGGTCGGCCGGTCGGGATGCAGCCCGAGACGACGAAGCAGGGGTGCAGGAAGCTGCCTGTTTCGTGGCTCCACCGTCGCCCTTCGTCCTCGGACGGCTTCGCGAGTGGCGCGCTGGACGTGCTGACAGCGACCTGGGAACGTGTGCCGCGATCCGGCTGGACGAGCTTTGCGGAACGGACGCCTGACGCGGCTCGTGCCGTTGCCCGGTCACTGATCCTCCCGATCCGATCGAACGGCCCGTCGTGCCAGCGCCAGCCGGCGGCGCCGTCGTTGTGGACCGGGAGCATGAACTCGGCCGCCCGGCGGCCTGACCTCCTTGCCGGCCGAGGCGCTCTACACATGAAGGGGTTCGGGGTCCATGCTCGAAGCTCAGGCACACTTGAGGGGGATCCATGATCACACGCACCGCCCGCACACTGGCCGCGGCAGCGCTTGCCGCGGCCAGTGTCGGCCTCGGGGCCGTCGGCACCGCGCAAGCGGCTACGGCCAGTTGCGGCTACATCAACATCGGCTCGCCGGGCAACGTCAACCTGCACGGGATGTACGCCGGCCAGGTCGAGCAGATGTACAACACCTGCAACGGCTACACCTGGGCGCACTTCCAGTGGGCCACGCCCTACCAGCAGGGGCCCTACCGGAGCGACACCGTGTTCGTAAGCATCATTTCGTCGAACAACGGAGGCCAGGTGACCGGCCCCGTCTCGACGGCCGTCAAGGACGTCGACTCGCCGGGGATGTACATCCACGATGCCACCCCGGACACGTTCATCGCCTACGCGCAGGTCAGCTGCGCCGCCGCGTGGGGCACCTGGCATGCGTACGCGAACGGCGCGAACTGGGGCGGTCCGGCACCGTACTCCTGCTGAACAGTCGTAGCCGACCGAGCCAGGAGGCGGTGACGCCCGAGGCCAACGCTCAAAGGGGGCCCGGACCGTGGAACACCAGGCCGAATCGCCGTGGCAGAGCCTGGCCGCCCGGCTGGTGGAGGTGGTGCGGGAGGTGAGGGCCTGGGCCGCTCGGGGGGAGGCTTCACCAGCAAGATCCACCTGAGTGCCGACGGCCGCTGCCGCCCGTTGTCCCTGATCGTCACGCCCGGACAGCGGGCCGACTGCACGCAGTTCGTGCCGGTGCTGGAGAAGATCCGGGTTCCCCGCCTGGGGCCCGGTCGGCCCCGCAAGAAGCCGGACAGCGTCGCAGCCGACAGGGCCTACAGCAACGGGCCGTGTCGTCAGTACCTATGGCAGCGCGGCATCCGGCACACCATCCCGGAGAAGGTCGACAGCCAGGCCGCCCGCCTGCGCAGAGGATCGCGTGGCGGACGACCACCGGGCTTCGACGAGGACCGGTACAAGCGCAACACCGTGGAACGGGCCATCAACAAGCTGAAGAACCACCGTGCGGTGGCCACCGGTTATGACAAGCGCGGCTACGTCTTCCTTGGTACCGTCACCGCAGCCGCACTCGCCATCTGGATCAGGTCGTGACTACAGCACCTGATTGAGCGGTCAACACGGCCTGCGCCCCCGTATCGACGTCGCTGCCCCATCAGGCGGCCTGGGGCCGGTACAAGTCACACCTCGTACGAGACGAACCCGTTCCACCACCAGTTCGAGCCATCCCACCACAGGGTGGAGTACTGGTTATACGTGTTGCCACCGCTGACGTACGAGTGATCGAAGATGTACTGGATCTCCCCGGGGTAGCTACCCGCCCCGGAAGGGGTCGCGTGGCCGTCGCACTCGTACGAGAATTGCCCGTTCCAGTAGTAGTTGTCCCCGTTCAGCTCCAGGGTCGAGTACTGGAAGTACGTGTGGCCGCCGCTGGTGTATGTGTGGTCGAAGGCGTAATAGTGGTTGAATCCGGAGCCGCTGTTGTAGCAGTAGGAAGGCGGCGTGTCCGCGCTCGCCGCTGGCGCTGCGGCGACCCCAGCAGCGGCACTGAGGGTCAGTGCGGTGGCGGCCACAATGGTCCGAATCGATCGACGGCTCGACTTCATGTCAGATCTCCCCCTCGTGGTTGACCAGCAGTCATCTCCGCTGGGCAGGACCCATCCTCATCGCTCTGGGCCGGCTGCTCCATGGCGCTCGTGTTGCGCTGGTGTGGCGTTCGCTGCGGCAGGTCCGTAGAATCGACCATGTACGGACAGGACGAGTCGGCTGCTCGGGGGAGCCAGGTGGCTGAGCCATTCGCGTCGGTTCTGCGGGAGTCCCGGCTCGGCGCCGGTCTGACGCAGGAGGAGCTGGCCGAACGATCAGGAGTGTCCAGGCATGCGATCAGCATGCTGGAATCGGGAGGACGGCGCCCGCGCCTCTCGTCGGTGACCGCGCTGGCAGACGGTCTCGGGCTGGATCCGACCGGCCGAGGCAGGCTTCTCGCCTCCGCGCGGAAGGTGGGCGGGCCGTCTGGCCTTGGCGCGTCTGCCGGCTCCGCAGTAGAACATCCATCCTTCCTCCTGGCGGGAGACGAGGCTCTTGCTGCGCGGATCGAGTCGGGCGGATCCCTGAGTGCCGATGTGGTCGACTCCTTCATGTCCCAGACCCAACTCCTGCGCACGCTGGACCGCCAGGTGGGAGCCGTCATCATGGGGGGCCAGGTGCAAGCCCATCTGGCAGCCTTGGAGGACTTGCTGGCCTTTAGCATGCTGCCCCAAACGCGGGACCGCCTCGCCCGGGCGGTCGTCGGCGCGGCCGCGCTGGCTGCCTGGCAGGTACTCGACCTTGGAAACACCCAGCGTGCCTGGCAGCTGTACGAGTTGAGCAAGGGGGCGGCAGCCCGGGCGGATGACCCGATGTACCTTGCATACGCCATGACTGCCCAGGCCCCTGTACTGACGGCAGTGGGAAAGCCCGACCTGGCCGTCGAGCTGATCCAGGAAGCGCAGCGCTCAGTCGGGACCAAGGCGTCTCCTCGCCTTATGGCCTGGCTCCACGCCAGTGCGGCCGAAGCCCTCGCACATGCCGGCCGACGGGACGCAAGCATGCGAGCCGTGGACCGAGCCGCGGCCGTGCTCCCCCCTGGAGACGACGACTGGGACCTTGAGATGCCCGACGTCATCCTCAACGACCGCAATCTGATCCGCTGGCGCGGGTGCATGCTCGCCCAGCTCGACGAGGCCGCGATGAGCGAGTTGTACGACGCGCTTGCCAAGATCGACACGAAGTTCACCCGCGCGACCGCCAGCATGCACTTTCACATGGCCAAAGCCCACCTCGCCCATGGTGAGCGAGATCAGGCTGCGAACCACGCACGGCAAGCCAGGGGCCTCGCCGTGAGGATCGGCTCGGCCCGCAACCGTGCCCGGATCGACCGATTGTGTGCAGAGCTCTGAGATTTCGTCAGAAGCCGTTGCCGTACCGAACCATGGAACTGTGGGGCTGGGTGGGTTGGGCACCGTTGCGGAGTGCGTAGTCTCGCGCTATGCACTCACACTTGCGCTTTGAAAACCCTCCCGCTCTGCCGCATGACATGGTGGTCGAGACGTTGGAGCGGGCGCTCGCGGAGAGGGTGCATGAGCCCGAGGCAGCGAGCGTCCTGGTCGGGAGTGCGTTGAACGACGACGACAGGGAGTTCGTGGAGCGCTGGTGTTTGGAGGTCGGGACACGGGCCGCTTCGGGCAGCCCTCTGCTCGGACTGGCCGGAGGTCTTCGGCCGCCCGCCCCCCGTACTTGGGGTACAGGGAGGCGAAGCCGTCGGCGTTGAAGTTGTGCAGCACGTCCCGGACCCGGTCCGCGCTGGTGAAGCTGACCTCGGTTGCTTGATGCGACACTAGTAGCTGTCGTAGCGGGGCTTACCGTTCGGCCGGTAGACGCCGACGACGGTGCCGCCCTTCGTCGTCGAGACGCTGACCGGCTCCAGCGCGGTGGGGATCGCTCCGCCGGCGAACAGCCGCTTGCCGGTGCCGATGATCACCGGGTGGATGGTCAGCCGGTACTCGTCGACGAGTCCGTGATGCATGAGGGTCTGGGCGAGGTCGCCGCTGCCGACGACGTTGATGTCGCCGCCGGCGGACGCCTTCAGCCTGCGTAGTGCATCGACGATGTCGCCCTCCAGCAGCGTGGAGTTCCGCCACTCGACGGACGTCAGGGTCCGGGACGCCACGTACTTGTGCATGTTGTTCATCCGGTCGGTGAACGGGTTGCCGGGATCGGCGGTCGGCCAGTACGACGCGAAGATCTCGTACGTCCTGCGGCCGAGCAGCATCGCGTCGGAGTGCTCGTACCAACCGGCGATGGCCGTGCCGACCTCGTCGTCGGCCACCGGTTTCTGCCAGCCGCCGTGCTCGAAGCCGCTCCCGGCGTCCTCGTCCGGGCCGCCCGGGGCCTGCATGACGCCATCGAGCGTCAGGAACGTGCAAACGATGATCTTGCGCATGGTGTGCTCCCTTCGTCGACGGGTAGACGGTACGCCCGCCGGAAACTCATCGGCCGCACCTTAGTCGTTACGGGCGAGCGCAGGGGGCACGTCTGGAACATCAGCGGGGAGGGCGCGATGCCGTTCGGCTCGGCGTTCGGTTTCACCACGAGCGAGCCGGGTTCGCGGGGTGGGTGAGGCACTGGGCATTGAACGCCGGGTGGTTCGACGTCGACGGCTGAGACTCGGCTTCGAGCCCGCGCGGGCAGTACGGGCTGCGGTGCCCACTGGGTTGCGTTGCTGCGGGCGTGCGGTAGAACTGGAGCATGAGACCGGTGTTCGTCGCACTGTACGTGCTGGTGATGGTCGTGGTGGTCGTCGGCGTGGACGTGCTGTTCCTGCGCGACCGGTTCTGGCCGCGTCTGGCGGTGAACATCGGCATCGTCGTGGTCTTCGCAGCGGTCTACCTGCGTTTCCTGAAGTCCTAGCGCTCCGGCCCGCGTGCTGGTTCCAGCACAGCGCTGGGTACGAGGTCGCACTGGTGTCCGATTCGACCCCTTCGCGCGCAGCGGGACGACCTGACTGGCTCCCTCTCCACGCTGCCCGTCACACCGCCGGGGCTGATACCCGTACCCCCGCCGCATCCGCGCCGCGCCGGCCCCGGGGCCTGCACGAACTCGCCGCCGCTCGCTCGGAGTAGAACCGGATGGTCTTGACCGTCAGTCCGGTCCTGCGGGCCAGAGCCCCGATCGTGAAGAGTCCGTCGCCGTCCATGCCCCCACCTTCGTGTCTCCCCCTGATGGAGACTCAAGTCATCTTCTCTCCGCCCCGCCACCCCCCCCGGGGACCAGGACAGGCCGGGTTCGGCCGCGCGCCGGGTGTGCCGACGGCGGGCGGATGCGGCGCGCGACGGCACAGTGGCAGGCGCCGCTGCTGGGCAGGCGGGACCGCCAGGCACGGAGCCGGGCCACGGTGCGCTCCCGCTCGCTGGTCACCTGGTCCGGCTCGGCCGTCGTTCACGGACGATGCATGCGCTCGGATGGCAGGGAGCCTGCGTCATCCAGTGGTGAGGATGAGTTTCTCGTGTGCCTGACCGGTGTCGAGGAGTTCGTGTGCGTGTGCGGCGTCGTGCATGGGCAGGTGGCGCTGGGTGCGCAGCCGGAGTTTGCCGGATGCGAGCAGGGCCATGGTCTGGTCGAGGGCGTCCGGGGCGCGGTCCGGGGTGGGGGCGGAGAGCGCGACGCCGTAGTCGGCTGCGTGTTCGTCGGCGAGGGTGATGACGCGTGCGGGTCCGCCGGCGAGGTCGACCGCATCACCGAGCCCGCCCTTCCCGGCGGCGTCGAAGACGGCGTCGACCTTGCCGACGTGGGCGTGCACCTGCGCGAGGAGATCGGCCCCGTACGACACGGGGATCGCGCCGAGTTCGCGGGTGAGCTGCTCGTCGCGCGGTGCGGTGGCGCTGATGACGGTGAGGCCCTGGTCCATGGCGAGCTGGGTGGCGATCAGGCCCACCGATCCTGCGCCGCCGAGGACGAGCAGCGTCTCGCCGGGGGCGACGTGCAGCTGACGCAGGACGCCGACGGCGGCTTCTGCCGATGCCGGCAGCGCGGCGGCGTCGGCCCAGCTCACGCCGGCCGGCTTGGCCGTCCACGAGGAAGCGAGGGTATACTCGGCGTATCCGCCGAGGGCGGGCAGCTGGGCCGCGACCTCGTCGCCGATCGCCACGCCGGTGACGGAGGGGCCGAGCGCGTCGACGGTGCCCGCGGCCTCGAAGCCGAGGACCGCCAGGGGCGGCAGCGGGAACACCCGTTCCAGATCGCCGCGCCGGATCTTGAGATCGGTGGGACCGATCCCGGCGGCGAACACACGGATCCTGATCTGGCCCGGACCCGGCTCGGGCATCGTGGCCGGGGACCAATCGAGCACCTCGGGCGGCCCGTACTTCGTGAGCACTGCTGCGTACGGCATGGCTCTCCTCCCGGCCGCGGCGGCTTGCGCGAGATGATGTCGGGGAGTGCGCCGCGCGGTGGTGGCTGTGCTGATGCTGTCGAGGAGAAAGCTTAGGTGATATGTCACGTAAAGGCAAGTCGGCGCCGGTACCCGAGGGCGGATGGCTCGACGGCGACCAGCAGCGGGCGTGGCTGGCCTACATCCGGATCCAGCTGCGCCTGACGTACGAGATGAACCGCCAACTGCTCGCGGACAGCGGCACTTCGCTGGCCGACTACGACGTGCTCACGGCGCTGAGCGTCGCCGACGGCGGGCGGATGCCGGTCACCGTGCTCGCCGCCCATATCGGCTGGGAACGCAGCCGGGTCTCCCACCACGTGCGGCGGATGAGCACGCGAGGGCTGGTGACCTGCGGCCCGTCGGTCACCGACAAGCGCGTCACCGACGTGACCCTGAGCGAAGGCGGGCGGCAGGCCATCGAGCAGGCCGCACCCGGGCACGTCGATCTCGTCCGGCACATGTTCTTCGACGGCTTGCCGGCCGAGCTCATGGGGCCGCTCACGGAGGCGCTGGAGAGCGTGTACGCCAACATCATCGAACAGGGCACGCTGCCGCCGCCGGTCGACTGGCGCCCCACGCAGGACTGACCTCTCCCGGTCCGCTTCAGCGCTGCGGCAGTCAACACGTGATCACTCCAGGCCCGCGCGAATGTGGAACCGAGTGGCGGCGGGGGCGGTGGCCGGGGCCTGGATCGCCACGCGTAGCATCCGCGATCATGGTCTACACGAACAATGGCGTTCGACGGCCTCGGTGTCGGCTGGCCTCACGCGGATTCGCGCGGGAGGCCCGGCTGTCATGAGGCTCATATCCGCTTTCCTGCCGATCTGGTTGCTGGCCGCGGCCGGCTACGGTGCTCGGCGTCGCGGTCTGCTCGGGGAGGACGCGGCGTCGGTCCTGAGTCGCTTCGTCTTCCACCTGGCGATGCCGGCAGCGCTGTTCCTCACCATGTCCGCGACACCGCTGTCGAGCCTGTCCGTCCTGCCGCTGCTGGCCTTCACCGCCAGCACCGCCGCGGTGGTCGCGCTGAGCTGGCTGGCTGTCAGCCGCTGGTTCGGCCGCCCGGCTGCGGAAGGGCCGATCTGGGGTATGACCGCGGGGTATGTGAACTCCGCGAACCTCGGGATCCCGGTGGCTCAGCAGGTGCTGGGATCGGTGTCGTTCCTCGCCGAGGTCGTGCTGGTGCAGAACCTCCTCGTCACTCCCGTCATCCTGATCGCTCTGGACCGGGCGAGCGACTCGCAGGGGCGGATCCGGATGCGCCGGATCGCCTCCCTTCCGCTGCGTAACCCGGTCATCCTGGGCTCGGCCCTGGGGTTGGTCTGGTCGGTCTGGAGGCTGCCGGTCCCGCCGACGGCCCACGCCACACTGGCCCTGCTGGGAGCGGCGGCGGTGCCCGCCGGCCTGGTGGGGCTCGGCGCGTCGCTGTACGCCGCGCCACCCGTCGGGCAGCCGCGGCCGCTGCCCGGAGCGGCCCGGGCGGTCAAGCTGGAGCTGGCGGCGGTGGCGGCACTCAAACTGGTGGGGCAGCCGTTGCTTGCCCTGGTCATCGGACTGGCCTTGCACCTGACCCATGTGCAACTTCTGACGGTGGTGGTGTGCGCGGGACTGCCGACAGCCCAGAACACCTTCGTCTTCGCCCAGGAGTACGGGGTGGGCCAGGCCCTGGCCAACCGCGGCGTTGCGGTCACCACCGGACTGTCCCTCGCCACCCTGGCCGCCGCGGCCGCACTGCTCGGCCGCTGATCCCCAGCCGGGCGCAACGGCCGACGACGCCCTCGCCGCCGAGGCCGCCGAACGTCCGGCGTGTTCCCGGTGAGCGCCCGGGCCCGCTGCCCCAGCACGGGCCGGGCCTACCGCGGCCGGAAGTAGCTGGTGGTGGCATCGCTCCCGGTGACGGTGGCGACGCAGCGGAAGACACGCAGGCCGCTGGCCCACTCGGTCTGCGAGGGCGGGAGCACGTCGACGGTCCACTGGGCGGGCGGGATGCTCAGGGCCTTGCCCAGTCTGGACTTCGCCATGACGTCGAGGGAACAGAGCTTGCGCACCGAGGGGTGGTTCTCCAGTTCGTGCTGATTCATGGTCATCCCGTCCGCCGGAAGCGGGGCGATGGCGAAGGTCTCCCACGGATGGTCCACCAGGCAGTCCGAGCGGTTGACGGTGACGTCCCCGGCAATGGAGACCATGCCGCCCCAGCACTCGGCGGTGGTCGTGCAGCGGGCGTTGAGGCCGGCGACCGATGCGGCCGGGCAGTTCTGGATGGTTGTCGGTACGTTGAAGCCGGCATCGGCCGATGCCCCCGGGCTCTGCGCGCTCGCGCCACCCGGCGAGGGCGCGGCGGCCCCTGTGCTCGACCGCAGGTTCTCGGACACCAGCACCGTGGCCGCGCAGAGAACGGCCCCGGCCAGAGCCAGGATCGGGACGGCCCACCGCGGCCTCCGTCGGGTGCCTGCAGGGCCTTCCGCATCGACGGGCTGCGTTTGCACTCCGCTGCCTGCCCGTGGTGCTGGCAGGCTCGTCATCGTGGGTGGCGGTGGCGGTGGCACGTCCCGGGGCGAGTCGGCCGGCGCCGCCGCCGGGTGCAGGGAGACGGCGGCCAGCGAGTCCCGCAGTGCCTCGGCACTGGGAAGGCGGTGGGTGGGGTCCGGTGCCATCGCCTGCCGGAGGACATCGGTCAGCGCCGTGCTCACACCGGGCAGATCGGGTATGGGCGTGCCGTGCCGCGTGATGATTTCCGCCAGGCTCAGGCTGCCCTCGGGCGGGTGGTGCGGTGGGCGGCCGAGCACGAGCGCGTAGACGGTGGCGGCGAGCGAGTACACGTCCCCGGCAGGCGTGGGCTCGGCCAGCCGGAACGCCTCGGGTGGGGCGTACGCGGGAGTGAGCGCCTCCCTGGTCACGGACAGGTCGTGTCCCGGCCGGGGCATCGCCGCCAGGCCGAAGTCGGCGAGGGCGACGCCTCCGTACTGGTTGACCAGGATGTTGCCGGGCTTGATGTCGCGGTGCAGCACCCCGGCGGCATGCGCCGCGGCCAGCGCGTCCGCGATGCGTACCCCGATGTCCCACGCCTCCTGTGCCGGGAACGGACCGAACCGCCGGAGCCGGTCGCCCAGGGACCCGCCCGGACACAGTTCCAGCACCATGTACGGGCGCCCGTCCACGAGCACCCCGGCGTCGTACAGCGCGACCACGTGCGGGTGGCCCGACAACTGCCCGGCTGCGGTGACCTCGCGCATGAACCGCTGCCGGTCCCGGGCGGAGGACAGCACCCGGCTGTCGATCTTGAGTGCGACCTCCCGCCCCACGGCCAGTTGGCGCGCCCGGTACACAGTGGCGAAGCCGCCCTGGCCGAGGATACCGACGACCTCGTATCCGGGCAGGTCCACATAGTCGGTCCGCATGGTGTCGCATCTCCCGTGAGGCACTCCGGGAGTGGTGTCTGACCGGAGGCGAGATCCGAGACTGTAGTCCATGCCCAGCGCTGGTTCAAAGTCCCGGTGATCATGCACGACTGATGGTCCGTCGGCATCGGGTGACACCCAGGAGCGTGGTCAGGTCCTCGGTCGAGGCCCGCCAGGCCGACCAGCGCAGCCTGAGCTGGAACAGACGCTGCCGGGGGCGGGTCAGGAGGCAGGCCGTCGCCCACAGCTGGCCGTATTTCGCCAGATGTCGCGGCCGGGGACTCGGCGCGTCAGAGCTCCGAGTGGTTCCAGTCGCCGTTGGGATCGACGTCGTTGGGCCCGATCCCGATGGCGAGGCGGCTCTGGACGTCGCCGAAGCTGTTGAACGTGGGGACGTCGGGGCCGACGTAGAGCGGGGGCGGGTTGGTGCCGTTGGACGTGCCGATGGCGAACTGGGAGAGCTGCGACCAGCTGTTCTCAAGCTCCTGCTGGAGCGGCGGCAGGTTGCCGTAGTTGTTGGTGGGGTCCACCATGATGGCCGACATCACACCGTACACATCGTAGAAGCGCGCGGCCTCGGACGTGTACTGGATGAAGAACATGAGGTCCCGCGCGATGGACTGGTTGTTGGACAGGGTCTGATCGGCGTACGCCAGGTCATAGAACGAGTTCCACATGTCGTTCCAGGAGAGGGGCATGGAGTCCCGTCCGCGCCCTGCCGCCTGCGCCAGGGAGTTGTAGCTGGAGCCGAACGGCAGCTGGTAGTAGGCGCCCTGGTTCCAGGCGGCCGGCGGCAGCAGTCCGCTGTCGGCGAAGGCGGTGGCGGGCTGCATGGCGCCCCGCAGGTCGAAGTCGTTGAACGAGAACGTCGCGCCGCTGGTGGTGGTGACGCCGCGGAGGTAGAGGTTGTCCGGGGTGAACCAGAGCCAGATCGTGCTGCCGTCCGGCCTGCTCAGGTCCAGGCGGATCAGCGCGTGTGTCTGGGGGGTCTGGGTCATCATGACCCCGTTGCGCCAGTCGTGTCCGGCCGCGTAACGCAGGCTGGTGATCAGCGAGGCGTACTGACTCTGCTGGGACTGGTTGCCGGTGTCGCCGATGTTCATGTAGATGTGCGAGATCCAGTAGGGCCCGGTGTCGGCTGATGCGGTGCCTGCGCCGGTGCCGAGGATGCACGTCGCCAGGGAGATGATGAGGGCGGCTATCGCGGAGAGGATCCTCGCGCGGCGGGTTCGAAGGTTCACGGTGTGTCCCCTTTCGGGCGTGATGGGTCTGGCCTCCCTCACGATGGCCGGGGCGGGGACCGGGCCGCTTCCGTCAAATGACTGGGTACGGTCAGGATCTGGCGCGGTGGCTCCCGTCGGCTCAGGCCTTCTTGAGCTGCAGGCCGCGCCGGGCGCGCAGCCACGTCTCCTGGACCGCCTCCTCGGCATCCAAGGGCGAGCCGAGCAGCTCGCGGTGGTGGCGGGCGTGGATCGCGTCCCAGTCCCCGACGGCTGCGGGTACGTCCGTGGTGGGCGTCGCGTGAGGGACAACGACCCGTCGGCGCAGGGGATTTCCGCTCACTGCGGTCAGTTTCGCCGCCCTGCTTCGTCTGCACCTGGCACAGGGCCGCGCCAGTCGGCCCGGTACCACGACGAAGGAGTGAGTGATGATCCTGATCACGGGAGCGACCGGGCTGACCGGCTCGGCGCTGGTCCGCGCGTTCGGCCGACGGGGCCGGACCGCCCGGGCGCTGGTCCGCGACCCTGCCAAGGGGCGGGCGGTGCGCGACGCGGCCGGCCTCAGCACCGTCCGGGCGGACCTGCTGGTGCCCGACACGCTCGCCCCCGCGCTGGACGGCGTCGAGACGGTCGTGCTGATCTCCAGCGCGGACGACCGGATGGTGGAGGCCCAGGGCAACCTGATCGACGCGGCCGTCGAGGCTGGTGTGCGCCACATCGTCAAGGTGTCCGGCCTCGGCGCCGACCCGGACTCCCCGTTCCGGTTCGGGCGTTGCCACGCGCAGGTCGAGCAGCACCTGGGTGCGGCGCATGTCTCTGCCACGGTGCTGCGGCCGAGCCAGTTCATGCAGGTCTACTATCGTGAGCTGCCAACGATGCTGGCCGACGGCACCTTCGCCCAGCCGCTCGGCGACACCCGCCTGGCGCCGGTGGACGTCGAGGACGTGGCCGAGATCGCCTTCGCCGCCGCCACCGGGCCCGCGCCGGAGGGCGCCGCGACCGCCGTCCACACGCTGACCGGGCCTCAGGCGCTGTCCATGACCGAGGTCTGCGCGATCCTGACCGAGATCGTCGGCCGACCGATCCGCTACGTCGACCTCACCTCTGAGGAGAAGCACCGCCGGCTCGTTGCCGGGGGGATCCCGCCTCGCTTCGCGGACGACCTCGACGACCTGTTCCGGCTGCGGCGCGAAGGCGGACCCGAGTCCCGCGTCGACATCGCGGCGTTCGAGCGGTTCGGCATCCGGCCCACCACCTTCGCGCGGTTCGCGCAGCGCTCGGCGGCGGTCTTCCGCGGGGAAACCACGCCAGACCGGCTGTGGGCCTCAGGCTGGCTGGCACCGGAGGCGCACACCCCCGGCGACTGCTGAGCTCCGCCGCCGCCGAGGTGGTTCCCCACGTCGTACGACACGCTGCCGCCGGTGAGCCGCGGCGGCCCAGCCCTCGCGATCGTCGAACAGTCGAGCGGGTGTGACGGAGTGCGGCGCTGACATACCGTCGAGGAGCGTGGAGGGGTGCGGTGTCCTCGGTGGGTGCCGTCACCGGCGGCCGCCGGTGCGGCGGTCGTCGGCGAGCGAGGTCAGCGGGCCGTACTCGTGGGCAAGCTGCTGCCAGGTCAGCGCGTCGCCGCAGCGGGCCGCGTCGTGCGCGGGGTCGAAGCTCGGCATGGTCCAGGTCCTGGTGGCGGGGGAGCGCAGCCACAGATCTTCGTCGCCGTCGACCACGGTCTGCGGCACCGGGTCGGGCTCGTCCTGGTCGGTGGGTGCCCAGGTGGCCCGGCCCGGGTGCGAGGCGCGGCGCAGCTCGGTGGTGGCCATCTGCGCGGCGAAGTCGCGGGCCCCGCTCTCGACAGCCGCCACGGCCGCGAGCCGGTGGGCGTCGGCGAGCGTGGGCAGGGCTGTGGTCTGGTTGCGCTTGGAGCTCATGGGGTTCCCTCCCGGTGAGGCGGCATGTCCGTTTTGACGCCTCGGATAAGGGGAGCTTATTCGAGGTCAGCTGCCCTTCCGAGCCATCCTCACCCCCAGGGGGTATCCGTGGCCCAGGCCGGCCTGATCTCCGACCGCGCCGCCGAGCGCCTCACCCGTGGCCGTGGCCTTGGTGTCGAGGTCCAGGAAGACCCGGAACGCGATCACCTCGCGCTGCCGCTCCGGCAGGCCGCGCAGCGCGGCGAGCAGGTCGGGGTCCAGCCCGGTGTCCGGACCGCGGTCACCGGCGGCGACCTCCGGGGTGTCGGGGACGACGTCGACAGCGACCTCGCGCCGCCGCCTGCGCCACCACGACACCCGGGTGTTGAACGCGGTCCGGACCACCCAGGCGCGGGGCGCGGGGTGCCGGCGCACCACGTGCCACGACGTCCAGGCACGGGTGAACGCCTCGGCGACCAGGTCCTCGGCCAACTGCCGATCACCCACCCCGGCCAGCACCGCCCGCAGGCAGACGTCGCGATTGGCCTCGTAGAACTCGCTGAACTCCAACAGCTTCACACCCCCTGAACGCTTCGGGGCCGCGATCCGCTTACCCACTCCGGCGACCGCTCCAGCGGGCAGCCGCCCCGCTACCCGGCACTGCCCCCTGAGAGCTGAGGCCGGTCCGCCAACCATGGCCGCGTGACGTCAACTCTGGTTTCTACGACCGGAATCTCACCTCCCGACCGCGGCCCGCACGGGCTGCCGCTGCTGGGCAACCTGCCGGTCTTCCTGCGCGATCCGCCGGCCTTCTTCTGTCACCCGCGCGACGTCTACGGGCGACTGGGTGCCCTGGGCGCTGGGCCCGCGCAAGGCGGTGTTCGTCTCCCGGCCCGAGGATGTGGGTGAGCTGATGGCCCAGGTTGGGTTCGGCTTCAGTCCCGCCGAGTTGGAAGGCGCGACCTGGCCGGCCCCGGAGCCCCGGCCGTCCGCGGGGGCACGCCGTTCGGCGAACGGAGCCCGAAGGCCGGCCCCGTTCTCAGCTGGTGGCGGCGGCCGTTTTCGGAGCAGCCGGCCTGGTGGGAAGCGTGCCGAGCAGCGCGTCGGCGCACTGCTCGGCGAGGTCCTCGGCGTGGGCTGGTAGGAGTGTGCCGGCCCGCAGATGGCGGCGGACCAGCGCGAGGGGCAGGTCGACCAGGGCGAGTGCGACGCTTTCGGTGGCCTGGGGGCCCTCGGCGCCCAGGGCACCGGCGAGGGCGGTGAGGGCGGTGCGCACGCGCTGGTTGCCGCGCTCGGCGCGGTGGAGGTATTCCTCGGACCAGTCGGCGCGCCCGAACTCCTCTGCGCCGTAGAGGAGCAGAGCGGCTTCCTGCGGGTGGGCGCGGCTCCAGGCGACGACGTGGCGTGCCGCCGTGCGCCCGGCCCGCCGCCTGTCGCTGTCCGCTTGGAGGGCTTCGAGGTAGCCCTCCTGGAAGCTCTCGACCGTCCGCAGCCAGACCTCGGCGAGCAGCGCGGTGCGTCCGGCGAAGCGGTGGTACACCGAACCGCTCGGGGCTCCCACCTCCTTGGCGACCGCGGACATGGTCACCGCGGCCGGGCCTGAAACGGCGGCCCGTCGCACGGCGGCGTCCAGCAGCTGGTTCGTGTCGAAGCGGGGTGGTCTGGCCATGGGTTGGAGAGTACTCTCCATAATATTAGAGACATACCTCTAAAACGAGTATCAGGGAGGACGCATGGGCGTCTACAACGTGCACGAGCGCTTGCTGGCCGCGACCGAGAGCGAGGTGGGAGCGCTGATAGACACCCTGTCGAGCAGCGACGACAAGCTCTGGGCGCAACTGGGCTGGCCGCAGATGGAGTTCGACCGCCCCCTGGCCACCGGAGCGGTCGGCGGACACGGCCCGGTCCGCTACACCGTTGCCGCGTACGTCCCCTCCATGTGGGTGCGCTTCGCTTTCAGCGGGCCGCGCGGCTTCCACGGGTTCCACGAATATGCTGCCCTGGCCGTCGACAAGGAGCACACGCTGCTGCGCCACACCCTGGCCATGGACGCCCGTGGGCCGGCCCGTCTCGGCTGGCCGCTGGTCTGGCGGCCGCTCCACGACGCGTGCCTGGAGGACAGCCTGGACCGCGCCGAACTGGCCTGCACGGGCACGGTGGCCCGCCCGGCGCACTGGAGCCGGTACGTACGGCTGCTGCGCGGCCTCAAGCACTGACCACGGGGCACACGCGCTCACGTCCGGGCAGCATCACCGGGAGGTTCGACACGGGCGTGAGCACTGGTCGCCCGGGCCTTCGCCCAGTGGAACCGACTGCGCCACCCCGAACGCCTCTGAGCGGATCGGCGACGCGCCGGACAACGTAACCCGCGGTCCTCACACGAGGGTTTCCCAGGTGATGGCCGCGGGGTGCTGGGCGAGCTGGTCCGCCACCGCTTGGGTGAGGTCGCCCTGCTCCGACGGCTTCGGCGAGCGGCCCGGGCAGGGGTCCGCTGTCCGGGGGTCGGTGTTGGTGACGCGCACCATGCCGGCGGCCGGTCCTGCGTCGCTCGCGTTGTGGAGGCTGGGCTGGATGGCCGTGGACCTTGAGCCGCCCGGTCTGATCGGGCGTCATGCCGGCGCAGCGCGTCGTGGGCCTGAGTGGTCACGGCTGCCGGTCACGGCTGCCGGTCACGGCTGCCGGTCGCGGTGGTGGGTCGGGACTGGTGGAGGAGGGTGTGGTAGTAGCCGTTGGCCTCGCGGCCGGTCGGGTCGTGGCCGGTGGCGGTGGCGCGCGCGATGGCGCGCTGCTGCTCGGCGTCGTCGGTGAAGCGGCGCTGTGGATATGTCTCGGGAGAGGTGTGTGTCACCAATCCCCGGGCGGCCAGGGTGTCGGCGATCGGCCGGTAGTCGACCATCCGCAGTGTGAAGGCGGCTACCCATGCCGGGGAGCGGGTGTGGCTCAGGACGGTATCGAACGTGCGGGGGCCGATATAGCCGACGCCGCCGGTGATGGTGATGAGACCGGCCGCGGCCACGGCCCGGGCCAGCTTCGCGCTGGCGGGGCCGGTCTCCAGGTTCTCGGCGAACGCGCCGTCCAGCAGGCCGACCGCGGAGGCGTAGGCCACCGCCCGGGGCGCGACGTCGATGCCGATGAACGGCACCGCCTGCTCCCGGCGGTGCACGGCGTAGAACTCCTTGTCCGCCTCGATGAGTTCCGGTGTGGACAGCCCGGCCGTCTTCGGACCGGTGTAACGGGCGTACAGGTCTTCCAGGGTGAGGTTGTGGTTGACCAGTGCCGCGTTGATGCCGTAGGAGCAGCACAGGTCCACCACCTTGACCGAGTTCCCCGGTGCATTCAGGCGGGCCCGTTGGTCGAGGAGCCTGCGGAAGACCGGCTGGGCGTGGTGCGGGGTCTGGTAGCGCAGGGGCCGCAGCCGGGTGAAGTAGGCCCGAGGGTCAGGCTGGTCGTAGATGTCCTCGAAGGTGCTCTTTCCCCAGCCGTGCTGTCCGCGCCCGGAGTCCGCCTGGCCTGCTTCGTCAGTGGCCACCTGGACTCCTGTCTGTTTGATGCCCTGCGAATGGACGCCTCGGCCTGGCGCCGGCGCTCGGTTGGAGCTGGCCGAATGACTCCACCATGCCAAAGGTGGTGCCCGACAGTCACTATCGAGACACATTACGTGGGCGAACTGTGAAGGCGAAGCCCGCACCGGGCAATATCACGATCGCCCAACTGGCGACGCCGTGGGGTCGGGGAGCTCGCGTGGGTCCCGACGGGTGGTCCACGGGATGCACCACACAGTCGTCCCCGCGGGGACGGGCGCATCGCCGGGTGTCGCGCCCTCTCGTGCCATGGCGGGCAGCGCCCAGACCGGCGGGTGGAGCCGCAGGTCTCCTTGTCGACCTGACGGGTCCAGTCGAGTTGCCGTCGCCGCCGAACCCGACGGCCGCCCACGCAAAACGCTCGACTGGGAAACCCCAGCCGAGCGCCTGCATGAACTGCTCGCGGCCGTGAACAACCAGCCATGTGTCGCAACGACCCCTAGAGAGCGCCGATCCGGCACCGGGGGCCACGTGGGAGGACGATCAGGGAGCGGGCCCCTGCTCCATCACCCCATCAGGCGTCCTCTTCCTCCAGGCTGAACGTCGTGTTCTTCGTGAAGGAGACGGCCTCCTGCTGGGCGAAATCGATGGTGAGCTCGTCCGGCCAGCCCTTGTTGCCGGCCAGGTTGGCGGCGATGGCACTGTTCGGCTTGACCGTCGTGGCCTGGGTGCCATGCTGGGCCACCGGCATGACGGTGACAGATTTCGTCGCCGCCATGGCCTGCCCACCCGCGACCATGATCATGCCCGACGCCAGAACGGTACCCATCGCAGCGACCATGCGGGTGCGCGTAGATCCAAGCATCAAACTGCTCCTTACGTTTTTGACTGTTTGGTTCGGATTGTCCGAACCAGTCACCCCATATATCTATGGTCATATAAGCGAACTGACACCTCGGGACCGGCGAATACCGCTGAACAGGGCATCAGATTCCCCCGCCCGGCGGAGTCTGTCAGGACGGCTCGGCAGGGATGTCCAGTGCCTCGCGGATCACGGCGAGGACCTCGGCCGCGCGGTCGGTGAGGTAGAAGTGACCGCCGGGGAAGACCCTCACGTCGAAGTCGCCGCTGGTGTGCCGCTCCCAGTCGTGGGCCTCCTCGATCGTGACCCGCGGGTCGTCGTCCCCGGTCAGCACGGTCACCGGGCACTGGAGCAGCGCCTCAAGGTCGCCGCGGTAGAGCTCCACGGCGCGGTAGTCGGCGCGGAGCGCGGGCAAGACCAGCCGCATCAGCTCGTCGTCCGCCAGGGCGCGGGGATCGGTCCCGCTCAGCTTCCTGACCTCGGCCAGCAGGCCCTCGTCGTCCAGCCGGTGTAGCCGTGCGCTGTTCTGAGCCGAGGCCGACCTGCGCCCGGAAACGAACAGATGGCTCGGCCGGTGCCCGGCGCGTTCCAGGCGCAGCGCTGTCTCGAAGGCGACCAGTGCACCCATGCTGTGCCCGAACAGGGCCAGCGGGCGGTCGGTCAGCGGGAGCAGCTCGCGTGCGACCCGGTCGGCCAGAAGCCCGATGTCGTCGATGACGGGCTCGGTGTACCGGTCCTGCCGTCCGGGGTACTGCACCGCCAGCACCTCGGTCCGCGGGCTCAGTGCGGCGGAGACCGGGAAGTAGAAGCTGGCCGAACCGCCGGCGTGGGGGAGGCAGACCAGTCGCTGGGCGGAGTCGATGGCGGGGTGGTAGCGCCGCAGCCACAGGGTGCTGTCCAGGGAGACGTCAGTCATGTCGGGAAGGGTCCGTTCGGCTCGGCCGCCGCGGCGGGTGCTCGCTGTGGGGGCGACTGCGGCATCTGCGGGGTTCGAGCGTCCGACCGCAGCTCCGGCCTGTCGTAAGAGTGGATGGTAGTGCGCGGGCGGGGTCGAACCCGGGAGCGGTCGGCGCCTGATTCTGGCCGGATTGCCGCGCTTGGGCGCTGACGCCCCCTCACTGGTCGGCCCGGGATGTTCCCCGGCGTCCGTGCGGTCCTGGTTGATCCGGGTGTACGCCGGGCGTGTCTTCGGCACGACGGCCTCCTTGCGGGACCTCGCGCCCCAAAGCGGTAGGTTATCCACCAAATACGGGCACCTGGGGCGAAAGTGAGGAAAATGGAAGAGCGCTGCGCCGGCCCCGGGACGGGCGGGATCGAGGAGCCGTACCGGGAGCTGAGGACGGCCGCGTCAGCGTTCCCCGGACCGCCGGGGTCGAGGTCACGGGCCGTCAACTCGCCGCAGAAATCAGGAAATCAGCACCGGCAACCCGGATCGCTCACAGGAGGAGGGCACGTATGAAGCCACCATGCCGCGCCGCAGCAGCCGCTGCTGGACGGTGTGCTGGGGGCAGTGGCACTGCCCGAGGAGCGAGCCTCGCCGGCCCGGCTCGCCCGATAGGCCCCCCGACTCCCCTGGGGCCGGCTGCTCTTCAGCGCCAAGGAGTGGGTCCCTACGGTCTGGTTTCCGCTGACCGGCCGCTCGCCGGAGTTCGAGGAGGCGGCGGCCAGCACGCATGTCGAACCCTCCGCCGGCCCGGAGTACGGCCGGTTCACGGGCCGGCTGCTGGTGCCCGGCGGCCCGTCCGGGGCCGACATGGTCTGCCGCTTCGCGGTGCGTGGAGGACTCGTGCTCCCTGCGGTCGCCGTATCGGCCCCGGTACTGGCCGGCTGAGTGCCTCCCGGCCCGCCGGTTCGGGCCCGGTCGACCGCCGCAGCCTCCTTACTCAGGAATAGAGACTGTCATGCAGTTCATGATGCTCGGCCCGCTGACCGTCCAGGCGGACGGAATCGAGGTCACCGTGGCCGCGCCGCAGCAGCGGGTGGTTCTGGCGACGCTGCTGCTCAACGCCAACCGGGTGGTGTCGATCGACCGTTTGGCGGGCTTCGTCTGGGACAACGAGCCACCGCCCAGCGCATCCGCGACCGTGCGCACCTACGTCATGCGGCTTCGCCGCCTGTTGGGCGAGCGGGCCGACGGCGCCATCAGGACGAAGGCCTCCGGTTACCTCATGGAGCTGAGTGACAGTCAGACCGATCTGGGGAGCTTCACCCGGCATCGCAAGCAGGCCACCTGCCACATCGAGGCCGGCGCGCTCGACCGTGCCTCCGCCGAGTTGAGCGCCGCGCTCCGGCTGTGGCGGGACGAACCGCTGCTCGATGTGCCCTCGCACACCCTGCGCGAGGTCGAGGGTCACTACCTCCGGGAGCTCCGGCTGCAGACCATGGAGTCCCGGATGGATCTGGATCTCGCGCTGGGCCGGCACACCGAGATCATCCCCGAACTGTGGCGGGCGCTGGCCGACCACCCGCTGCGCGAGGCCCTCGTCGGCAAGCTGATGCTGGCGCTGTTCCGAGCCGGCCGCCAGTCCGAGGCGCTGACGATGTTCCAGCGGACCCGGGCCCTGCTCATCGACCAGTTGGGCGCGGAACCGGGCCCCGAACTCCGCGAGATGCAGCGCAGGATCCTGGCCGCGGACGACCCGCTGCCCCCGTCCGGGCCTTCCGCGCTCGCCGCGGAGATCGGCGTCGGGGCCCGGCCCGCACCCGGCTGGCAGGAGCCCGGCGCCCTGCGCCCTGCCCAGTTGCCCGCCCAGTTGCCCGCCTTCGCCGCCCGCTCCGCTGAACTGGCCGACCTCGGGAGGTGGCTGAGGGCCGAGGGACCCTCGGGCGGAGCGGCCGCGGCCACGGCTGTCGTCGTCACCGGCAGTGGAGGCATCGGCAAGAGCGCGCTGGCGCTGAACGCCGCCCACGCCGCCCGTGGCTGCTTCGGCCACGGCCAGCTCTACGCCCACCTCGGCGGCCGGGACGCCCCACTCACGCCCGGCCGGGTCCTGGCCCGCTTCCTTGCCGACCTGGGCGTCCCGGCCGACCGCGTCCCTGCCGACGTGGAGCAGGCGACCGCGCTCTACCGGTCGCTGACGGCCGACCGCCGACTGCTGGTCCTGCTGGACGACGCGGTACACGCCGCGCAGGTCCGGCCACTGGTCCCCGGCGGCGCGGGCAGTCGACTCGTCGTCACCAGCCGGGAGCGGCTGGGCGACCTGGACGGCGCGCACATCATCACGCTGCGCCCGATGGACCAGGACGCGGCCCTTGAGCTGCTCGGTTCGATCATCGGCCGACACCGGACGGAGGCCGAGCCCCATGCCGCCCGCGAGGTGGTCGACCGCTGCGCGGGGCTGCCGCTGGCGATCCGGATCGCCGGGGCCCGCTACCTGAGCCGACCGCACTGGAATCTGGCCCGGCTGGCCCGCCGGCTGGCTGACCCCGTACAGCTCCTCGACGAGCTGCGGATCGGTGACCTCGCCGTCAGGACCGGACTGGACGCCGGGTACCGCAGTCTGAGCGGCCGGTCCGTGCACGGCACCCAACCGGCGGCGGCATTCCGGCTGTTCGGCGCGGCCGGCACCAGGGACACCGACCGCGTGGCCGCGGCGGCCCAGCTCGGATGCCCGGTCGAGGAGGCGGAGGCGGTGCTGGAGGCGCTGGCCGACGCGTACCTGCTGCACGCGGACCGAGCCGGCTGCTTCCACCTGGACCCGCTGCAGCAGGCCTTCGCGAGCGAGCGGGCCGGAGCCTCGCCCCCCGCCGCCGCAGCCGCCCGAGTGCCCGAGGAAGTCCTGGTCCGTCCCCGAGAGCCCGCGACGAAGGAGAACCCGAATGGCCCAGCAAGTGGCAACCACCGAGACTCTGTTGAGGTATGTCCGGGAGGTCTCGCTCAGGGACGACCCGCTGCTCGCTGAACTCCGCAGGGAGACAGGAGAACTGCCGGCCGGAGAGGCCATGCAGGTGATGGCCGAGGAAGGACAGCTGCTCGCGCTGCTGATCGGACTGACAGGGGCGCACTCGGTGCTGGAGATCGGTACCTACACCGGCTACAGCGCACTGTGCATGGCCCGCGCGCTGCCGGACGGCGGCGAGTTGGTGACCTGTGACCTCAGTGATCGCTGGCCGGCCGTCGGCGCCGACTACTGGAAGCGGGCCGGCGTGGCGGACCGGATCGAGCTGCGGGTCGGGGCGGCACTGGAGACGCTGGCCGCTTTGCTCGCCGAGCGCGGGCCGGACTGCTTCGACCTGGCCTTCATCGACGCGGACAAGGCGAACTACCCGGCCTACTACGAGCGGTGCCTGGCTCTGGTCCGGCCCGGCGGCCTGATCGTGGTGGACAACACCCTCTTCTTCGGCCGGGTGGTGGACCCGGCGGCCCGGGATCGGGACACCGCCGCGGTCCGCAAGCTCAACGCGCTGCTGCGCGACGACGACCGGGTGGACATCTCCCTGCTGGTGATGGCTGACGGCATCACGCTGGCCCGCAAGAAGCCCTGACCGCGACGAGCGGATCTGAACCGCTCACCCGGGCCGCTCCGGCAGCCCGCCACAGCCACACCCCTTCTGTTGGACCCTCGTAGGGAGATCTCGATGACACTGGGTTACCTGCTCGGCGGCGGAGTCGGAACCGAGCCGCACGGCCTGGAGCTGTACCGGGAGTACCAGGTGATGCGGAGCCTCTACGCACAGGTCTCGGACTGGACCGGACTGACGGTCGGCCAGATCCTGGAGGAGGAACTGCCCGAGGCCCAGGAGGAGCGCCAGAGCGCGGGCACCGTGCGGGAGGCCGCGCTCGCGGTCGCCGTGCACGACATCCTGGCCGAGCTGGGCCTGCGTCCCGCCGCGGTCGGCGGTCTGAGCCTCGGGGCGATGACGGCGAGCTGCCTCGCCGGTGCGGTCGGACGTCAGGAGCTGTTCGAGATGCTGGCCCACGCCAGGCACGCCCCCCAACCTCCGGCCGACGCCGCGCCGCAGGGCATCGCCCTGGCCTTCGTCCCGGCGGACGGTGCCGCCGGCCCCGGCGAGGAGCGCCCCGGGGTCCACCGCGCCGGGGACTTCGGTCCCACCGCCGACGGCTCCCAGCGCATCCTGATGCTGGCGGGCCTCAGCGAGGCCCTGAGCCAGCTGGCGGCCGCAGCCGCGCCGGGCACCGTGGTGCCGCTGCCCGGCCGGACGATCGCCGTGCACTCGCCGCTGCGCCGGGCGTTCCGTGACTTCATGGCGCCCCGGATCGACGCGATGGCGTTCTCCGCGCCCGAGATCCCGCTGCTGTCCTGCCTGGAACTCAAGGAGCTGAACTCGGCGGACGACGTCCGCGAGCTGTTCCAGCGCAACTCGACCGATCCGATCAGCCTGGTCGACGTCTACACCGGTCTGCGGCGGCAAGGGGTGGGCCTGGGCCTGGTGATGGGCCCGTCCATCCCGGAAGGCATCCTCGACTTCCCGTTCCCGGTCGTCCACATTGACCAGCCCGAGCACATCCAGCAGGCCCTGACCACCGCCTACGAGCTGGGCATCGACTTCTCCGCGACGCGGGCCCCGCTGTGATCACGGCTCCGGCCCACCGGGGCCTCGACCCGGACGCCCTGGTCGAGCACTGGCTCGCCACCGACCTGGACCAGTGGTGCCGCAGGGTGGTCCGCAGACACTTCCACCCCGGGACCGGCAGCCCGTACTGGCTCAGACGCGCGGCGCAGCTGGACTTCGACCCCAGGGACATCACCCGCTACGAGGAGCTCACCGCGTTCGGCCCCTTCCCCCTGGACGACCTGAGGACGGCGGATCCGGGGGACCTGGTCCCGATGGCGGTGCCGCGCCCGCTCACCGGGCGGATCTGGGACACCGGCGGTACCACCGGAGCGCCCTGCCGCGTCTATTACACCCCGGACATGCTGCTGCACCGCGCCGCCTGGCGCAGATGGTCCTTTGTCAGCGAGGGGTTCGCCCCCGGGCGCACCTGGCTGCAGGCCACCCCCACCGGGCCGCACCTGATCGGCCACGGCGTGTGGGAGGTATCCGAACTGTACGCGGGTCAGGTCTACGCCGTCGACATGGACCCGCGCTGGGTCAAGCGGCTGATCCGCGCCGGACGTCTGGCCGATGTCGGCGACTACACCGCGCATCTGCTGGAGCAGATCGCCGATGTGCTCGGTCCCGGCCGGGTCCACTACCTCAACACCACGCCGGCACTGTTCCAGGCGCTCCGGCAGCGCTCACCCGAACTCGTCGCCGGCCTCGACGGCGTCCGGTTGAGCGGGACGCAGATCAGCGCCGACATGTACCGGGTGTTCAGTGCGGCGCTGCGGGGCGGAACCGTCGGCCTGAGCTACGGCAACACCTTCGGGAACGCGGCGTCCCTGACGGTCAGTCAGGACGGTGGCCTCATCCCCTACATGCCCAACTACCCCCAGGTGACCATGGCGGTGGTGCGCAAGGACGACTGGTCCGCGGTGGTGGACCACGGCGTGGTGGGGCAGGTGCGGCTCACGGTGCTGCATGAGGACCTGTTCCTGCCGAACATCCTCGAACGCGACCAGGCGCTGCGCTACGGGGCGGAGCAGTGGCCGTGTGACGGGGTCGCCAATGTGCGCCCGCTGCAGACGACGAGTTCGGCCCCGGAGGGCCTGTACTGACGCTCCGGGCCCACCGGTGCGGGGCGAGCCGCCCTTCCGGTGCGCCGCGCCGCCCCGGCGCTGTGGCGCTGCGTCAGCGGGGCGGCACCGCGCCCGGGGGGCGGACGCAGCTGCCGACTCTCGGTGCGGCCAGGTCGGGGGCGGTCAGCCGGACCGTCGTCGGGGCCGGCCGCGCGGTCGGCAGCAGGTGCAGCCGCTGGAGTCCGGGCGGCGCGTCGGCCCCGGCCGGGGGCGTGCAAGGGCAGGACTGCTCCTCGAAGCCGGCGAAGCGGTAGGCGATCTCCATCATCCGGTTGCGGTCGGTCGGCCTGAAGTCGGCGGCCAGGTGCACGTCGGCCGCGTGCGCCTGGCCGATCAGCCAGCCCAGGACCGTGGTGCCCGCCCCGTACGACACCACCCGGCAGGAGGTGGCCAGGAGTTTGAGGTGCCAGCGGTCCGGGCGCCGCTCCAGCAGCAGCAGGCCGACCGCGCCGTGCGGACCGAAGCGGTCGGCGAGGGTGACCACCAGTACCTCGTGGCCGGGGTCGGCGAGCAGGGCGCGCAGATCCCGGTCGGAGTAGTGCACCCCGGTGGCGTTCATCTGACTCGTCCGCAGGGTCAGCTCCTCCACTCGGGAGAGTTCCTCCTCGGTGGCCCGGCTGATCCGCATCACCAGGTCCAGCGACCGCAGGAACTCCTCGTCCGGTGCGGTGGACCCGGCCCGCTCGGCCTCACGGCGGAACCCCGCCTGGTACATCGCGCGGCGCCGACGCGAGTCCACCGTGCTGACGGGCGGACTGAACTCCGGCAGCCCTGGCAGCGCGGCCGCCTGCTCGGCCGGGTAGCAGCGCACTTCCGGCAGGTGGTAGGACACCTCGGCGCGCTCGGCCGGCAGGTCGTCGATGAAGGCGATGGTGCCGGGGGCGAAGTTCAACCGCTCGGTGATCCGGCGCACCGCCTCCGACTTGGCGCCCCAGCTGATCTGCGGCAGCACGAAGTACTCGGCGAGCCCCAGCCGTTGCACCTGCTCCCAGGCCCGGTCGTGGTCGTTCTTGCTGGCCACCGACTGCAGGATGCCGCGGGCGTCCAGTTCGAGCACGGTCCCGCGGATCCCTTTGCCCAGGACCAGGTCGTCGTCCTCCGCCAGCGTGCCCCGCCAGAGCGTGTTGTCCAGGTCCCAGACAAGGCACTTGACCGTCACCACGTCACTCATCGGCTCTCCTCCGGCACCCGTGCCAGCACGTGGTCGGCCAGCATCAGCCGGCACATCTCGTTGCTGCCTTCGATGATCTCCATCAACTTGGCGTCCCGGTAGGCGCGGGCCACCACGCCGCCGTCGGCCGCACCCGCCGAGGCCAGTACCTGCACTGCCGCCGAGGCCGCTTTCGCCGCCTGCCCGGCGCTGATGTGCTTGGCAAGCACAGTGGCGATCACCTGGTCCGGTGAGCCGGCGTCCCAGCAGCGGCTGGCGTGCTCGCAGACCCGGGTGGCGGTCTGCTCGGCGACCAGCAGATCGGCCAGGTGGCCGGCCACCAGCTGGTGCTCGCCGATCGGTTTGCCGAACTGCTCCCGGGTCCGGGAGTGCCGAACGGCAGCCGCCAGGCAGGCCCGGAGGATTCCCACGCACCCCCAGGCCACCGACATCCGCCCGTACGCCAACGCGGTGGTGACCAGCAGCGGCAGCGGCAGCCCTGCCCCGCCCAGCACATGGCCGGCCGGCAGCCGGACCTGGTCCAGCCGCACATCGGCGTGGCCCGCCGCCCGGCAGCCCAGCGGGTCGGCGATCCGCCGGACCCGCACGCCGGGCACTCCGGTCGGTACCACCACGGCGGCGGCGCCGTCCTGGTACCGGCCGAACAGCACCAGCAGGTCGGCGTAGTGAGCACTGGTCACCCACACTTTGCGGCCCTCCACCACCACGTCCTCGCCCTGCCGCTCGATGGTCGTGGCCATCGCGGACAGGTCGCTGCCCGCGTCCGCCTCGCTGAAGCCGACCGCCGCCAGCTCACCTCCGGTCAGCCGCGGCAGCCAGGAGGCCTGCTGCTCCGGGGTGCCGAACCGCTGGACGGTCCAGGCCGCCATCCCCTGCGAGGTCATCACGCTGCGGACCGAACTGCACCGGCTGCCCGCCTCGGCGGTCAGTTCGCCGTTGGCCAGGCTGTCCAGGCCCAGCCCGCCGTAGCGGGTCGGCACCTCCGCGCACAGCGCACCGGCCGAGCCGAGTTCCCGCAGCGTGCCCACCGGGATCAGTCCGGACCGGTCCCAGGAGTCCGCCCGGTCCGCGATCCGGGCCGCCAGCACGGCGGTGGCGGCCGGCAGCGGGTCAGCCATCCTGTGCCCCGATCGCCTGCCGCTGGAGCCGACCCACCAGCGCGGTCATCCCGGTGACCGTGCGGAAGTTGTCCAGCCGCAGGTCAGCGCCCCTGACGCTGATGCCGAAGGACTTCTCCAGGTGTACCACCAGCTCCATCGCGAACAGCGAGGACTGGCCGCCTTCGGCGAACAGGTCCAGGTCCGGACCCCAGGCCCGCCTGGTCCTCGACTCCAGGAAGCGCAGCAGTTCCTTCTGTACCGTCTCGAGGTCGGTCACGGCCGTGCTCATCGGTAGTCCTCCTGGTAGGTGTAGAAGCCCTCGCCGCTCTTGCGGCCGAGTTTCCCCGCGCGCACCTTGTCCAGCAGCAGCTCGCAGGGCCGGCAGCCCTCGTCGCGGGTGCGCAGGTAGAGCACCTGCAGCGAGTCGACGAGGTTGTCGATGCCGATCAGGTCGGCGGTGCGCAGCGGGCCGGTGGGGTGGCCCAGGCAGCCGTGCATCAGGGCGTCGACCGCCTCGGCGGTCGCGGTCCCCTCCTGGACCACCCGCGCCGCGTCGTTGATCATCGGGTGCAGGATCCGGCTGGTGACAAAGCCCGGTGCGTCCCGTACCACCACCGGCTGCCGGCCCAGTTCGCCCAGGAGCGCCGCCACGGCGGCCATCGCGGCGTCTCCGGTCCTGGCACCCCTGACCACCTCCACCGTCCTGATCAGCGACGGCGGGTTCATGAAGTGGGTGCCGAGCAGGTCGGCGGGCCGGGCAACGGCGTCGGCCAGCTCGTCGATCGGGATCGACGAGGTGTTGGAGACCAGCAGGGTGCCGGGCGGTACCCTGGCCGAGACCTCGGCCAGCAGCTCGGCCTTGAGCCCGGCGTGCTCGGTGACCGCCTCGACCACGGCCGTCGGCTCCCCGAGCTCGCCCGGTGAGCCCGTGGTCAGTAGCCTGCCGGTCCGGGTGTCCGGCGGCAGCGTGCCCATCAGCTGGGCGAGGCGCAGTTCCTGGTCGATGCGCGCCTCGGCCCGGGCCAGCTGTTCGGAGTCGGGGTCGATCAGGGTGACCGGGAGCCCGTGGCCGAGCGCCAGCGCGCTGATGCCGGTTCCCATCACCCCGGCTCCCAGGACGGTCAACCGCGTGGTGCCGGTCATGCGTTCTCCTCGTGTCGGATGTCTGCAAGGACGGTGTCGAGCCAGTCCCGGACGGCCTTCGCCGTGGTCCGCACGTGTTCCTCCATCAGCGACCAGTGGTCGCCCGGCACATCGAGGACGGTGTGAGCGCCCGCCCAGGAGGCCCGCCAGTCGACGGTGCTGTCGGCCGGCGGCTCGGCCAGCGGGCTGGAGGCGCGGACCAGCAGCACCGGGGCCCGGAGCGCGGGCGGCTGCCAGTCGTCCAGGAGCCGCAGGTAGCGGCCCATCGCGGTCAGCCTGGTGTCGTCCATCGGAGCGGCCCGGTCCTCCCGGTCGAACATCCCGCTGACCAGTACGTCGTCGAACTGGGTCATTGCGTGGTCGCCCGACAGATAGGTATCGAGCAGGACCACGGCGGCCGGGCCGGACCCGAGCTCCTCCAGCCGGGACGCGACCGCGTAGGCCAGGGTGCCGCCGGAGGAGGAGCCGAGCAGCACCAGCGGCCGTCCGCCGGTGCCCCGGCGGACGGTCTCGGCCTGGAAGTCCAGCAGCGCGGCCATCGCGGCCGGCAGCGGTTGCCCCGGGCCGAAGCCGGGGGCGTCCAGCGCGCTGACCCCGTACCGGTCGCGGAACAGCGAGCCGAAGCGGGCGTACTGGTGCGCGCCTCCCAGCGCGACGACCGATCCGAAGCACACCAGTTCCGGGGGGAGCCGTGGGCCTGACGGGGGTTCGGCCAGCCTCAGAAGTGCCGGTCCCGCCCCGGAGTCGAACAGTTCGGAGCCGAGCGCGAACTCCGGTCGCAGGTCGGCCGCCAGGCCGAGCACGGCGATGCCCTCGCCGATCCTGCCCAGCTCGCAGGCGCGCCGGAACAGCGCGCCGACCGGGTCGCCGGGTGGCGCCTGGACGCCGGCCGATTGCCCGTCCGGCGGCCGGCCCGTCTGCTGGTCCAGTTCGGCCAGCAGCCGCTCCGTCAGCACCGCGGGCGAACCGCTGTCGAAGACCACGGTGGGCCGCAGCTGCAGTCCGGTGGCAGCCGCCAAGCGGTTGCGGAGTTCGACCGCGGTCAGCGAGTCGAAGCCCACCTCCAGGAAGGCCGCCTGGTCGGGCAGCGCCCCGCCGTCCCGATGGCCCAGGACCTGGGACGCGTGCAGGAGGACCAGGGCCCGCAGCAGCCGGGACCGTTCGGCGCGGTCGGCGGCCAGCAGCCGGTTCCGCGACGGTGCCTCGGCGGCGGCAGGACCGGGCCGCCGCGCGGAGCGGACCAGGCCGCGCAGCAGCGGTGGCACCGGGCCGGCGCGGTGGGCGGCCAGGTCCAGTCGGATCGGCAGCAGGGCGGCCTCGGGCGAGGCCAGCGCGGTGTCGAACAGCGCCAGGCCCTCGGCGGTGGACAGCGCCCCGGCCCCGGCGCGGTCGATCCGCCGCAGGTCGGATTCGCCGAGACCGGCCGTCAGCCCGCTGCGCTGCTCCCAGAGACCCCAGGCCAGCGACAGGCCCGGCCGGCCGAGCCGATGACGGGCCGTCATCAGTGCGTCGGCGTAGGCGCTGGCGGCCGAGTAGCCGGCCTGGCCGGGGCTGCCGAACACCCCGGCGGCGGAGCTGAAGACGACGAAGGCGGTCAGCTCCATGTCCCTGGTGAGTTCGTCCAGCAGCCGGGTGCCGTCGGCCTTCGGCCGCAGGACGGCGTCGAGTCGGCCCTGGTCCAGGGACTGGAGGACGCCGTCGGCCAGTGTCCCCGCGGTGTGCACCACGGCCCGCAGCGGGTGCGCGGCCGGAATCCCGGCCAGCAGCCGGGACAGGTCCTGGCGGTCGGCCACATCGCAGGCCGTGACGGTCACCTCGGCTCCGGCCGCGGTCAGCTCGGCGACCAGCGCGGCTGCGCCCGGGGTGTCGGCGCCGCGGCGGCCCGCCAGCAGCAGGTGCCGCACGCCGTGCCGGGTCACCAGGTGCCTGGCCAGGAGCCCGCCGAGGGTGCCGGCTCCGCCGGTGATCAGCACGGTGCCCGCCGGGTCGAAGCGGACCGGCTCGCCCGGCGGTTCGGCGCGGGCCAGCCGGGCGGCATGCAGGACCGTGCCGCGGACCGCCAGGTGGGGTTCGTCGCAGAGCACCAGGGGCAGCGCCGCGGCGGTGCCGTCCGGTCCGTCGGTGTCCAGCAGCACGAAGCGGTCCGGGTGCTCCAGCTGCGCGGTGCGCAGCAGCCCCCAGACGGCGGCCCCGTCGGGGTCGACCGGGGTGTCGTCGCCCAGGTCCACCGCTCCCCGGGTCAGTACCACGAGCGGGACACCGTCGCCACCGGGGTCGGCCAGCCACTCCTGAAGCCGGGTCAGCACTCCGCCGAGCGTCCCGCGCAGGGTTCCGGTCCCGGACGGCGGGCAGGCCAGCAGCACCGCGTCCGGGCCGTCCGCCAGGGGCGTGAACGCCATCCCCGGGGGCAGCAGCCGTTCGTCGGCGGAGCCGAGCAGTCCCCAGCGCAGGCCGGTGGCCGGAACCGGGTCCAACGGGGCCCACTCGAGCCGGAACATCGACCGGCCTGCGGCCCGCAGGGAGCCGGCCGGAGCCGCCCGCATGGCCAGCGAGCCGACCTCGGCGATCGGCTTGCCGGCTTCGTCGGTGACCAGCAACGAGACGGCGTCCGCGGCTGCGGTGTCCGCCCTGAGAACGACCCGCAGCACCTGCTCCGCGCTGTCGGCCAGGTCGACCCGCTGCCAGTGGAACGGCAGCGGTACGCCGCTGCCGTTCCCCGGGGCGGCGTCGGGGTCGGCCGCACGCAGCCCGACGGTCTGCAGCGCCGCGTCCAGCAGTGCCGGGTGCACCGTGAATCCGTCGGCCCGGCCGGCCGCCTCGGGCAGCGCCACCTCGGCGTACACGGTGGAGCCGAGGCGCCAGGCGGCCCGCAGGCCGCGGAAGGCGGGGCCGTAGTCGACCCCGCGTGCCTCGAAGCCGGCGTAGCAGTCGGCGACGGACAGCGGCAGCGCGCCGGTCGGCGGCCACTGCGCCGGTACGGTCGGGCCGGGCTGCCCGGACCGAACGGCCTGCTGCTCCCTGGGGGCGAGCAGGCCGCTCGCGTGGTCGCTCCAGAGCGCTCGCGGGTCGGCGTCCTCCGGCCGCGAGTGCAGGCTGACGGTCCGTCGGCCGTGTTCGTCCGGCGGCCCGACCCCCAGCCGCAGCTGCACAGCGCCGGGGGAGTTCAGCAGCAGCGGCGCGGTCAGGGTCAGCTCCGCGACCAGCGGGGTGCCGGCCTGTCGGCCGGCCGCCGCGGCCATCTCGACCACGGCCGCGCCGGGCAGCAGGGCCGTCCCGGCGAGCGCGTGGTCGGCCAGCCAGGGCTGCGCGGCCGCCGACAGCCGGCCGGTGTGGAGCCGGCCGCCGTCGGGCAGGTCCACGGTCGCCCTCAGCAGCGGGTGGGTGGTGCCGGTCTGCCCGGCCGAGGCCGGGTCGCCGCCGGCCGGCGGGGCGTCCAGCCAGTAGCGCTGCCGCTGGAAGGGGTAGCTGGGCAGCTCGGCCGCGGGCCCGTCCGCCGGGTCGCCGAGTTCGGGCCGCCAGTCCACCGGCAGGCCGTGCACATGGGCCTCGGCCAGGGCCAGCAGCAGTCGGCGCCGACCGCCGTCCGAGCGGCGCAGGGTATCCAGGACGGCGGCGTCGGCGACCCCGGCGTCGGCCGCCGCCTCCTCGATGCCGTAGGTCAGCGTGGGGTGCGGGCTCACCTCCAGGAAGGTGCGGTGCCCCTCGTCGAGGAGTTGGCGGACCGCCTGCTCGAAGCGGACCTGTTCGCGTAGGTTGCGGTACCAGTACCCGGCGTTCATCAGTGTTCCGTCGAGCCAGTCGCCGGTGAGGGTGGAGAGCAGTGGGATGGTTCCGTGGTTGGCGGTGATCGGGGCCAGGTCGGTTGCCAGCCGTTCTTTGATCTCTTCGACCTGGGCGGAGTGCGAGGCGTAGTCGACGTCGATGCGGTGGGCGCGTACGCCCTGGTGTCGGCAGCGGGTGAGTAGTTCTGTCAGTGCTTGGGTCGGGCCGGAGACGACGACGGTGGAGGGTCCGTTGACTGCGGCGATCGAGATGCCGTCGGTGAGCAGGGCGGCTGCCTCTGCCTGGGGCAGTGCGATGGAGGCCATTGCGCCGTGTCCGGTCAGTGCTCGCAGTGCCTGGCTGCGCAGGGCGACCACTGTGGCGCCGTCGTGGAGGGTGAGTGCTCCGGCGACGACTGCGGCGGCGATCTCGCCCTGGCTGTGGCCCAGGACGGCGTCGGGCACGATGCCGTACGACTGCCAGACCGCGGCCAGGGAGACCATGACCGCGAACAGTGCGGGCTGGACGACCTCGGCCCGGTCCAGTGGTGCGTGGGAGCGCAGGAGTTCGGTCAGCGGTGTGGGCAGGTACGGGGCCAGTGCCTGTTCGCAGTCCGCCATCCGGGCCGCGAACACCGGGTCGGTGTCCAGCAGTTCGGCGGCCATACCGGCCCACTGCGCGCCCTGGCCGGGAAAGACGAACACCACCCGGCGGGCGCCTCGCGGCGCGACAGCCCGCGCGCCGGGAAGGACCTCGGCGCCGTCGGCGAGGGCGGCCAGCCCGGCCAGCAGCTCGGCCCGGTCCGCGCCGACCAGCACCGCCCGGTCGGGGAAATGGGTGCGGCCGAAGGCCAGCGTCCGTCCCACCGACCGCGGCCCCAGTTCCGGGCGCCCGGTCAGATGGCCGTGCAGTGCCGTCGCCTGGGCACGTAGGGCGGCCGGTCCCCTGGCGGACAGCGGCCAGACGGTGGGGCCGGGCAGCTCGGGTCCGGGCTCCGGCGCGGCGCCGGCTTCCAGGATGAGGTGGGCGTTGGTGCCGCTGGCCCCGAAGGAGGACACCCCGGCGCGGCGCGGTCGGCCGGTCCCCGGCCATGGGGCGGCCCGGGTCAGCAGTCGCACCGCGCCCTCGCTCCAGTCCACCTGCTCCGAGGGCCGCTCCAGGTGCAGGCTCCTGGGCAGCAGGCCGTGCCGCATGGCGAGCACCATCTTGATCACGCCGCCCACCCCGGCGGCTGCCTGGGTGTGCGTCAGGTTGGACTTGAGCGAGCCGACCAGCAGGGGCCGGTCGGCGGGCCGGTCCTGGCCGTAGGTGGCCAGCAGGGCCTGTGCCTCGATCGGGTCGCCCAGTACCGTGCCGGTGCCGTGCGCCTCCACGGCGTCGACCTGGTCGGCCGTCAGTCCCGCCGCGGCGAGGGCCTGACGGATCACCCGCTGCTGGGACGGGCCGTTGGGCGCGGTCAGGCCGTTGCTCGCGCCGTCCTGGTTCACCGCCGAGCCGCGGACCACGGCCAGCACCGGGTGCCCATTGCGTCGGGCGTCGGACAACCGCTCCAGCAGCAGCAGTCCGACGCCTTCGCCGAAGCCCGCGCCGTCCGCGGTGTCGGCGAAGGACTTGCAGCGGCCGTCCACGGCCAGTCCGCGCTGCCGGCTGAAGCCGACGTACAGCCCCGGGGTGGACATCACGGTCACCCCGCCGGCAAGGCCGAGCGTGATCTCGCCCGCCCGCAGGGCCTGGCAGGCAAGGTGGATCCCGACCAGCGAGGACGAGCAGGCGGTGTCCACGGTCACCGCCGGGCCCTCCAGCCCCAGGGTGTAGGCCACCCGGCCGGAGGCGATGCTCGGCACGCTGCCGGTCCCCAGGAAGCCTTCCAGCTCGGGCGGGATGCGGTGCAGCCGGGCCGAGTACTCGTTGTACATCACTCCGGCGTAGACCCCGGTCCGGCTGCCGCGCAGGGTGACCGGGTCGATCCCGGCCTGCTCCACCGCTTCCCAGGCCACCTCCAGCAGCAGCCGCTGCTGCGGGTCGACGGCCACCGCCTCGCGGGGCGAGATCCCGAAGAACGCCGGGTCGAAATCGGCCGCGTCGTGCAGGAAGCCGCCCTGCCGGGTGTAGAAGGTGCCGGGTGTGTCCGGGTCCGGATCGTACAGCCCCTCGACGTCCCAGCCGCGGTCGGACGGGAACCCCGAGACCGCGTCCCGCTCCGCCAGCAGCAGGTCCCACAGGTCCGCCGGGGTGCGCACCCCGCCGGGGTAGCGGCAGGCCATTCCCACGATCGCGACCGGTTCGGCGGACTGACCGGCGAGCCGCCGGTTCCGCTCCCGGAGCCGTTCGTTGGCGAGCAGTGACGCGCGCAGCGCCTCGACCAGCTGGTCGGTCCGCATGGTGCTCCGTTCCTGTTCGGTTCCGATCGGCTCAGGCATCCAGGTCACCCAGCGCCATCCGGACCAGCTCGTGCGCGTCCATCGACTCGATCCCGGCGGCCTCCTGCGGGGCGGTGGCGTGCGGAGCGGCCAGCGCCAGCAGGGTCTCCAGCAGCCCGGCCTGCTTCAGCCGGGCCAGCGGGATGCCGGCCACCAGTCTGCGGATCTCCGGATCCCCGTCCGGTGCGGGCGCGGCCGTGCCCGACGGGGATCCGGAGGGGGTGTCCGACGGCAGCAGCCGTTCGGACAGGTACCGGGCCACCGCGACCGGGCTCGGACAGTCGAAGACCAGGGTCGCGGGCAGCCGCAGGCCGGTCAGCGCGTTCAGCCGGTTGCGCAGTTCCACCGAGGCCAGCGAGTCGAAGCCGAGGTCCTTGAAGGCCCGGTCCGGGTCGACCGCCGCCGCGCCCTCGTGGCCCAGTACTTCGGCCACCCTGACCCGGACCAGGTCCACCAGTTGCGCGACGCGGTCCTCGGCGCCAAGACCGGCCAGCCGCCGGGGCAGTGCGCGGGCCTCGACGGCGTCCGCTCCCGCCGCCGCCCGGCGCGGCCCACCGCGCACGAGCCCTCGGAACAGCGCGGGCACACCGGCCGGTCCGGCCGTCGACCACATCCGGCGCAGGTCCAGTTTCACCGGCAGCAGCAGCCCGTCCGGCAGCCCGAGCGCCGCGTCGAACAGCGCCAGGCCCTCCTCCGAGGAGAGGGCCTCGATGCCGCCCCGCTGCATCCGGCGCAGATCGGTCGCGCCGAGCGTTTCGGTCAGCGCGCTGCGCTGCTCCCACAGGCCCCAGGCCAGGGACTGGCCCGGCAGGCCC
Source organism: Streptacidiphilus sp. EB129 (assembly GCF_041262645.1). Classification (NCBI taxonomy): domain Bacteria; kingdom Bacillati; phylum Actinomycetota; class Actinomycetes; order Kitasatosporales; family Streptomycetaceae; genus Streptacidiphilus; species Streptacidiphilus sp. EB129. The sequence goes on from NZ_JBGCCS010000006.1 coordinate 102,315, forward strand.
TGCGACCGGCGCTGCTGGGCCAGCGCGTCCAGGAAGGAGTTGGCCGCCGCGTAGCTGCCCTGCCCGGCGCTGCCGACCGTGCCGGAGGCCGAGGAGAACAGCACGAAGGCGGTGAGCGCCAGACCGCTCGTCAACTCGTGCAGATGGTGGGCGGCGTCCACCTTCGGGCGGAGCACCGGGTCCAGCCGCTCCGGTGTGAGCGACTCGATGATCCCGTCGTCCAGCACCCCGGCCGTGTGCACCACCGCGGTCAGCGGCCGCTCGGCCGGGACGGCGGCCAGCAGTCGCGCCACCGCGGCCCGGTCGGCCAGGTCGCAGGCGGCCAGCTGTACCTCGGCGCCCAGGCCGCGCAGCTCCTCGGCCAGCGCCAGCGCCGCCGGATCGGCCGGGCCGCGACGTCCGGCCAGCAGCAGGCTCCGCACCCCGTGGGCGCGGACCAGGTGACGGGCCGTCAGCGATCCCAGCACCCCGCCGGCGCCGGTGACCAGCACCGTCCCGCCCTCGGCCGGACGGACCGGCGCGCTCTGCCCGGTGGCGGGCACCCGGACCAGTCGCCCGGCCAGCAACCGGCCGGCACGCACTGCCAGTTGCGGTTCGCCGGCCGCGAGGAGGCGCGGCAGCAGCGCCGGCAGCCCGGCCGGGTCGTCGGTGTCCACCAGCAGGAACCGGTCCGGGTGCTCGGCCTGGGCCGAGCGGACCAGGCCGCGGACCGCCGCGCCCGCCAGGTCGGGCACGCCCTCGCCGGGGTCGACCGCGACCGCGCCGGTGGTGACGAACACCAGTCGGCGGCCGGCCCCGTCGTCTGCCAGCCAGTCCTGAAGCCGCCGCAGCGCCTCGGCCAGCTCGACGCGGACCGCGGCCGGGTCGGCCCCGGCCGAGCCGCAGCGCAGCAGGACCGCCTCGGGGGCCTCGCGTCCTGGGCTTCCGCCCGGCAGCGGTACCCACTCCAGCCGGAACAGCGTGTCCGGGCCGGGGCCGCGCAGGGCGTCCACCGCCACCGGGCGGATCGACAGTGCTTCCACCGAGGCCACGGGCTGCCCGGCGGGATCGGTGGCCCTGATCGACACCGCGCCGCCGGCGTCGTACCCCAGCGTCACCCGCAGCACGGTCGCGCCGGAGGCGTGCAGCCGCACACCGCCCCAGGAGAACGGCAGCCGGGCGGTGCCCGGCTCCTCGTTGCGGGGGTCCGCGTTGCCCGGCATCAGCCACAGGCCGTGCAAGGCGGCGTCCAGCAGCGCGGGGTGCAGCCCGAAGGCTGCCGCTTCCGCTGCCTGCTCGCGCGGGAGCCGCACCTCGGCGAACACCTCGTCCCCGCGGCTCCAGGCCGCGGTCAGTCCCTGGAAGGCGGGACCGTAGCCGTAACCGGCGGAGTCGAGCCGCTCGTAGAGCCCGTCGACGGGCACTGGCTCCGAGCCGGCCGGCGGCCACTGCAGGGGTCCCTCCTCGGGGGCGGGCGAGTGCTCCGGCGCGGCCGGATCCTCCGGCGCAAGGACGCCGGAGGCGTGCCGGGTCCACGGCTCCTCGGAGCCGGCCGGCCTGGAGTGCAGGTCCAGTACGCGCCGCCCGGCGCCGTCCGTCGCGGCGACCCGCAGCTGCACCTGGACCGCACCGGTGTCGGGGAGCACCAGCGGCGCCTGCAGGGTGAGCTCCTCCACCACCGGGCAGCCGACCTCGTCGGCCGCCCGCACCGCCAGCTCCACGAAGGCGGCGCCCGGCAGCAGCACCTTCCCGGCCACCGCGTGGTCGGCGAGCCAGGGGTGGCTGCCCAGCGAGAGACGGCCGCTGAGCAGCAGTTCCCCGCTGTCGGCCAGCTCGACCGCCGCGCCCAGCAACGGGTGGTCGGCCCGGCCGAGCCCGGCCGCCGTCACGTCGCCCGAGGCCGTCGGCGCGGGCATGGCCCAGTACGGCCGACGCTGGAAGGCATAGGTCGGCAGCTGGGTGAACCGGCCTCCGGCCAGTGACCTGGACCAGTCCACCGGCAGCCCGGCTGTCCAGGCCTGGCCGGCCGAGAGCAGCATCCGGCGCGGTCCGCCCTCGTCCCTGCGCAGGGTGCCGAGGACGGCCGCGTCCGCCACGGTCTCCTCCACCGCCATGGTCAGCACGGGGTGGGGGCTGACTTCCACGAAGGCGTCGAATCCGGCGGCCGCCAGCGCTCGCAGCGCCTGCTCGAAGCGGACCTGTTCGCGTAGGTTGCGGTACCAGTACCCGGCGTTCATCAGTGTTCCGTCGAGCCAGTCGCCGGTGAGGGTGGAGAGCAGTGGGATGGTTCCGTGGTTGGCGGTGATCGGGGCCAGGTCGGTTGCCAGCCGTTCTTTGATCTCTTCGACCTGGGCGGAGTGCGAGGCGTAGTCGACGTCGATGCGGTGGGCGCGTACGCCCTGGTGTCGGCAGCGGGTGAGTAGTTCTGTCAGTGCTTGGGTCGGGCCGGAGACGACGACGGTGGAGGGTCCGTTGACTGCGGCGATCGAGATGCCGTCGGTGAGCAGGGCGGCTGCCTCTGCCTGGGGCAGTGCGATGGAGGCCATTGCGCCGTGTCCGGTCAGTGCTCGCAGTGCCTGGCTGCGCAGGGCGACCACTGTGGCGCCGTCGTGGAGGGTGAGTGCTCCGGCGACGACTGCGGCGGCGATCTCGCCCTGGCTGTGGCCCAGGACGGCGTCGGGCACGATGCCGTACGACTGCCAGACCGCGGCCAGGGAGACCATGACCGCGAACAGTGCGGGCTGGACGACCTCGGCCCGGTCCAGTGGTGCGTGGGAGCGCAGGAGTTCGGTCAGCGGTGTGGGCAGGTACGGGGCCAGTGCCTGTTCGCAGTCCGCCATCCGGGCCGCGAACACCGGGTCGGTGTCCAGCAGTTCGGCGGCCATACCGGCCCACTGCGCGCCCTGGCCCGGAAAGACGAACACCACCCTGCGGTCCGTCCCGGCCCGGCCGTGCACCGCGTGCGGGCTACCGTCGGCGAGCGCGGACGGCAACTGGTCCGGGGCGCCGACTAGGACCGAGCGGTACTCGAAGGCGGTCCGCCGGGCCAGGGTGACGGCGACGTCGGCCGCGTCCGCGGTGCTGTGCGACAGCCGCTCGGCCTGCTCGGCCAGCGCTGCGGGGGTCCGCGCCGACAGCAGCCAGGGCAGCGGGCCCGCGGCGCCCGGGTGCGGCGCCTCGGCCGGTGCCTCCTCGGGTGCCTGCTCCAGGACCACATGGGCGTTGGTGCCGCTCATGCCGAAGGAGGACACCCCGGCCCGGCGCGGGCGGCCGTACTCGGGCCACTCCCTGGCCTCGGTCAGTAGTTCCACCGCGCCCGCCGTCCAGTCGACCTGGTCGGACGGGCGGTCGACGTGCAGGGTGGCGGGCAGCATCCGGTGCTGCAGCGCCAGCACGGTCTTCATCACCCCGGCCACCCCGGCGGCCGCCTGGGTGTGGCCGATGTTGGACTTCAGCGAGCCGATCAGCAGCGGCCGGTCGGCCGGCCGGTCCTGGCCGTAGGTGGCCAGCAGGGCCTGCGCCTCGATCGGGTCGCCGAGCCTGGTGCCGGTGCCGTGTGCCTCCACCGCGTCGACCTGGTCGGGTGCCAGCCCGGCGTCGGCCAGGGCCGCCCGGATCACCCGCTGCTGGGAGGGGCCGTTCGGCGCGGCGAGCCCGTTGCTCGCCCCGTCCTGGTTGATCGCGCTGCCGCGCAGCACCGCCAGGACCGGGTGCCCGTTGCGCCGGGCGTCGGACAGCCGCTCGACCAGGAGCACCGCGGCGCCCTCCGCCATGCCGAGACCGTCGGCGGTGTCGGCGAAGGCCTTGCAGCGGCCGTCGGCGGCCAGCCCGTGCTGCCGGGAGAAGCCCACGAGGGCGCCCGGCGTGGACATCACGGCCACTCCGCCGACCAGCGCCAGCGAGCAGTCCCCGGCCCGCAGCGCCCGCGCGGCCAGGTGCAGCGCGACCAGCGAGGCCGAGCAGGCGGTGTCGACGGTGATCGCCGGTCCCTCCAGGCCCAGCGTGTACGCCACCCGCCCGGACACCACGCTGGCCGCGCTGCCGGTCAGCGCATAGCCCTCGTTCTCGGCGGACTGTGCCACCGCGGCGGCGTAGTCCTGGTAGTTGACGCCGGTGAACACCCCCGTGTGGCTTCCGCGCAGGGCGACCGGGTCGATCCCGGCCCGCTCCAGCGTCTCCCAGGAGGTTTCCAGGAGCAGCCGCTGCTGCGGGTCCATCGCCACCGCCTCGCGCGGCGGGATGCCGAAGAACTCGGCGTCGAACTCGGCCGCGTCGTGCAGGAAGCCGCCGTGCCGGGTGGTGCAGGTGCCCGGCCGGTCCGGGTCGGGGTCGTAGAGCCCGGCCAGGTCCCAGCCCCGGCCGGTGGGGAACTCGGTCACCGCGTCGCCCCGGTCGACCAGCAGTTGCCAGAGCTGCTCCGGGGTGCTCACGCCGCCGGGCAGCCGGCAGCCCATCGCCACGATGGCGACCGGCTCGTCGGGTTCGGACCGCTCGCAGGAAGGCCCGCCGGAGCGGGTTGACCGCTCGCCGAGCACGGAGGACCTGATGTGCTCGGCCAGCGCCCCCGCCGAGGGGTAGTCGAAGACCAGGGTGGCCGGCAGCCGCAGTCCGGTCGCCGTGTTCAGCCGGTTGCGCAGTTCGACGGCGGTCAGCGAGTCGAAGCCCAGCTCCTGGAACGCCCGCCCGGCCGGTACCGCCTCGGCCGAGTCGTGGCCGAGCACGGCGGCCGCCTGCGCGCGGACCAGCTCCAGGACGGTCCTGACCTGCTCGCCGGCCGGTCGGCCGACCAGCCGGCCGTGCAGCACGGAGGAGGCCGGGGACCCGGCCGCAGGCCCGGCGGCGGACCCGGCCAGCAGCGCGCGCACCTCCGGGACCCCGGTCAGCAGCCGGCTCGGCCGGACCGAGGTGAAGACTGCGGCGAACTGCTCCCAGTCCACCTCGGCCAGCGCGATGACGGTCTCGTCGTCGTCCAGCGCCTGCTGAAGGGCCGTCACGGCCGGTTCCGGGTCGATCAGCGGCAGGCCCTGCCGCTGCACCCGGTAGAAGTCGGCGTCCTCGACCGTTTCCCGGGCCGCCCAGGGGTTGGCGGCCTTCCAGACGCCCCAGTCCACCGTGGTCGCACTCAGCCCGCGCGACCTGCGGTGCCCGGCCAGCGCGTCCAGGTAGGCGTTCCCGGCGGAGTAGGCCGCGTGGTTGCTGCTGCCCCACACCCCGGCGATCGAGGAGAACATCACGAAGGCGTCCAGCTCCCGGTCCAGCAGCTGGTCCAGGTGCCCGGCGCCGGCCGCCTTGGCGGCCACCACTCGCTCGAAGGAGTCCATCGGGGTGCGGTCCAGCGGCGCGAGTTCGATGTACGCGGCGGCGTGCAGCACCGCGGTGACCGGCTCGCCCCGTTCCTCCAGGCCGGCCAGCAGTTCCGCCACCGCCGCCCGGTCGGCCAGGTCGCAGACCGGGAGGCTGAGCCGGGTGCCGAGCGCGGCCAGTTCGGCGGTCAGCTCGGCGGCGCCCGGCACCAGCGCGCCGCGCCGCCCCGGCAGCACCAGGTGCTCGGCCCCGCCGCGGGCCAGCCAGCGGGCGATGTGCGGGCCCAGCGCCCCGGTTCCGCCGGTGACCAGCACCGTGCCGCGGGGCCGCCAACTGCGCCGCGGGCTGCTCGGCCGGGGGGCCCTGACCAGGCGCCGGGCCAGCAGTCCGGCCGGCCGGACGGCCAGCTGGTCCTCGCCGGTGGCTCCGGCCAGCACGGCGCAGAGCGCGGCAAGCGCCCGGGCGTCCAGTACCGGGGGCAGGTCCACCAGGCCGCCCCAGCGGGCCGAGTGCTCCAGTCCGGCCACCATGCCGGTGCCCCAGACCAGCGCCTGGCCGGGCGCGGTCAGCGGATCGCCGGCTCCGACCGACACCGCGCCGGATGTGGCGCACCACAGTGGAGCGGCGACCGCCAGGTCGCCCAGGGTCTGCACGAGCGCCAGGGTCAGCGCGGCACCGGTGGGCAGCCCCGGATAGCGGGGGTGCGGCCGCTCGTCCAGTGCCAGCAGCGACAGCACCCCGTCCACCGGCCCGTCGAGCGCCTCGGCCAACCGCTCGGCGAGCGCGGCACGGTCCGTGTGGCCGTCCGTCAGTTCCACGGTGCGGAGCTCCGCCCCCGACCCGGCCAGTGCCCCGGCCACCGCCGCCGCCCGCCCGTCGCGGCCGTGGCCCGGTGGCAGCACCAGCAGCCACCGCCCGCCCGGTGCGCCGGCGTCCGGCCGGGGCACCGGCTGCCACTGGATCCGGTAGCGCCAGGATTCCAGGGCCGCGCTCTCCCGGCGCTGCTCCCGCCAGGCGGTCAGGGCCGGCAGCACCCGGCCCAGCGACTCGGCGTCCACGGCCAGGCTGCGCGCCGTGCCGTCCAGGTCCGGGTCCGCCACCAGATCCCAGAGCGCCTGGTCCACTCCCTCCGTCGCGGCCTCGGACGGCTCCAGCCAGAAGCGCTGGTGCTCGAAGGGATAGGTCGGCAGCTCCACCGTCCGGCCGCCGGACCCGGCCAGTACCGCCGGCCAGTCCACCGGCACGCCGCGTACCCACAGTTCGGCGGCCGAGGCCCGCGCCCGGCCGGGCCCGCCGTCGTCGCGGCGCAGGGTACCCGCCGTCAGCACCCCGTCCCGGCCGGCCGCCTCCGCGCAGTCCTGGACCGCCACGGTGAGCACCGGGTGCGGCGAGACCTCCAGGAACACCTGGTAGTCCTGCTCGGCGAGCGAGCGCACCGCGGTCTCCAGCAGCACGGTCTGTCGCAGGTTGCGGTACCAGTAGTCGGCGTCCATCCGGCCGGTGTTCAGCCAGTCGCCGGTCACCGTGGAGAACAGCGGCACCTGGCCGGCCACCGGTGCGATCCCGGCCAGCAGCCCGGCCAGTTCGGGCCTGATCTGCTCGACCTGGGCCGAGTGCGAGGCGTAGTCCACCGGGACGGTCCTGGCCCGCACCCCCTGCCGTTCGCACTGGGCCAGCAGTTCGGCGAGCGCTGCGGTCCCGCCGGAGACCACCACGGCCGAGGGGCCGTTGACGGCGGCGACCGACAGCTGCCCCTCCCAGGGCGTGATCAGCTCCCGCACCTGCTGCTGGGGGGCGGAGAGGGAGAGCATGCCGCCGTGTCCGGTGAGTCGGCGCAGTGCGTGGCTGCGTTGGGCGACGACGGTGGCGCCGTCCTGGAGGGTGAGTGCGCCGGCGACCACGGCGGCGGCGATCTCGCCCTGGGAGTGGCCGATCACCGCGTCCGGGTGGACGCCCCAGGACCGCCACAGTGCGGCCAGCGAGACCATCACCGCGAACAGTGCGGGCTGCACCACGTCGACGCGTTCCAGCGGCTCGCCGGAGCGCAGCACCCCGGTCAGCGACCAGTCGGTGTGCGGGGCCAGCGCCCGCTCGCAGTCGGCCATCGCGGCGGCGAACACCGGCTCGGCGTCCAGCAGCGGAACGGCCATCCCGGCCCACTGCGCGCCCTGGCCGGGGAAGACGAACACCCGGCGGCCGGCCGCGTCCGCGCTGCCGGTCAGCGCCTCGGGCGGGGCGTCCCCGGCCGCGAGCGCGGCCAGCTGCGCCGCCCGGTCGCCGCCCAGCAGCACCGCCCGGTGCTCGAACGCACCGCGTCCGGTGGCCAGCGAGAAAGCCACGTCCACCGGCGCGACGCGGCTGGTGCGCAGCCGTTCGGCCAGCCGCCCGGCCTGCGCGGCCAGCGCGGGGGCGGTCTTGGCGGAGAGCAGCCAGGGCAGTTCGGCCTGGACCGGGACGGGCGCGGCCCGTCGCTCCGCGGCGTCCTCCGGCAGCGGCTCCTCGGCCTGCTCCAGGACGGCGTGCGCGTTGGTGCCGCTGAAGCCGAACGCGGAGACGCCGGCCCGGCGCGGGCGGCCGGTCCGCGGCCATTCCCTGGCCTCGGTCAGCAGCTCGACCGCGCCGGAGGCCCAGTCCACATGCGGGGTCGGCCGGTCCACGTGCAGGGTGCGCGGAAGTACGCCGTGCCGCAGCGCCAGCACGGTCTTGATCACGCCGACGACCCCGGAGGCGGCCTGGGTGTGGCCGAGGTTGGATTTCACCGCGCCCAGCCACAGCGGCTCGCCGTTCCCGCGCTCCCGGCCGTAGGTGGCCAGCAGCGCGTCGGCCTCGATCGGGTCGCCGAGGGTGGTCCCGGTGCCGTGTGCTTCCACCGCGTCCACCTGATCGGGCGTCAGTCCGGCGTTGGCCAGCGCCTGCCGGATCACCCGCTGCTGGGCCTGCCCGTTGGGCGCGGACAGGCCGTTGCTCGCGCCGTCCTGGTTGATCGCGCTGCCGCGCAGGACCGCGAGCACCGGGTGGCCGTTGCGGCGGGCGTCGGAGAGCCGTTCCAGCAGCAGCACACCGGCCCCCTCGGCCAGGCCCATGCCGTCGGCGGCCGCCCCGAAGGCCTTGCAGCGGCCGTCGGCGGCCAGCCCGCGCTGCCGGGAGAAGCCGATGAACACCCCGGGGGTGGCCATCACCGCCACCCCGCCGGCCAGGGCCAGCGTGCAGTCCCCGCCGCGCAGCGACTGCGCCGCCAGGTGCAGTGCCACCAGTGAGGAGGAGCAGGCGGTGTCCACGGTCACCGCCGGGCCCTCCAGCCCGAGGGCGTAGGCCACCCGCCCCGACACGACGCTGGCCGCGCCGCCCGCCACCAGGTGGCCTTCGGCTGCTGACGGTGCGCCACCGGCCGCGATCGAGGTGTAGTCCTGGTAGTTGACGCCGACGAACACCCCGGTCCGGCTCTCCCGCAGTGCGGCCGGGTCGATGCCGGCCCGTTCCACCGCCTCCCAGGAGGTCTCCAGCATCAGCCGCTGCTGCGGGTCCATCGCCACCGCCTCACGGGGCGAGATGCCGAAGAAGCCGGGGTCGAAGTCGCCCGCGTCGTGCAGGAAGCCGCCCTCCCTGACGTAGGAGCGGCCGGGCCGGTCGGGGTCGGGGTGGTAGAGGTCGGCGAGCGGCCAACCGCGGTCCGAGGGCATTCCGGAGACCACGTCGCCGCCGTCGCTGAGCAGTTGCCAGAGCTTGTCCGGGTGGTCGATCCCGCCGGGCAGCCGGCAGCTCATCGCGACGACGGCGATGGGCTCGTGCGGGTCGGTGACAGACCCGAGCACGGCCTCGGCGGACGCGCTGCCCCGGGCGTCCGTCAGCTCGATCCGCAGCGCCTCGGCGAGCGCCCCGGCCGTGGGGTGGTCGAACACCACGGTGGCGCGCAGCCGCAGGCCGGTGGCGGCGTTCAGCCGATTGCGCAGCTCCACCGCGATCAGCGAGTCGAAGCCCAGCTCGCGGAAGGCCCGGTCGGGCCTGACCGCGTCCACCGAGTCATGGCCGAGCACCGCGGCGGCATGCCGGCGGACCAGGTCCACCAGGGTGCGGTCGACTTCGGCGGCGGACTGCCCGCGCAGCGCCGCCCGCAGCTCCGCGCCCGCGTCGGTGCCGGCCTGCCCCGACTCGTCGGCGGCCGTCGCGAGCGCCGTGACCTCGGGAAGGTGTGAGATCAGCGGGCTGGGCCGGACCGAGGTGAACACCGGTACGAAGCGCGCCCAGTCCACGTCGGCGACCACCACCACGGTCTCGTCGTCGTCCAGCACCCGCTGCAGGCCGGCCACCGCGAGCGAGGGGTCCATGAACGGGATGCCGCGCTCCAGCAGCTGCTGTTCCAGCTCGCCGGTGGCCAGCCCGCCGCCGGCCGCGCTCCAGATGCCCCAGACCACCGAGGTGGCCTTGAGGCCGCGACCGCGCCGGTGGTCGGCGAGCGCGTCGAGATAGGCGTTCCCGGCCGCGTAGGCGCCGTGGTCGGCGCTGCCCCAGACCCCGGAGACGGAGGAGAACAGCACGAAGGCGTCCAGGTCGGCTTCCTGGAACACCGCGTCCAGGTTGGCCGCGCCGAGGGCCTTGGCCTCCAGGGTCGCCGCCAGTTCGGCGGGTCCGGTGTCTGAGGCCGGGCCGAGCTGCACCGCGGCCGCGGTGTGCACCACCGCGCGGACCGCGTCCCCGTCCGCGGCCAGCCGGTCCACCAGCGCGCCGAGCGCCGCCCGGTCCGTGATGTCGCCGGCGGCCAGGGTGACCCGGGTGCCGGAGGCGGTGAGCTCGGCGGCCAGCTCGGCGGCGCCGGGGGCGTCCGCCCCGTGCCGGCTGAGCAGCACCAGGTGCTCGGCGCCGCCGGCCGCCAGCCAGCGGGCGGTATGGGTGCCCAGGCCGCCGGTGCCGCCGGTGACCAGCACGGTGCCGGTCGGCCGCCAGCTCGGCCGCGGCGGGCCCTGCGCGGCCCGGACCAGCCGTCGCCCGTAGGCCCCGGTCGGGCGCAGGGCGACCTGGTCCTCGGCGCCGTCCCCGGCCAGCAGGTCGGCCAGTCGGCGCAGGGTCTCCGGGTCGGGCTCGTCCGGCAGGTCGACCAGACCGCCCCAGAGCGCGGGCTGCTCCAGCGCGACCACCCGGCCCAGCCCCCAGGTCTGAGCCTGCAGCGGGTTCCGTACCGGGTCCTGGCCGGTGACCGGAACGGCGCCGCTGGTGGCGCACCACAGCGGCGCGGTGGCGCCGAGGTCCGCCAGGGAGCGGACCAGCGTGCTGTTCAGCGCCAGGCCCGACGGCAGGGCGGGCAGTCCCGGGCTGGGGTGTTCGTCCAGCGCGAGCAGCGACAGCAGCCCGCCCAGCGGCGGCCTGCCGTCCAGTGCGGCACGCAGCCGCCCGGCCAGCGCGGCCGGGTCGGAGTCCTCGGCGTCCAGGGCGAGTTCGACCACCTCGGCGCCGCGTTCGGCCAGTACCGCGCCGAGTGCGGCGGCAGGCGCCGCGGCGGACCGCCCGGCTCCGGACGGGGTGAGCAGCAGCCAGCTGCCGGTCAGCGGGGCGCTGTCCTGACGGTCGGTCAGCAGCTGCCAGCCCACCCGGTAGCGCCATCGGTCCAGCACCGCCCGGACCTGCCGTCGCCTGCGCCAGTCGGCCAGCGGGGGCAGCAGTTCGCTCCAGGCGGTCGGCGAGGTGCCCACGGTGGCCGCCACCGCCTCGGCGTCCTCGCGTTCCACAGCGGCCCAGAAGGAGGCGTCGGCGGGGTCTCCGCCGGCCACGGCCGGGCCGGTCGGCTGCAGCCAGAACCGCCGGTTCTGGAAGGCGTAGCTGGGCAGATCCACCAGTCGCGGCCGGTGCTCGGCGAAGGCCGGGGACCAGTCGACCGGCACCCCGTGGACGTAGGCCTCGGCCAGCGAGGCCAGCATCCGGCGCAGTCCGCCGTCCTCCCGGCGCAGGGTGCCGGCCACCAGGCAGTCCTGCTGCCCGAGGTCGTCCAGCACGCCCTGCACCGGCACGGCCAGCACAGGGTGGGGACTGATCTCCAGGAAGACCCGGTGGTCGCGGGCCAGCAGCGAGCGCACCGCGGCGTCGAAATCCACCGTCTCGCGCATATTGCGGAACCAGTAGCCGGCGTCCAGTGCGACGGTGTCCAGCAGCCCGCCGGTGACGGTGGAGTGGAACGGCACCTCGGAGGTACGAGGCCGGATCCCGGCCAGGGCCTCCACCAGCCCCTCCTTGAGCACGTCCATGTGACCGGAGTGCCCGGCCACGTCGGCGCTGACGGGCCTGGCGCCGACCCCCTCGGTACCGCAGGCGGCCAGCAGTTCGGCGACCGCGGCCGGGTCGCCGGACACCACCACCGACTCGGGGCCGTTCACCGCGGCCACCGACAGTCGGCCCGGCCAGCGGGCCAGCCGCTGCCGGGCCGCGGCCGCCGACAGGGCGACCGACGCCATCGCGCCGGTCCCGGACAGGGTCAGCTGGGCGCGGCTGCGCAGCGCCACCACCCGGGCGCCGTCCTCCAGGGTGAGCGCGCCGGCCACCACGGCGGCCGCCACCTCGCCCTGCGAGTGGCCGACCACCGCGTCCGGCCGAACCCCGTAGGACTGCCAGAGGGCTGCCAGCGAGACCATCACCGCGAACAGCACCGGCTGCACGACGTCGATGCGGTCCAGCGAGGGGGCCCCGGGGGTGTCCCGCAGCACCTCGGCGGGGGACCAGTCCAGATGCGGCGTCAGCGCCCTCTCGCAGTCCGCCATCGCGTCGGCGAAGACCGCTGACTCGCGCAGCAGGTCCCGGGCCATGCCCAGCCACTGCGAGCCCTGGCCGGGGAAGACGAACACGGTCCGGCAGAGGTCGATGGCGACCTGCCCGGTCACCGGACCGGGCGCGCCGGTCTGCTGGGCCACCGCGGCGAGCCCGCGCAGCAGCTCGGCCGGCTCGGTGCCGACCAGCACCGCCCGGTGCTCGAACGCCGAGCGGGCCGTGACCAGCGAGAAGCCCACGTCGGCCGGGCGCAGGTCGGGGTGGGCGGCCAGCTGCGCGGCCAACCGGGCGGCCTGGTCACGCAGCGCCTCCCGGCTGCGGGCGGACAGCACCCAGGGCACCGGGGCGGGCGTGCTCTCCGAGGCGGATTCAGGCTCTGGTTCGACGGCCTGTTCCAGCACCACATGGGCATTGGTGCCGCTCATGCCGAAGGAGGACACCGCGGCCCGGCGCGGCCGTCCGGTCCGGGGCCAGGCCCGGGCCTCGGTCAGCAGTTCCACCGAGCCGGCGCTCCAGTCCACGTGCGGGGTCGGTGCGTCCACGTGCAGGGTGCCGGGCAGCACCCCGTGCTGGAGTGCCAGCACGGTCTTGATCACGCCGGCCACGCCGGCGGCCGCCTGGGTGTGGCCGAGGTTGGACTTCATCGAGCCGATGAGCAGGGGTTGTCCCTCGGACCGGTTCTGGCCGTAGGTCGCGATCAGCGCGTCGGCTTCGATGGGGTCGCCGAGGCGGGTGCCGGTGCCGTGGGCTTCGACGGCGTCGATGTCGGTGGGGGTGAGTGCGGCGTCGGTGAGGGCGGCTTTGATGACGCGTTGCTGGGAGGGTCCGTTGGGTGCGGTCAGGCCGTTGCTGGCGCCGTCCTGGTTGACGGCGCTGCCGCGCAGTACGGCCAGGACGGGGTGGCCGTTGCGCCGAGCGTCGGACAACCGCTCCAGCAGCAGCACCCCGACACCCTCGCCCCAGCCGGTGCCGTCGGCAGCCGCGGAGAACGGTTTGCAGCGCCCGTCGGCCGCCATCCCGCCCTGCCGGGCGATCTCCAGGAAGGCGCCCGGCAGCGCCATCACATTGGCTCCGCCCACCAGGGTCAGCGAGCAGTCGCCGTTGCGCAGCGCCTGCGCGGCCAGGTGCACGGCCACCAGTGAGGCCGAGCAGGCGGTGTCCACGCTGACCGAGGGGCCTTCCAGCCCCAGCGCGTAGGACACTCGCCCTGACAGCACGCTGATCGCGTTGCCGGTCATCAGGAAGCCCTGCACGGCTTCCGACGCGCCCCGGCCCAGCGTGGCGTACCCCTGGTCCACCGCGGTGGCGAAGACCCCGGTGCGGCTGCCGCGCAGCGAGGACGGGTCGATGCCGGCCCGCTCGACCGCCTCCCAGCAGGTCTGCAGCAGCAGCCGCTGCTGCGGGTCCATCGCCAGCGCCTCGCGCGGCGAGATCCCGAAGAACTCGGGGTCGAATCCGGCCGCGTCCTCCAGGAACGCGCCCCTGGCGGGCGCGCCGCTGGCGGCCAGCCCCGACCGCTCCCAGCCCCGGTCGGTCGGCAGCCCGGTCATCGCGTCGCGGCCGGCGACCAGCAGCTCCCAGAGGTCCTCCGGGGTGCGCACCCCGCCGGCGAACCGGCAGCTCATCGAGACGATCGCGATCGGCTCCCGGCCCCTGGCCTCCGATTCCTGCAGCCGCTGCCGGGTCTGCTGCAGGTCGATGGTCACGCGGTTGAGGTAGTCACGCAGCTTCTGCTCGTTCACGGGGATCCTGCACCTTCGTCATGAGGGGATAAGGGACAGCGTGTTCCGGAGGCACCCAGGGGGCGCCTGTACCGGTGCCGCCGTCAGCCGCCCAACTGCCTGTCGATGAACTCGAAGATCTCGTCGTTGCTGGCGCTCTCGATGCCGGCCGCCAGGCCGTCCTCCTCGGGGACCAGCCCGGCCAGTACCGCCCGCAGCCGCCCGGCCAGTTCCGGGCGGACCGGTGCGGTCGGTTCGAGCCCTGCCACCAGCAGCTCCAGCCGGTCCAGTTCGGCCAGCACGTTCCCGGGGGCCGGTGCGGGCTCCGCCCTGGCGGTGCGTGCCACCAGGTGAGCGGCCAGCGCCTCCGGTGTCGGTTGGTCGAAGACCAGTCCGGCGGGCAGCCGCACCCCGGTCGCCGAGGCCAGCCGGTTGCGCAGTTCCACGGCGGTCAGCGAGTCGAAGCCCAGATCCTTGAACGGCCGGCCGGGGTGGATGAGCTCCGCGGAGCTGTGGCCGAGCACCGCCGCCGCGTGGCCGCGGACCAGCTCCAGCAGCACCCGGTGCGCCTCGGTGGCGGACAGCGCGGCCAGCTGGTCCGCCAGACTCACCGCCATCGGCGCGTCGGCCGTCGCGGGCCTGTTCCTCGGGGTCCGCGCCAGGCCGCTCAGCAGCGCCGGGCCACCGGCGCGCAGCGCCGCCGGGTCCAGTTTCGCCGCCAGGACGTACGGCCGGGAGCCGGCCAGCGCGGTGTCGAACATCGCCAGCCCCTCGGCCGACCCGAGCGCCCCGGCACCGCGGCGGGCCATCCGGCGCAGGTCGGCGTCGCCCAGCCGGGCGGTCAGCGCGCTGCGCTGCTCCCACAGGCCCCAGCCGATCGACAGCCCCGCCAGCCCCTCGGCCCGCCGCCGCTCGGCCAGTGCGTCGAGGACGGCGTTGGCCGCCGCGTAGTTGGCCTGCCCCGGCGTGCCCAGCAGCGCCGCCCCGGAGGAGAACACCACGAACAGCGGGAGGTCGTGATCCCGGGTCAGCTCGTCCAGCAGCAGCGCCGCGTCCGCCTTGGGACGCAGCACCCGGTCCACTTGATCATCCGTCAGCCGGTCGGCCATCGCGTCGTCCAGCAGGCCGGCCGCGTGCACCACCCCGGTCAGCGGACGGTTCTTGGGGATGCCCGCCAGCAGGGCGCTCAGCGCGTCCCGGTCGGCCACGTCGCAACTGACCGCCTCGGCGGCGGCGCCCAGTCCGGCCAGCTCGTCCAGCAGTTCGCCGATGCCGGGCGCGTCGGGTCCGCTGCGCCCGGCGAGCACCAGGTTCCGCACCCCGTGCCGGGTCACCAGGTGCCGGGCCAGCATTCGGCCCAGGGTTCCGGTGCCGCCGGTGACCAGGACGGTGCCGTCCGGGTCCGGTGCGGCGGGCAGCAGCAGGACGTTCTTGCCGATGTGCCCGGCCTGCCCGAGACGGCGGAAGGCGTCCGGCGCCAGCCTGACGTCCCAGCAGGTCAGTGGCAGCGGCTCCAGTTCGCCGCGGTCGAACATCGCCAGCACTTCGGCGAGCATCTCGCCGATCCGCTCCGGCCCGGCCTCCATCAGGTCGAACGCCCGGTAGTCGACGCCAGGGTGACGGTCCGCCACCTCCCGGGCGTCCCTGATGTCGGTCTTGCCCATCTCCAGGAACCGGCCGCCGCGCGGCAGCAGGCGCAGCGAGGCGTCCACGAACTCCCGGGCCAGGCAGTCCAGGACCAGGTCGACGCCGCGGCCCGTGGTTCCGGCGAGGAAGTGGTCGGCGAAGTCCAGCGACCGGGAGGACGCCAGGTGCGCGTCGTCGATCCCGGACGCCCGCAGGGCGTCCCACTTCGACGGGCCGGCGGTACCGAAGACCTCGGCCCCGGCCCTGCGGGCCAGCTGCACGGCGGCCATGCCGACGCCGCCCGCCGCGGAGTGCACCAGCACCGATTCGCCGCGCCGCAGGCCGCCCAGGTCGAACAGCCCGTAGTAGGCGGTGAGGAAGGCGATCGGCACCGAGGCGGCCCGGGCGAAGGACCAGCCTGCCGGGATTACGGCGACGGTGCGCCGGTCGGCCACCGCGACGGGCCCGAAGGCCCCGCCGAAGATCCCCATGACCCGGTCGCCCGGCGTCAGGTCGGCCACCCCGGGACCGACCTCCAGCACCGTGCCGGCCCCCTCGCTGCCCAGACCCTGCTGATCCGGGGTCAGGCCCAGCGCCACCGCGACGTCCCGGAAGTTCAGCCCGGCGGCCCTCACCGCGATCCGGATCTGTCCCGCCTCGAGCGGCGCCGGGTCCACCGGTCGCAGGGCCAGGTTCCCCAGCGTGCCGCTCTCGGTGACCGCCAGCTGCCAGCTCGGCGTGTCCGGCGGGAGGATGAGCAGGCCGGGCTGGTCGCCGCGGGCCAACCGGGGTACCAGCGGTTCGCCGCGCCGGACCGCGAGCTGCGGCTCGCCCTCCAGGGGAAGCAGGGCCGGCGGGTCCGCCGCGCCGTCGGTGTCCAGCAGGGCGAACCGGCCCGGGTGCTCGCTCTGCACGCTGCGCAGCAGGCCCCAGACCGCCGCCTGGGCCGGATCGGCGGGTCTGCCGCCGGGCCCGGTGGCGACCGCGTCGGTGGTGCGCAGGACCAGCAGGGCGTCGGCGAAGCGCTGGTTCGCCAGCCACTCCTGGACCAGTGCCAGGGCCCGTGCGATGGCGGTGCGCAGCCGCCGGACCGGGTCGGGGTCCGGGGCGGTGCGGCAGTCCGCCAGCAGCACGGCGGGGACCGGGTCCTGCGGGCCGAGATCGTCCAGAGAGGTCCACTCGGCGCCCGGAACGGCGCCGGCGGGCTGCCAGTCCAGTCGGAACAGCCGGTCGGGGCCGACGGCCGGAGCGGCCGCAGCGGCCGGCGGACGCAGCGTCAGGGAGTCCACCGAGAGCACCGGTCGACCGGCCAGGTCGTAGCCGGTCAGGGTCACCGCGTCGGATCCGGCGGCGGCGATCCGGACGCGGAGCGTGGTCGGTCCGGTGGCGTGGGCGGTCACACCGGTCCAGCTGAACGGCAGCCGGGCGCCCTCGGGCCGGTCGGCGAGCAGCGCGGCGGCCTGCAGTGCCGCGTCCAGCAGCGCCGGGTGGGCGGTGCAGCCCGCGGCGTCGGCCTGCCGCTCGGCCGGCAGCAGCACCTCGGCGAACACCTCGTCTGCGTGCCGCCAGGCGGCGCGCAGGCCGCGGAACGCGGGACCGTAGTGGAACCCGGCCTCCTCGAAGCGGTCGTAGAGGTCATCGAGGTCCAGTTGCTCCGCTCCGGGCGGAGGCCAGCCGATCAGCCCCTGCGGGGCGGGTGGCGCGTCGGCGGCGAGTTGGCCGGCGGCGTACCTGGTCCATTCCCGGTCGGCGTCGTCGGGCCCGGCCGCCCGGCGGGCGAAGACGGTCAGCGGGCGCCGTCCGTCCGCCTCGGGGCCGACCCGCAGCTGCAGTCGCAGCACGCCCTCGGCCGGGACCACCAGCGGGGCTTCCAGGGTGAGTTCCTCCACCAGCGGGCAGTGCGCCTCGGCGGCGGCGCGCAGCGCCAGTTCCAGGAAGGCCGCTCCCGGCAGCAGGACCGAGCCGTTGACCGCGTGGTCGGCCAGCCAGGGGTGGGTGCGCAGCGACAACTGGCCGCTGAGCAGCAGTTCGCCGCTGTCGGCCACCTCGATGGCGGCCCCGAGCAGCGGGTGTCCGGTGGCCGCGAGTCCCGCGGAGGCCACGTCCCTGCTGGTGGTGGGGACATCCAGCCAGTATCGGGTGTGTTGGAAGGGGTAGGTGGGGAGGTGGTGGGGGGTGGTGGGGGTGGGGGTGGTGTGGTGGGTGGTGGGTTGGCCGGTGGTCCAGGCGGTGGTGGTGGCTTGGAGGAGTTGGGTGGGTGGGGGTGTGTTGCGGTTGAGGGTGTGGTGGGTGGTGGTGGGGTGGTGTGTGTGGGTGGGGATGTGGGGGGTGAGGGTGGGGTGGGGGCTGATTTCGATGAAGGTGGTGGGGGTTTGTTGTTGGAGGGTGGTGATGGCTTGGTGGAAGTGGACGGGGTTGCGGAGGTTGTTGTACCAGTAGTGGGGGTCGGGTGGGGTGGTTTGCCAGGTGTTGGTGGTGGTGGAGTACCAGGGGGTGGTGGGGGTGGTGGGGTTGATGGGTTGGAGGGTGGTGAGGAGGGTGTTTTTGATGGTGTCGATGTGGGGGGAGTGGGAGGGGTAGTTGACGTTGATTTGGCGGGCGTGGATGTTGTGGTTTTTGCAGTGGGTGAGGAGTTGGTGGATGGCGTGGGTGGTGCCGGTGACGATGGTGGTGGTGGGGCTGTTGTGGGCGGCGATGTGGGTGTGGGGGGTGAGGAGGGGGGTGAGTTGGTGGGGTGGGAGGTTGATGGAGGCCATGGTGCCGGTGCCGGTGAGGGTGGTGAGGGTTTGGGAGCGGTGGGTGATGATGTGGGCGGCGTCTTGGAGGGTGAGGGCTCCGGCGATGTGGGCGGCGGTGATTTCGCCTTGGGAGTGGCCGATGACGATGTCGGGGTGGATGCCGTGGTGGTTCCAGAGTTTGGTGAGGGAGGTCATGATGGCGAAGAGGACGGGTTGGGCGGTGTCGGGGTGGTCGAGGGGGTGGTTGGTGTGGAGGAGGTGGGTGAGTTTCCAGGGGACGTGGGGGTTGAGGGCTTGTTCGCATTGGTGCATGTGGTGGGCGAAGAGGGGGTTGGTGTTGAGGAGGTGGGTGGTCATGCCGGGGTGTTGGGGGCCTTGGCCGGGGTAGATGAAGATGGTTTTGCCGGGGGGTTGGGTGGTGTTTTGGGTGAGGTTGGGGTGGGGTTGGTTGTGGGTGAGGTGGTGGAGGGCTTGGGTGATTTGGGTGCGGGTGCCGGTGATGGCGGCGCGGTGGTGCATGGGGGTGCGTTGGGTGAGGGTGTGGGCGATGGTGTGGGTGTTGTGGTGGTGGGGGAGGGTGAGGAGTTGTCGGGCTTGGTCTTGGAGGGCTTGGGGGGTGTGGGCGGACAGGAGCCAGGCGTGGGGTTGGTCGGGGTCCTGGTCGGGGGGGTTGTCGGCTGGTTGGGCTTCTTGGGTGGGGGCTTGTTCGAGTAGGACGTGTGCGTTGGTGCCGCTGACGCCGAAGGAGGAGACGCCGGCCCTGCGGGGGCGTCCGGTGTCGGGCCACTCGCGGGCCTGGGTCAGCAGTTCGACCGCGCCGTTGCTCCAGTCGATGTGTGGTGAGGGCGCGTCGACGTGCAGGGTCTTGGGCAGCAGCCCGTGCTGCAACGCCATGACCATCTTGATGACGCCGGCGACGCCGGCGGCTGCCTGGGTGTGGCCGATGTTGGATTTGAGGGAGCCGATGAGCAGGGGTTGTCCCTCGGGCCGGTTCTGGCCGTAGGTCGCGATCAGTGCGTCGGCTTCGATGGGGTCGCCGAGGCGGGTGCCGGTGCCGTGGGCTTCGACGGCGTCGATGTCGGTGGGGGTGAGTGCGGCGTCGGTGAGGGCGGCTTTGATGACGCGTTGCTGGGAGGGTCCGTTGGGTGCGGTCAGGCCGTTGCTGGCGCCGTCCTGGTTGACCGCGCTGCCGCGCAGTACGGCCAGGACAGGGTGGCCGTTGCGCCGCGCGTCGGACAACCGCTCCAGCAACACCAGACCCACGCCCTCGGCAAGGCCGAAGCCGTCGGCGGCGGCTGCGAAGGCCTTGCAGCGGCCGTCCGGGGCCAGCCCGCCCTGGCGGCTGAACTCCACGAACATGCCCAGTGTCGACATCACGGTGACCCCGCCGGCCAGCGCGAGGTCGCACTCGCCGGAGCGCAGCGCCCGCGTGGCCAGGTGCAGGGCCACCAGCGAGGACGAGCACGCGGTGTCGACCGTGATCGCCGCACCCTCGAGCCCGAGGTGGTAGGCCAGCCGGCCGGAGGCAACACTGCCCGTGTTGCCCGTCAGCAGGTGCCCTTCCACTTCCGATCCCGCTGCCAGTCCCGGGCCGTAGTCCATGGTCATCGCACCGATGAACACTCCGGTCCGGCTGCCGCGCAGGGACTCCGCGTTCGTTCCGGAGCGTTCCACCGTCTCCCAGGCGGTCTCCAGCAGCAGCCGCTGCTGCGGGTCCATCGCCAGCGCCTCACGCGGCGAGATCCCGAAGAACTCGGCGTCGAAGAGGTCCGCGTCGTGCAGGAAGCCCGCTTCGCGCTGGTAGTAGTGCCCGGGTCCGCCCAACTCGGCCTGGTAGCCGCCGGCGATGTCCCAGCCCCGGTTGGTCGGGAACGCCGAGACCGCGTCCACCCCTTCGGCAGCCAGTTGCCACAATTCCTGGGGGGAGGACACCCCACCCGGGAATCGGCAGCCCATGGAGACGATCACCACCGGGTCGTCCCGGTCGGCGGACCGCGCCGGGACCGCCGCTTCCTCGCCCCAGTCACCCGTCAGTTCGGCGGCCAGGAAGTCCGCGAGTGCCGCGGGCCTGGGGTGGTCGAACACCAGGGCGGCAGGCAGTCGCAGCCCGGTTGCCTCCACAAGCCGGTTGCGGACCTCCACCGCGCCCACTGAGTCCAGCCCGAGTTCCAGGAAGGCCGACGCCGGGTCCACGGTGCCGGTCAGCCCCAGCACGTCGGCCACCGTCCGGCCCACCAGTGCCAGGAGTTCGCTCCGCAGCTCGGCCCGGGTGAGGGTGGGCAGCCGTTCGGCGAGAGGCTCCGGCGCAGCGGCGGTGACGACCTCGCCGGGGGAGTCCGCCGGATCGGCGGAGAGCAGGGGAACCTCGACCGGCCGGCCACCGGAATCGGCTGCCACTGCCGCCCAGTCCGGGTCCACTCCGTCGGTGAACAGCTCACCCAGCGCCGTCAGCATCCGCAGCCGTCCGGCCTGGTTGCGGCGTAGCGTGCCGCGGACCGTGGCGTGCTGCCCGCGCTGCCTGGCGGTCTCCTGGAGCGCCCCTGTGAGCACCGGATGCGGGCTGACCTCGACCAGGGTCCGATGACCGTCCGCCAGCAAGGCCGCAGTGGCGTCGGCGAAGCGCACCGCGTTGCGCAGGTTACGGCACCAGTAGTCGGCGTCCAGGGCGGGTTGCGCCAGCAGCCCGCCGGTGTGCCCGGAGTAGAACGGCAACCGGGCCGGTCGGGGGCGGACGGCGGCGAGCGACGCCCGCAGCTCGGGCAGGATGGCGTCGATGTGCGGGGAGTGCGCGGCCAGCCCCACGGCGATCCGCCGGGCATGCAGGCCGAGCTCGGTGAAGACCGCAGGCAGCTCGGCCGCGGCCGACACGTCCCCTGAGACGATCACTGAGGCCGGGCCGTTGACCGCGGCCACCACCAGGCGGCCGTCCCAGCGGTGCAGCAGCGGTTCGACCTGCTCCGCGGAGGCCAGCACCGAGACCATGTCGCCGCGGCCGGCCAGCGTCGCCTGCAAGCGGCTCCAGTGGCCGACCACCCGGGCCGCATCGTCCAGCGACAGTGCGTCCGCCACCACGGCGGAGCAGAGTTCCCCCATGCTGTGCCCCAGCACCGCGCTCGGCCGGACCCCGTACGACTCCCAGAGAGCGGCGAGCGAGAGCATCACCGCGAACAGCGCCGGCTGTGCCACATCGGCCCGCTCCAACCCGGGGGTGCCCGGCACCCCGCGCAGCACGTCCGGCAGCGACCAGTCGGTGAACGGCTCCAGCGCCTGCGCGCAGTCGTCCAGGCGGGCCCGGAACACCGGGGCCTGCTCCAACAGCTCCAGCGCCATACCCGGCCACTGCGAACCCTGCCCGGGAAAGACGAAGGCCACCCCGCCTTCGCTCCCGCCGGCCGGGACCGGCCCTGAGAGGCCGTCACGCCCGGCCAGTGCGGCCAGCCGGGCCAGGAAGCCCGCGCTGTCCTGGGCCACCAGGGCGGCGCGGTACCGCCCGGTCGGCCGGGAGGCGGCCAGGGTGCAGCCGATGTCGGACGGCTCCCAGTCCTGACGGCCCGCCAGATGGCGGTGCAGCGCGCCCGCCTGCGCGGCCAGTGACGCCACGTCGGCGCCGGAGAACGGCCACAGCACGGGGGAACCCGGACCGGATCCTTGCGCCATCGTGCCTCACAGCTCCTTCGCGACGGGACCGGAGCGGCCGGTGCCGCTGCGTTGTCGGACCCCGGGAACGGCGGACGTCCCGTCGCTCGGCACCGGCCGAGCAGGCCGAGGCAGCGGCAACGGCCACCGGATCCGCCGAACACGCCCTCGGCGCGCCGGACGGTCAGCTCCTCAGATGACCATGCAGGAACCCGATATCGCCGCGATAGCGCGAGCCGCGACAGCGGCCCCCGGACCAGCCACGCAGCCTCGCCGACGGTGCCCCGCACCCCGCGCGGGGCGGGCGTCCGGAGGGGTTCCCGTCGCTCTGTTCTCGCCTGATGCCGTGTCAGGGGCTGAGCCGACGGACCAGTTCCCGCTTGAGGACCTTTCCGCTGGGGCCAAGCGGGAAGGTGTCGACGAACTCCACCCGGCGCGGGTATTTGTACGCGGCCATTCTCTCCCTGCTCCAGGCGACGATCTCCGCGGCGAGGGCCGTGCCCGGTCCGCTGCCCGGTTCCCCGCCCGGCCGCACCCTGACGACCGCGCAGACCTCCTCACCGTGCACCTCGTGCGGGAGGCCGATCACGGCCACTTGGGCGATCGCCGGGTGGCGCGCCAGCACCTCCTCCACCTCGCGCGGGTACACGTTGTACCCGCCGCGCAGCACCATGTCCTTCTTGCGGTCGACGACGGACAGGTAGCCCTCGGCGTCCTTGACGCCGAGGTCGCCCGAGCGGAACCAGCCGTCGACGATCGCCGCGGAGGTCGCCTCGGGCCGGTTCAGGTATCCGGCCATGACGTTGTGTCCCCGGATGACGATCTCGCCCAGCTCTCCGGCGGGCAGCAGTTCGACCCGGTCCTCGACCGCGGCCCGGGCGATCTCGACCTCGACGCCCCAGATCGGTTTGCCCACGGTGCCGGGCCTGCGCGGCCACGTCTTCTGGTTGTACGTCACCACCGGTGAGGTCTCGGTCAGACCGTATCCCTCGTAGACCGGGCAGCCGAAGATCCGCTCGAACTCCTCCAGCACCGCCACCGGAAGCGCGGAGCCGCCGGAGAACGCCCGGTCGAGCCTCGGCCGCCGCGGGTCGGCGCCGGCGGCTGCGATCAGCGCGATGTACATGGTCGGGACGCCCATCAACAGCGTGCAGTCCTCGCGCACCATCAGGTCCAGTGCCGCCGCGCCGTCGAACCTCGGCATCAGCGCCAGGGTCGCCCCGGCCCGGAAGCAGGTGCCCATGCCGCAGATCTGGCCGAAGGTGTGGAACAGCGGCAGGCAGCCGAGAAGGACGTCGTCGGGCCGGACGTCGAAGGGGGAGAGCATGGTGGTGTCGACGTTCATGACGATATTGAGATGGGTGATCATCGCGCCCTTGGGGCGGCCGGTGGTGCCCGAGGTGTAGAGGACCACAGCGATGTCGCCGGGGTCGCGCGGGAGGTAGCGGTCGATCGGCGTGGCGCGTTCGGCGAGCGTGTCGAGGCCCGGTGCGCCGCCACCGTCCTCCCCCCTCCGGGTGATCAGGGGTGTTCCGGCGGCAGCGGCGCCCTTGCCGCCCTCCTCGATCAACGGAGCGGAGCAGATCAGCGCCTTCGCGCCGGAGTCGCGCAGGACGTAGGCGATCTCGTCGGCGCGGAGCAGCGCGTGCACGGGCACCACCACTGCGCCGAGCGCCAGCACGGCGAAGTACGCGATCGGGAAGAAGGGCGTGTTGGGCAGGAGCAGGGCGACCGTGTCGCCGGGTTCGATCGCCTGGTCGCGCAGCACCGCCGCACACCTCCGCGCGGCGGCCCACAGGTCGTGGTAGGTCACCCGCTCGTTGCCGAACACGACCGCTGGATGGTGGGGTCGGCGCAGGGCGGACTCGGCCAGGACGGCGGCTGCGGAGAGGGTCATCCGGGTCAGCCGGCCGCGCGCGCGACCAGCCGCGCCCGGTCGGGTTTCCCGGTGCCGGTGAGGGGCAGTTCCGCGTCGATGGCGACCTCGGCCGGGGCGTGGCTGGGGCTGAGCGCGGCGGCGACGTGGCCGCGGAGCTCGGCGGCTGTGGCGGTCGCGCCGTCCCGCAGCACCACGACGGCGTGCATGTGCTCGACCCGGTCCGCGTCCGGAACACCGAACACGGCGGACTGGACCACGTCCGGGTGCGCCATCAGGACGTTCTCGACCGTCGTCGGATGGACCTTGATGCCTTTGACCTTCATGACATCCGCCATCCGGCCACTGATGCGGATGTAGCCGCGGGCGTCGACGCGCCCGAGGTCGCCGGTGTGCACCCATCCGTCCCTGACGGTACGGGCGGTGAGGTCGGGGTCGGCCACGTAGGCGCACATCGCGAACGGCGACCGGACGCAGATCTCGCCGACCTCGCCGACCGGCAGGTCCCGGTGGTCGTGCGGATCGCGGATGCGGACCTCTCCCGCCAGCGGCCGGCCGACCGTGGCCCTCAGGTCGGGGTCGAGGTGCTCGGCCGGGGAGAGCATGCTGACGGCGCCGGCCTCGCTGGTGCCGTAGACCTGGAAGAGCACGTCGCCGAAGACCTCGACCGCGTCGGCCAGCCGCGCCGGTGACGCGGGAGACCCCGTGTAGCAGAGCATCCGTAGGCTCGACAGGTCGGTGGCGGCCAGGTCCGGGTGGTCCATCAGCAGATAGAGCTGCGGGGGCGAGACCAGCAACCGGGTGATCCGGTGCCGCTCCACGGCTCGCAGGACTTCACCCGGATCGAAGCCGTCGTGCAGGACCACCGCGCCGCCGGAAGCGAGCGAGTCGTCGGTCGTCGAGCCGCTCGAATGGCTCATCGGCAGGGTGGCCAGGTAGACCGCGCGCCAGGCCATCTGCAGTCCGGCCGCGATGAACCGGTTGCGGGTGCGGAAGTCGACGGCTACCCCCTTCGGCCTGCCGGTCGTACCGCTGGTGTAGGAGACCACCGCGGCGCGATCGGGGTCGACCCGGGCGTCGGTGCGGTCGAGCGCGTCCCCGTCGGCCGCGGTCAGGTCCAGGACGTCAGGGCCGAGGTCGCCGAGGGCGACGAGGGTCGGCGGGGTCGGCAGGCGGCTGCGGAGCGAGCGGGCGAGGTCGAGGTGTTCAGCGTCGACGGCCAGGAAGGTCGCGTCGTTCTCCCGCAGGATCGCCAGCGCCGCGTCCGCGGCCAGCCGGTCGCCGGGGTCGACCGCGTTGGCGGTGTGCAGGTGGACCACGGTCGCGCCGGTCAGGTTGGCCGCGTAGCGCAGGAGCAGGGTGGCCGGGGAGTTGGTGGCGGTGAGAATGCCGACGACGGTTCCGGTTCCGTTCGCCTTCGCCGATCCGTCGCTCCCGTGCCGGTACAGGACCTGTGCGGAGGCCCTGACCGTGCCGGCGAACTCCGCTGCCGTGAACGTCTGGTCCCGCCAGGAAAGGACGACCTTCTCAGGATCGGCGGAAATCACCTTCAGGACCTGGCTGACATAGCTGTCGTTCGCTGACATGGAGAACTCCGGTCGGGAGCGCCTGGGCTGGATTTTTGAGGAGCATAGCATTTCTTTGATGTGATTTCGGTCCGCCTTTCCCGGTGGATCTGAGGCGGACTCAGGGCCTGTCGCGGGTGGCGCTATCGAAATGATATGCCGCCCTGGGACGATGACTCCGTCCATCGGGCGTCACATACGGATGCGATTCCTGCCCGGTCATGGTGACCAGAGAGCGAGTCCATTGCAATGGCCCATTATCTGGAATGCTTTTCAAAGCAGGCGATGCGGTTCGATCCTGCCGGGCAGGGGCGCGAGTTCCTTGAGATCGGGCGCCGCGCCGGTCGTTTCCCGGCGGCGCGGTACGAACGCGACGGTGTCCGTGCCGAGATCAGCGTGTGGTGCAGCAACGACTACCTCGGGATGGGTCAGCATCCGCAGGTGCTGGCGGCGACGAAAGCCGCCGTGGACGAGTTCGGAGCCGGGTCCGGCGGCTCCCGCAACATCGGAGGGACGAACCACCTCCACGTCCTGCTGGAGAAGGAACTCGCCGACCTGCACGGTAAGGAGGAGGCGCTGCTCTTCACCTCCGGCTACACCGCGAACGACGGGGCCCTGTCGGTCCTCGCCGGACGTATGGAGAACTGCCTCGTCTTCTCCGACGAGTTGAACCACGCCTCCATCATCGACGGGCTCCGCCACAGCGGCGTCGAGAAGCGCATCTTCCGGCACAACGACTCCGCGCATCTGGCCGAGCTCGTCTCCGCGGCGGACCCCGACCGTCCGAAGATGATCGTCCTGGAGTCCGTCCACTCGATGGCGGGTGACGTCGCACCGCTCGCGGAGATCGCCGGCATCGCCAAGCGGTACGGCGCGATGACCTTCCTCGACGAGGTGCACGCGGTCGGGATGTACGGACCGCAGGGGGCCGGTGTCGCCGCAGCCGAGGGGCTGGCGCAGGAGTTCACCGTCATCATGGGGACGCTGGCCAAGGGGTTCGGGACCACCGGCGGCTACATCGCCGGCCCGGCCGCGCTGATCGCCGCGGTGCGGAACTCCTCCCGGCCCTTCATCTTCACCACGGCCCTGCCACCGGCCGTCGTGGCGGGCGGACTTGCCGCGGTCCGGTACCTCCGCACCTCCGACCAGGAGCGCGAGACGCTGCGCCGCAACGCGCGGCTGATGCACCGATTGCTCAAGGAGCGCCGGGTACCTGTCCTGTCGGACAGTTCTCATATCGTATCGGTGCTGGTGGGCGAGGACAGCTTGTGCAAGACGGCCTCCGACCTCCTGCTGGAGCGTCACGGCATCTACGTCCAGGCGATCAACGCGCCCAGTGTGCGGGTCGGCGAGGAAATCCTCCGCGTCGCGCCCGGTGCTGTGCACGGCGGCGACGACGTGCGGGGCTTCGTCGAGGCGCTGGCCGGGATCTGGCAGGAACTGCGGCTGCCCCGCTCGTAGCCGTCGAAGGTCGCCGCTCTGGCCGTGACGAGGAAGGCCGACGCCGCGGCTCTCGGCAGGGTGCGCGTTCCGGCATCGTGAGGCAGTCCTCCGTACGGCCGGCGATCTCGGCGTTCCGCTGACGTCGTTCGTGCCGGTGATGACGGTCTGCGACGATCCGCTGTCAGTTGTCAAAGCCGGTATGCCCGTTGGTCGTTGGGGTGGCACGGTCACAGTGGTTCGAGGTCGGTGGGGTCGGCTTCGAATTCGATGCCTCCGCCGAGGGGGCGAATGAACACCCGGCGGCGCCAGAGGGTGTCGCTGAGGCTGAGGTGTTCCACCAGTTGCCCGGTGATGGTGCCGGTGCGTCCGTCGGTGCGGTGGCGCACGGGGTGGCCGAGGTGGGGGTGGGGCGGGGTAGTGATGGTGACTCTTGCCGGGGCCTCCTGCCGGCGGGCGCGTTGTGCGGTCATGGCGACCAGTATGTCCGCCTTCCGTCCCGGTTCGGCGTATGCCGGGGGCATGGGAGTCTTTTCGGCGCGAAGAATCGATTCACCTTCCTCCTGAAGGCCCGCTGGTGCTCTTGATTCCCCACATGGTTACGGATTCAACTGGGGCCGAGCAGCGCGGCCATCGGGGGTTCGGGTCCGGCCGGGAGCGCCGCCGGAGACCATGCCGGTGCTGCAACGGAGCGGGCCCGGCGTGCGGCCGGCGCGCGAGTGTGGGGCTCGCCTGGCGCTGGTGCACAGGTGACGGGGCGTCACGAGACTGGCCCTTCCTGCGGCTGGCGCCCGGCGGCGGCCCGCACCAGGGCGCGCCGGGCTGTTCGGCGGCGGGTCCACCACTCCCGGGGTCGGTGAGAACCCCGAAGGTGGCGCGACCGAGTGACTGAGAAGGCGCCTCTGACGGGTCGAGTGCCTCGGCCAGCCGGGTTCCGGCTCTGCCCGCGGGCATCGACCCGCGTGCCGGGAAGCCCACGGCCGTGACCTTCCGTCATCCCTGTACCGGAATTGATTCGGGATCAGTTTCACCCGACGCCCACAAACTGTTTGCGGCGAGCCTACTGGGGAGATCGGTCGCGACCGGCGATGGTGACGGAGCCGCCCCGTTCGGAGTGGCACTGGCAAGAGCCGATCAGCGTGGAGCACGCGCCCGTCGCTGACACGGCTCGACCGTCGGAAGGTTGTGACACCACACAGTGGGAGTGCTCTCACGTAGGAATGTCCTGATCGGATTCGCCGCGGCGACCGTCAGCCCTGGGCTGACCCTTCCCGCCCATGCTGCAGACAGCGCGTCTGCGTTGAAGACCATGGCCACCGCGCAGGACCGGTCGATGGCGGCTGCAGCAATCCCGCCGCTTCCGGACCTTCCCCTCATCGGCGGGCCGGAGTTTCCGATCGGGGCGTTCTGGCCACCGCACCCGATCGCAAGCACCCTCGCGCGCTACACGGAGATCGCCGACGCCGGCTTCACCTTCCTGATTTCCGGGAACTACGCCGAGGACAGCTACATCCTCACGTACCAGCTCGGCCTGGCGGAGCAGACCGGGGTGAAAATGCTCGTCGCCGACGACGTCCGAGTGGCTGAGATGTCGCGGCTGTTCTCCATCTCCGACGACCCCAGAGTGGACCTGTCGATCACCCCGGCAGAGGCGTCGGAGCTCTACATCCAGGCACGGGACACCTATCGTCAGTACTCCTCGCTCGCCGGCTTCAGCCACTACGACGAGCCGGCCCGCTCGTGGTTCCCCTCACTGGCGCGCGCCCTCCAGATCGCTCGTCACGCCGCGCCGGACCTGCTCCCCTATGTGAACCTCTCCCCGAGCGAGGACCCGGCGTACTACAACGACTTCGTGAAAACGGTGCAGCCGTCACTCATCTCTTTCGACCGCTACCCCCTGGCCTCGCCGAGCGAGGACCCCGGCTACTTCAACAACTGGTCCCTGGTGCGCCGGGCAGCGCTCGACGCGGGCATCCCCGCCTGGACCTATATCCAGGCCATCGGACGCAGCGGTCACCCCACCATGACATTCGAGGAAATGCTCTGGCAGATCAACGTCAGCCTGGCTTACGGCGCCAAAGGCATCCAGTACTTCACCTACTGGACCCCGGACCCCGCACGCGGCTCCTACGCAACGGCACTGATCACTGTCGACGGCCAGCGCTCCCCGAGCTACGACGCCGCCCGCGCCATCAACACCACCTGGCTGCGCCCGGTCGGCCGCGAGCTCAAGCCTCTGCTGAGCGAGTCCGTCGTCCATGCGAACGAGACCGCGTTGCCGAGGGGCGCCGTCGGTTTCTCGCCCGACTCCCACGTGCGCGGCGTCTCGGGCCAAGCGGTGATCCTGGCCACCTTCCGCGGTCCTGTGGACCGGGACCGTTTCCTGCTGATCACCAACCGATCGCACAGTTCCGCCGCCGAAGCGACCGTTAGCGTGCAGCCGGGCACCGTCGCCTCCATCGAGGTCTTCGACCCGGCCCACGGCACCTACACGGGAGCAAGCGGCGCGACGCAGATCGACGTGAAACTCGGACCCGGTGCCGCGACCCTGACCCGCCTGCGAGGGAAATGAGGTCCCTTCACCTGAGGGGGAGTAAGCGGGGGCTCCGCCGGTGGCTGACCGCCGAGGTTCGAGAACTCTGGACGGCACCCACCCAGGCCGGTCGGCGGTCCTGGCCTTGCGCGCTTGTCGTCAGCCGGCTGTCCCACAGGTGGGGCGGGTGGGGAATCAAGGGGAGCGGATTGTCCGAAGCCTGAGCAGGGGTGGCGAGAGTACCAGACGTCAAACAGTAAGGGGAAATGGGATGGTGAACGGGCTCAGGTACGGTGATCGGATTCACCTGAAGAACGGGTACAAGGGCGGGCAGGGCGGATACCTCGACACCCTCAACAACCACGCCCTGGCGGGTCTGAAGCACTACGTGGCCACGGCGGACAGCCCCACCCGTGCCCCGGGCTCGGGCACGTGGGAGATCCTGTCGGCCTCGGGCCAGGCGCCAGGCCGGCCCGTCCTGAGCGGGGACCTGGTCCACCTGCGCAACCTCTACGCCGGCGACGGTGGTTACCTCGACACCAGCAACCACGCCACCAGCCCGCAGCAGGGCGGCGGCGGCAAGTACGGCGTGGCCACCGCCGACTCCATGGACCGTGCCCCGGGCAGCGGCCGATGGCGGATCTTCGCCCAGACCTCCGCACCCACGGACCAGAACGTCCGGGTAGGGGACGTAGTCCACCTGTGGAACACCTACGACGACAACGGCGGCTTCCTGGAGACCAGTCAGAACTCCACGAACGGCGACCTGTACGACGTCTGTACCAACGCCTACTTCAACCGCGGTGACAACGTCGCCGACTGGAGGATCTACCAGGCGTAACCCCGGCTCCTGCAACTCGGGGGACCGCCGCGCGGGGCGTGCGCGGGGCCCTGGACCGAGTCCAGGGCCCGGCGGCAGCCAAGCTCCCCGGCATTGGGCTGTGGGTCAGCTCAGGGTGGTTCGGCGGCGGCGCAGGAGGGCGACACCTGCGGTTGCTGCGGCGGCGGCCGCACCGCCGCCGACCGCGGTGGGGGTGGTCATCATCGGGACCGGCGGGGTGGGCGGCGCGCCTTCGCAGTCGGCGTGGCCGATGATGACGTTGGCGCCGGTTCCAAGGACGGTGAGATGGACGGCGTTGACGCTGAGCGTGTTGCCGGTGCGGGTCTGTTCGTTCAGGACCAGGGTGCCGACGTTGGCGATGGTGACGATGGTGTTGGGGGAGGCGTTCGCTTGCAGGGTGATGGCAGGCAGGCCCAGCAGGCTGACGGTGCCGCTCGCGATGGTGCCGGTGCCGCTGGGCTGGCCGGGCAGGGCCGGGGCGGTGCAGGTGGAGTTGACGCCGGTCACGTGCAGGGAGGTGCCGGCCAGGACCTGGGCGAGGTCGGCGGTCACGTCGGCGACCGTCGCGGAGGAGTTGGAGGTTCCGGCGGCGATGCTGCAGCCGGTCTGCGCGGTGAGCAGGGATGCGGTGGCGAAGGGGCCGGCGTTCAGGCCCAGCAGTGTCTGGGTGGATCCGACGCCGGGCGGGCAGGCGGACAGCGGGGTGGGGGCTACGGCGGCCAGGTTGCCCAGCGCGTCGGCTTGCAGGACGTAGGCGTTGGCGTCGGGGGGCAGCACGGAGCGTCGGCTGGCGTTGGCGTCGGCTGCGCCGACCAGCAGGCCAAGGGCGGCCAGACTTGCTACTGCTGCGGCGCTGGTGAAGGTCCGCTTGCGGTTCACGTGTGCTTCCTTACGTTGTAGGTGGGGGAGGTCACGCCTGTGCGGCCGCGGGGCCGGAGGGTGCGATTTCTGCGTTGCGGCGGGTCTTGGACCAGCCGGTGTGTCCTTGCAGGATGCGAATCAGCGCTCGCCAGGAGGTCAGGCAGAACGTGCTGATGAACACGGTGTAGGCCAGACCGAGGCCAACGCCGCGCAGCAGGCCGACGGTGGGTTCGCACCGGCGGACGTAGATGGGTCCCCACAGCAGGAAGGGGCCGAATCCCATCGCCATGAGCAGGGCAAGGAGCATCCATCCGCCGCTCAGGAACCAGGCGCTCATCGTGGAGGTGTCGGTGGCTGCGTTCCAGACCATGATGATCATCGGTACCGGGTACACGATGGTTCCGATGATCTGCATCCACGGTTGCAGGAGGTAGTAGGTGGCCTCCAGGACGCCGATGGTGGGGATGTTGGGGGATCTCCACAGCTGGGGGATGTAGCTGGCGCACTGCATGGTGCCCTGGCCCCAGCGGGTGCGTTGGGTCAGCAGGCGGCGCAGGTCCGGCAGACCTTCCTGGTCCACCAGGGCGTCGACGGTGTAGGCGTTGCGGTGTCCGGCCAGCATCATGTGGACGCCGAGCTCGTAGTCCTCCAGCAGGGCGCCGTGCCATGGCGTGCCGTGGGCGCGGCGGATGTCGTCCAGGGCGGACAGGCGGCTGAACTGCCCGTTGCCTCCCAGGCCCACGGTGCGGGTGTGGCTGCGGGTCATCTGCAGGGCGGAGATCGCGCAGCGGAATTCCAGGTCCTGCATGCGCACCAGGAGGCGGCCCCACCAGTTGGCGATCCGCCCGCCCGGGCGTGGACGGGCCTCGTCGCGGTTGATCATGCGTACGGCCACCTGGACGGATCCGATGTCGGGGGTGCCGAACAGATGGGGGGCCGCGCACACGTCCAGGGCGTTGGCGCTCAGCTGCCCGTCGGCGTCGATGACGCCCACGATGACCCGTGAGCGGTCGGTGCCGGGGTCCAGCGCCTGGTCGAGGGCCGCGTAGGCGGCGTTCAGGGCGGGCCCCTTGCCCTGGCGGGCATCGGGGAGGGTGCGGCTGACCAGGTGCAGGCGCTCGCACTGGCGCATGCGGGCGCGTACCAGGTGGGCGGTGGCGTCGGTGGAGGCGTCGTCGACCACCCATACGTGGACGTCGTCGAAGCTGCCCAGGACGTTGTCCAGGGTGGCTTCGATCACCGCCGCCTCGTCACGGCACGGCACGAACAGGTGCCATACGAAGTCCTTGGCCTGTCCTGCGGGTTGGGGTCTGTGGCGCAGGTACGGGCGAAGGATGATCACGACGTAGGCCAGGAATGTGGTGCTCATCAGCAGGGCGAGTGCCTGGGCCAGGCCCGCGGAGAAGTGCCAGTAGTCGCTCAGCAACTCGCCGCTCCGTCCCTGGACGGGCCGGTACTGATGCGCCAGCCCACGACGGCCAGGCCGGCCGCGATGAACAGCAGGCTCATCAAGGATCCCAGGACCAGATGTCCGAGCTGGTAGCCCGTGGCCAGGCCCAGCTGCGACATGAGGGCGGCGATCAGCCCCACCCGCAGCAGGTTGCTCACCGCGATGATCAGCGCCGCCAGGGCGATGCCTTCGAGGACCCGGCGAGTCGGCACCCGGCGCGTCCACAGGACCGCCGCGCAGACCATGGCCAGGGGCGCGATCACCAGCGCGGCACTGCACTCGGGAGTGATCTGCAGCCCGAACGCTCCGGTGCCCTCGCCACCGAAGTAGACGATCGCCATCGAGGGGGCCGCGCTGGTGGCGCTGAACGGGCGGAACATCAACGCGGCGACATCCGACTCCATCGCGCGAAAGTCGGCCGACCACACCAGCATCGCCACCGCGGCGGCGAGCACGACCACCGCTGCGGGCCGTTCCATCCCCGCCCCGGGGCGGGCGCCCGTCCTCACAGGCGAGACCGACGTGTGAAGGAGGCCCTGCGGACCAGGAACGCCCCCACCCCGATCACGACGAGGCTCGTCACCAGGGCGATCCCGATATTGACACCGGTGGCCGCCAACATCCCGGCTGCACCACCCACCACCATAGGCCTGTACATGCGACAACTCCTCAACGTAGACACGGACATTCGAATGACGGTCGCTTGGACGCTCCAGCCCCTGCGAACCGGAGCGGACGCGGCAACAGCAGGTGTTCGGCCGGCCACGACGCCGGCGCCACCACCGGTCCGCAGGGGCAGGGCCTCGACACAGGTCAGCTCGCCTGTGCCCACGGAAGTGACGGTTCTTCAGCAGCGCAGCGGGGACACGATCAGGTCCTGGGGCCGAGGTGCGGCGTCAAGGAGCCAGCCGCAGGCCTGTGCCGCACGGTGCCCCGCGCGGCCGTCGCCGTAGGGATTCACGCCGTTGACACCGCCGGCCGCAGCGGGTTCACCCAGCAGCGTGCCGGCTGCTGTGACGATATCCACTTCGCGCGTTCCCACCAGCCGCGACAGCCCGGCCAGCAGGCCCTCGGTACGCTCCGTGGTGTCCCGGGTGACCAGGGCCGGCACCCCCAGGGCCGCCGCCTCCTCCTGCACGCCGCCTGAATCGGTGATGAGTACTGACGCGCGTGCCAGCAGCCTCGCAAAGGCGATATACCCCACCGGCCCGGTCAGGTGGACGTTGGCAAGCCCATAAAGCGGCTGCTCAAGGGTGGAGCGCACTGCGGGGTTCATGTGCGCGGCGACCACGAACAGGGTCTGGGGATATGTTCGCGCCAGCGTCGCCGTGGCTGCTGCGATACGGCCGATCGGTGCCCCCCAATTCTCCCGTCGATGCGCGGTGACCACGACGAAGGCACGGCCCGAGCGATCCGCTGCCTCCAGGACCTGGTCGTTGTAGGGCGCCGACTGGCCCAGCGCGCAGTGCAGCGCGTCCACGACCGTATTGCCGGTGACCACGATGCGACTGGCGGCAGTCCCCTCCGCCAGCAGGTTGTCCCGCGCGGTCCAGGTGGGTGCCAGATGCAGGGACGCCAGCTGAGCGATCTGCCGGCGGTTTCCCTCCTCGGGGAAAGGTGCGGCCAGGTCACCTGAACGCAGGCCCGCCTCCACGTGCACCACCGGGATCCCCGCGAAGAACCCGGCCATGGCACCGGCCAGGGCGGAACTGGTGTCGCCCTGAACGACAACCAGTTCCGGGCGCGCGCGTCTGAACTCCCCTGCCACCTCACGCAACAGGGACGACGTCAGCGTGCCGACGCACGGCAGGTCACAGGCCGTGCGCAACTGCACGTCGGCGTCCAGCCCGAAATCCCTCAACGCCTCGGCGACGGGAGCGCCGTGCTGACCGGTCGAGATGATGTGGCACCTCGCCCAGTCGCACTGTCCCAGCGCCGTCGCGACCGGAGCGAGCTTGATCGCTTCGGGCCGCGTACCGACGACCAGGGAAACCGCCCGGCGGCTCGCCGCCGACCACGCACCTTGGGACGCCCTGCGAGGGCGCACGGGAATTCCGTACAAGGAGACCCCAATGCAGACAATACCGGTCGTATTGACCAGCCACTGGCGGTGATCCTCACCCACAAACGGACAGAGAGCCTGCCAGACACAGGCGGTGACGGCGATATTTGAACTTCCCCACCCCTGCTCGCGACGAGACCTTGGAGAACTTCCGGGTCAAGGGCGTCTACGGCGAAGGTCTCGTCCGAGGCCTCAACCGGTACCGCTGTGACCCCGCCTCCCTGCGAACACTGGAAGACCCGTGGTCTCGCGAGCGGGCCCGACCGGCTTCGGTCCTCACGCCGCCCTGGTCGGACCAGCGGACCGCGTAGCCTGAGCAACGAGCCGCTCGACGACGGGATGCGGCAGGCGTCCGGGCGTGTGACCTGCGGGTTGTGCGGTACGCCCGGTCCCCGGAACTGGAGTTCCTCCACTGGGCGGAAGCGGGCGCCACGTACCCGAGCCGAGAATGTCAGCAAATACCCATAAATCATGGATAATTCCCGAATTAGTGCGTGGCGCTGCCGGCACCCGTGCAACCCGGCTCTGATCAACAACCTCGCCACCTGCGAATGGGTCAAGAAGGGCGAGCCGCTCCGGACGGCCGTGTCAGATGGAGGCAGTAGGAATGGGACCGGTGGCAGGACCGTCCGGCGGCAGGCTGTACGCGGTGAGCGACCTGCATGTGGCGTACGAGCAGAACCGGCAGATCGTGGAGGGGATCTATCCGCGGCACCAGGGCGACTGGCTGCTGGTGGCGGGCGATATCGCCGAGAAGGCCGCCGATGTCGAGTGGGCGCTGGGGCTGCTGGCCGACCGCTTCCACACCGTGGTCTGGGTTCCGGGAAATCACGAGCTGTGGACACACCGGGACGACCCGGTGACGCTGCGCGGCCTGGACCGCTACCTCCACCTTGTCGAAGGGTGCCGCTCCCTCGGCGTGCTGACCCCGGAGGACGCCTATCCGGTGTGGACCGGCCCCGGCGGGCCGGTGACCGTGGCGCCGCTGTTCGTCCTCTACGACTACAGCTTCCTGCCGGCCGGCGCCCGAAACGGGCAGGAGGGGCTGGGCAAGGCCCACGACGCCGGCGTGGTCTGCACCGACGAGTACCTGCTCCACCCCGACCCGTACCCGAGCCGTGAGGCCTGGTGCCACTCCAGGCTCGCGTACACGCGCAAGCGGCTCGACGCGTGCGACCCTGAACTGCCCACTGTGCTGGTGAACCACTTCCCCCTGGTCCGCGAACCCACGGCCGTGCTGCACTACCCCGAGTTCGCGCTGTGGTGCGGCACCGTGGGCACCGCGGACTGGCATGTGCGCTACCGGGCAGCCGCCGTAGTCTACGGGCATCTGCACATCCCGCGGGTCACCTGGCATGACGGGGTTCCCCACCGGGAGGTCTCGCTGGGCTATCCGAGGGAGTGGACGGGCAGGGGCGGGCCGGAACCGCTGCTGCGCGAGGTCTTCCCCGGTGGGGTGGCACTGTGATCGAGCAGCTGCCGGACGGGAGTGCGCGCCGCCCGGGGCGGGGTGCGCCGGACGCGCCCCGGCTCAGGTGGGGAGTTGGGTGGAGAGCGGGGGCGGGGCCCACGGGTCGGTGCGGTGCTTGGTGGAGGTGACGCCGTGTTCGTCGTGGAGATGTTCGGGGATGGCGTACTGCATGACCCGCCCGCGGGTGAGCGAGCTGAGTTCGAATCGGGTGGTCAGGTCACCGAGGCGGTCCAGAGCCCAGGCTCCGAGCGGGGAGGAGTCCTCGACGCGTTGGAGGATGCCCAGCAGGGTGGGGGCGAGGGTGATGGCCTTGTCCCACGGGGAGCGCGGTACCTGGAGCCAGTCGGCGCAGGTGTCGCCGATCAGGTAGCGGATCAGCGCGGGGACCACCGGGTCGAGCAGGGTACCGGGCACGACCTGCTCGTACAGGTCGATGAGTTGGCGGGTGAGGATGACGCCCTCGTCGCAGGGGCCCATGTGGCGGGCCATGTAGAGGTCGGAGAAGTCGCGTGCCTCGGCCAGGTCGGCGGGGGCGGCCCGGGTGTCCACACCGAGCATCGCGCCGACCACCCGCCAGGCGTAGAAGTAGGCCTCGGCGCCCTCGTTGGACATGTGAACGCCCATCCGGTGCAGGGCGTCCAGCACCTGGATGGAGAACATCATCTGACCGCCGATCATGTCCTCCTGGCAGATCGGCACGCCGAGGTCGGCTTCGTCCCAGCGGTTCTCGCGGCGCAGGTGGTGGCGGATGGCGGCGTGCAGCAGGCGAACCTTCTGCGCGGCCGGGATGAACCTGCCGCGGTCCTCGAACGCGTCGGGGCGCATCAGGTAGAGGGTGAACTGACCGGTCTCGGCCATTCGCTTGGAAGGGTAGTCCAGTGAGTGGGTGGCGCTGAGCAGTCGGGCGACATGCGGGACGACGTAGCAGGCGGGCATGGAGGCGAAGGACAGCGCGGTGGAGATGTGGACGTTGTTGCGGATGAAGAAGAGTCGGGCCTTCTCCATCTGGTCCCAGTCGACCCAGTCGGGCGGGGCGGCGGTGGCGTGCAGGTAGTCGCGTGCCTCGTCGGGGACGTCGTCGGGCAGCGGTTGGCCGCTCTGGGCGAACCAGCGCATCAGGGTGTTGAACCGGCCGATGTCACCGCGTTCGAACAGCTCGTCCACCACGGTGTCGGCCAGCGGGTCGCCCGTCAGGCGCAGGGCGTTCATCGCTTCGGGTGTCACGGTCATCTGGGTGCCCCCTGGTTCGGTGTCTGTTCGCTGTCTGCGGTGTCAGGACGCGCGGGCGGTCGCTGCGGCGACCAGGTCGGACAGAGCGCCGGCCGCCTGGGGTGGAAGGGCGGCCCGCGCAAGGGCGGTTCGGGCGGCCGTCACCCGATCGGCGATCATCTCTTCGACGCGCGCGCGGGCGCCGGAGCGCTCCATGATGTCGCGCAGTTCGTCCAGTTCCGCCGCGCTGAGGTCGGCGCGGCCCAGCGTGGACCGCAGGTGAGCCCGGTCGGCGGTTGTCGCGCCGCCGAGGGCGAGGGCGAGCAGCGCGGTGGGCTTGGCGCCGGTCAGGTCGTCCAGGTTGGACTTTCCGGTGCGCCGCGGGTCGCCGAAGACGCCGAGCAGGTCGTCGCGGAGCTGGAACGCCTCGCCCAGCGGCACACCGTAAGCGGTGAAGGAGTCGAGCAGCGCCGTGGGTGCTCCGCCGAGCAGACCGCCCAGGTGCAGCGGGTGCTCGACGGTGTACTTCGCGGTCTTGTAGCGGATGATCTCAAGTGAGCTCTCCGCGCTCGGCGCCCGCCGGGTGCGCAGGATCTCCAGGCACTCCCCGGCGATCAGCTCGCGCGCGAGCGTGGCCCACAGGGAGCGGGCCCGCGCCAGGTAGGCGCCGGGCAGCCCACAGGCGGTGAACAGCTGGCCCGCCCAGGACATCAGCAGATCGCCCACCAGCATTGCCAGCGACCTGCCCTGCGCCTCGCATCCCGGCGCGTCGACGACGGCGTGACGCAGGGCCAGGTGTGCGGTGGGCGCGCCGCGGCGGATCGGGCTGTCGTCGATCAGGTCGTCGTGGACCACGGCCGCCGCGTGCACCAACTCCATCGCCGCCGCGGCCTGGACCATGGCCTCGCTGTCCGGCTGACCCGAGGCCCGCCAGCCCCAGTAGGCGAACGCGGCCCGCAGCCGCTTGCCCTCCGCCACAGCCACGCGCAACTGCTCGGCCACCGGCTCCAGCTGGGGGTCGATGGCGACCAGCAGCGCGGTCTCCTCCTGGACGAAGGTGCGCAGAACCTCGTCGACCCGCGACCTGAGCTCTGGGCCCTGCAGCGGCTCAGGCATCGGGCGAAGGGCGGCGGGAGGCTGCCGCGCGGCGGGCCACGGCCTCCAGATGGGACTCGCAGGCGGGGGCGAGACGGCCCACCAGCAGTTCGCCGCGCGCCCGCAACTCCTCCTGCGCGTCCGCGGCCACCTCGTGCAGGTCGGAACGGCCGAGCACGCCGCGCATCCGGCGCAGCAGTCCCTCGGCCTGTTCCAGTCCCACATCGATGACGCCGGCCAGGAGTTGGACCACCTCGGTCCCCCGATCGGCGCGCGCTTCCGCACTGCCCTGTGCTGACACTGTCCCCACCCTCCCCAGAGGCCCCGATGCGGTGGCTGTCCGCCGAACAGCGGTGCACCGCATCCGCAAGCGTCGGTGATCCTGCCCGCGCAGGGAATGGGATCACCCTGGAGCCATTCGAACCAGCTACTTCTCTGACAAAAGCACATCAATGGTGCTGCTCTGTGGTAACGACTTCCATCTCCCCGGCGGATTCCGGCGGCTGCCGGCCGTCGTGAGGGTGCTGCGGTTGCCGTCGAGCTGGAGGACGCGATGAGCACGGGCGGCCGACGAGGAGCGGTGGGCGATGACGACGAGTGGGCCGTGGCGCGCCTGGAAGTCGGCTACCGCGTGCCGCTCGGCAGTCCGGTCCAGGTGTGAGGTCGCCTCGTCGAGGATGACGACGGGGGCGGGGGACAGGTAGGTCCGGCCGAGGACGATGAGCTGGCGTTCCCCGCTGGAGAGCGCGCCGGCGGGGTCGGCTATTCGACCGGGCCGATGACCCGTTTGACGGGGTCGCCTTTCCTTTCTGTACGGGCCTGTGAGGTGCCCAGGTTCCGCCGGACCGAGTCCAGGATCGTCAGGCCCTGGCCGACCAGGCCCGCCGCGATCTCCCCGAGGCCGTCCGCGCCGTTGAGGACGTTGACGTTGGCACCCGCGAGGCCGGTGGCGGCCTCCTTGACGATCAGCGGGAGCTGGTCGATCAGCATCCGGTCCAGGGCGACCCGGTCGTTCGAGGCCGCGGCCTCTGCCTGGATCTTCA
Source organism: Streptacidiphilus sp. EB129 (assembly GCF_041262645.1). NCBI lineage: Bacteria > Bacillati > Actinomycetota > Actinomycetes > Kitasatosporales > Streptomycetaceae > Streptacidiphilus > Streptacidiphilus sp. EB129. The sequence continues at coordinate 141,515 of NZ_JBGCCS010000006.1, forward strand.
TCCGCTCCGCGTCGGCCAGCGCCAGCACCCGGATCCGCTCGGCCTCCGCCTCCGCCGGCCGCACGATCTCCGCCACCAGCTGCTGCTGACGCAGCTCGGCCGCCCGCTGGGCCAGCTCGGTCTGCGCCGCCAGCACCTCCCGCTGCGCGTGGGCCTGCGCCAGCGGACCGGCCTGAGCAGCCTGCGCCTGGGCCCGGTCCACCTCGGCGTTGTACTGCGCCCGTACCACCGCGGTCTGCCGCGCGTACTCTGCCTGGTTCCGCTCGGCCGCCTGCTGCGCCTCGACGGACTGCTGGGTGGCCATCGCCTGGGCGATCTGGGCCTGCCGCTGGATCGCGGCCTGGTGCGGGGCGGCCATGGCCGCGATGTAGCCGGTCTGGCCGTCGTCGATCGACTGGATCTGCAGCGAGTCCACGATCAGGCCGATCTTGCCCATCTCGGTCTTCGAGGTGTCCAGCACCTCGGTGGCGAGCTTCTGCCGCTCGGTGACGATCTCCTCGACCGTCATCGACCCGATGATCGAGCGCAGGTGCCCGGCGAAGATCCGGCCGGTCAGCACCGACATCTGGTCCTGGTCGGACAGGAACCGCTGTCCGGCGTTGACGATGCTTTCCTTGTCGTTGCCCACCTTGAACGCGATCACCGCCCGCACCGTCAGTGCGATGCCCTGGTGAGTGACGCAGGTTTCGGCGACTTCCGCCTCGCACATCGCCAGAGTCAGAAATCGGGTCTTGCGGAAGACCGGCAGGACGAACGCGCCGTGGCCGGTCACCACGCGGAACGGCGCGGCCCCCATGCCGCGTTGGCCTCCGGAGATCAGCATCGCCTCATCCGGAGCGGGAACCCGATATCCGAACATTGTCATCTCCTCAATCGGCGCCCTGCACGGCCCGACACCACTCCGGGGACCCAACGGCGACCACGAGGGCGGTATGCCGGCCGCTGAGCCGGGGGATCATGACCGTGCCCACATCCCACTGTCGCCCCGCGGCGCTTCGGGGTCACTGGGCCGAAAGGCCCTGAAGCGCGCCTACCGGCACGCACACCACACGTTCGCCCGGCATGGATCCAGCCTCTGCCTTGCGCCGTGGATCCACCACGATCAGGATGCGATGCCATCCGGCGGGGCGCACCCTGGCGCTATGAGCGAGCAGCAAGTCCGGTTGCGCCCGCAGCGGCCCCGCACGTGATCGTGCACCCGTTGGTGACGGACGCTGCGGAGCGGCCGTTTCGCCGCGTTGACATCCTCGGCATCCCGATCGGCAGGGCGCACAGCCGCGCGGACGTGATCGCGTTCATACGCCGCGCCGGGCTGGACGTGGAAGTCGGTGATCCGCACTACGTGGAACGGTGCGGCGGCGGCCAGGACGAGGGGGCGCACAGCTCCCGGCAGCTGGGAGGACAGGTGCGGGGCCGTCCGTGGCCCCGGACCGGGCTGGTGCGCCGGGGACGGCCACCGGCAGTGCTGTGCTGGGCTTCCCGGTTCCGCGTCAGCCCGTGGACGGTCGGGTGGCCGGTCACGCGTCGTCGGTGACGTACTGGAAGACGAAGCCCAGGACCGCGCCGGACAACAGGCCGAATCCGAGGAGCAGGATCCACAGCTCGTAGACGATGCCCAGGGCCGCCAGCGTGAAGCCGGTCGCGAGGGCGACCGGCCACGCGCTGCGCGGGGGGAAGAAGGCCAGCGGTCCCGCCGTCTCGACGGTCTCGGCATCGCCCCGGTCCTGTGCGCGCGGGCCGCGCCTGACGTACTGGACGAAGAAGAACACGGCGACCAGGGCCGACATCAGAGCCGCGACCGTCAGTGCCGCGGTGCCCGCCGGTTCCCCGGCGAGCGCCCAGTACACGCAGGCGGTGCCGGTGAAATAGGCGGACATTCCGGCGAACAGCCACCCCTCGGCCTTCACGGCGCCTCCCCGTCCGACCGCTCGCCCGACGCCTCGCCCGACGCCTCGAAGCCGGGATGGTGCAGGTCGAAGGCCGGGGACTCGGAACGGATTCTGGGCAGCGCGTGGAAGTTGTGCCGGGGCGGCGGGCAGGAGGTGGCCCACTCCAGCGACCGCCCGAACCCCCAGGGATCGTCCTCGGTGACCCGTCGTCCGTAGTGCCCGGTGTGCCAGACGTTGTAGAGGAAAGGCAGGGTCGACAGGCCCAGCAGGAACGCGCCCGCCGAGGAGATGGTGTTCAGCGTGGTGAAGCCGTCCACAGGCAGATAGTCGGCGTACCGGCGGGGCATGCCCATGGCGCCCAGCCAGTGCTGGACCAGGAAGGTGGTGTGGAAGCCGACGAAGAGCATCCAGAAGTGAATCTTGCCCAGCCGCTCGTCCAGCATCCGCCCGGTCAGTTTGGGCCACCAGAAGTAGAAGCCGCCGAAGGTGGCGAAGACGACGGTACCGAACAGGACGTAGTGCATGTGGGCGACCACGAAATAGCTGTCGGTGACGTGGAAGTCGATCGGCGGCGAGGCCAGCAGAACTCCGCTCAGCCCCCCGAACAGGAAGGTGACCAGGAAGCCGATGGACCAGAGCATCGGCGTCTCGAACGACAGCGATCCCAGCCACAGGGTGCCGACCCAGTTGCAGAACTTCACCCCGGTGGGGACGGCGATCAGGAAGGACATCAGCGAGAAGAACGGCAGCAGCACCTGCCCGGTGGCGAACATGTGGTGGGCCCAGACCGACACCGACAGTCCGGTGATGGCGATGGTCGCGGCGATCAGCCCGTAGTAGCCGAAGACCGGCTTACGGCTGAAGACCGGCAGGATCTCGCTGACGATGCCGAAGAACGGCAGCGCCACGATGTAGACCTCTGGGTGGCCGAAGAACCAGAACAGGTGCTGCCACAGCAGGGCGCCGCCGTTTGCGGCATCGAAGACATGGGCGCCGAACTTCCGGTCGGCCTCCAGCGCGAGCAGTGCCGCGGCCAGGACCGGGAAGGCCATCAGCACCATGATCGAGGTGAACAGCACGTTCCAGGTGAAGATCGGCATCCGGAACACCGTCATACCCGGCGCACGCAGGCAGGTGATGGTGGTGATGAAGTTGACGGCGCCCAGGATCGTGCCCACGCCTGCCACCACCAGCCCCATGATCCACAGATCGCCGCCCGCGCCGGGGGAGAAGACCGGTCCGTTGAGCGGCGCGTAGGCGAACCAGCCGAAGGCGGCGGCGCCGTTGGGGGTGAGGAAGCCGCTGAGCACCATCAGCCCGCCGAACAGGAAGACCCAGTAGGTGAAGGCGTTCAGCCGGGGGAAGGCGACATCGGGTGCGCCGATCTGGAGCGGCATGATCGCGTTCGCGAAGCCGACGAAGGTCGGGGTCGCGAAGAGCAGCAGCATGATCGTGCCGTGCATCGTGAACAGCTCGTTGTACTGCGCGTTGGTGACGAACTGCATTCCAGGCCGGGCCAGTTCGGCGCGCATCAGCATCGCGAAGGCGCCACCTACCAGGAAGAAGCCGAACGAGGTGACCAGATACAGGTTCCCGATCACCTTGTGATCGGTGGAGGTGAGCCAGCGAAGGACGGTGCGCCCGTTGCGTACCGGCGCCGTCTCGGTGCCGGGCGCCGTGGCCACGACGGTCATTGATCCTCCTCGGGCCCGCGGGGGCCGGCCGGGCCGGCAGGCGGTGTGGCGGGTAGTTCGGTGGGCAGCCGGGCCGGGGGTTCCACGGCGCCCCGGAAGAGCACGCGGTCCCGGTGGAACCAGCCGCCCGCCGACGCGCGCAGTGCCCGCAGCCGGTACGTGGCGGCGGCCGCCCGCCCGCTGTCCGGCGGGAGCAGCGCGGGCGGGGGCGGCGGCTCCGGCAGATCCCGCGCCAGCAGCCGGTACCGCTGGGCGGCGGTCAGTCGACGGCGGGACTCGCCGTAGCCCCCGTCGATCGTCTGGTGCACCTCGCCGGTCTCGAAGCCCTCCAGCAGCAGCTCCCGGTCATGCGCCTGCAGTCCCAGGCAGACCCGCTTGGCGACGAGGAAGCAGATCAACGGGGCGACGAAGAGCGCCACCTGGAGCACCCGGGTCAGCCCTTGCAGGGACACGTCGAAGGTCAGCGCGAGCAGGTCGTTGGCGCCCGCAAGCAGCAGCACCGCGTAGAAGGCGATCCCGGCCGCGCCGAGCCCGGTGCGGGTGGGCTGGTTGCGGGGCCGGTCGCACAGGTGGTGCTCACCCCGGGCGGCGGTGACCCAGCGCTCCAGGAAGGGATAGACGAACAGGCCCCCGAAGAGCAACCCGGGTACCACCAGGGCCGGGACCAGCGCGCTCCAGGACACGGTGTGGCCGAGGACCCGGGTCTCGACCCCGGGCATCAACCGCAGCGCACCCTCCAGCCAACCGATGTACCAGTCCGGCTGGGCGCCCTGGGACGCCTGGTCGGGCCGGTAGGGGCCGAAGTCCCAGATCGGATTGATCTGGCCCAGGGCACTCGCGAGCGCCAGCACACCGCAGAGCATGAACAGCAGTCCGGTGGTGCGGGCTGTGAACTGCGGGAACGCGGGCATGCCCACCACGTTGCGGTTGGTCTTCCCCGGCCCGCCCCACTGCGTGTGCTTGAGCACGACGACCAGGGTCAGATGGGCCCCGACCAGTGCCAGGATCAGGCCGGGCACCAGCAGAATGTGCATCACATACAGCCTGGGGATGATCTCGTGGCCTGGATACTCCCCGCCGAAGGCGAAGAAGGCCACATACGACCCCACCAGGGGGATCGACAGCATGACACCCTCGGCGATCCGCAGCCCGGTCCCCGAGAGCAGGTCGTCCGGCAGCGAGTAGCCGCAGAAGCCTTCCACCATTCCCAGCACGAACAGGGTCATACCGATGATCCAGTTCAGTTCCCGCGGGCGGCGGAACGCTCCGGTGAAGAAGATCCGGAGCATGTGGACACCGATCGCCGACACGAACAGCAGCGCCGCCCAGTGGTGGATCTGACGTACCAGCAGTCCGCCGCGGACGTCGAAGCTGATGTGCAGGGTGGAGGAGTAGGCGTCGGTCATCGTCACCCCGCGCAGCGGGAGGTAGGAGCCGTTGTAGACGCCTTCGCTCATGCTGGGGTTGAAGAACAGGGTGAGGTAGACCCCGGTCAGCAGCAGCACGACCAGGCTGTACAGGGCCAGCTCGCCGAGCAGGAACGACCAGTGGTCCGGGAACACCTTGCGGACCGCCCCTTTGGCGGCGTCGAGCAGCGGAAGCCGCTGATCCACGGCGACCACGGCGGCCGTGACCTGCCTCGCCGCCGGCCCGGGGCCAGGCCCGTCCGACTCCTGGTCCGCCACTGCCACTCACCGCCCAACCGCCTCGGGGCGCGTACGCGCCGCGCGTCGCCGACAGCGTCAGCTCCGGTGCAGACCGACCGTAGTGGCGCACCTGCGGAGAGTCGCGCCGGACGCGCCGGTTCCCGAACGCTCCGCTGAGTTGGCTGAACAGGTTCCCCGGCTCATGTGATGAGCCCATCGCGACGCGGTCGTTGGGGGCGGCCTCTTCTCGCGCCCTTCCTGGCGCCCCGCCCGCCGTTGCGGCATCGGCGAGCGGCCGACCCGTCTCCGCCTCCTGGCCGCCCGCCGCTACGGACGACGCGTCCATCGCCCTCGCCCTGGGCGGCCCGACGCCACACGCCTCCGGCGGCGTAGCCGATCGTGCCGCCTGCTCCGGTACTGGCAAGGGCGGTGCCGCTGCCAGCCCCCGGGGATATGGATGCCGTGCCTTCGGCCGCAGCAGGGCCCGCAGAGGCGGAGGCAGACGGGGTGCCAGGGTGCGGTCCGGGCGGGGCGTGGTCGCCAACCTGTGCCGCAACCGGATCCGCAGGCTCGGGCGGGAGCGCCTGGGGCTGCGCGGCTGGGGCGCGCTCTGGCGGGACCGCGAGCAGGGCACGGACGTGGACGTGCCGCTGGTCGTCGACGTGCGCGGCGCGCTGCGGCTGGTGCCGTACCGGCGGCGGGCCTGCCTGGTGCTTCGCTACGCCTTCGACCTCTCCGAGCAGGAGACGGCGCGTACCCTCGGCATCTCGGTGGGCACCGTGAAGAGCCAGACCTCGCGCGGGGCGGCGCAGCTCGCCGAACTGCTGCGGGCGCGCGCCGAACCGGACGGGGCAGAGCCGGCCCGGCCGACGCCGGCGTCGGGGCCTGGATCGGGATCGGGCCAGGACAGCTACCAGGCCACGGCGACCGCGCGCGGCACCCAGGTCGAGGTGTTCGGGGACTGCTGTCCGACCCACTGAGGCGGGTGTGGCAGATGAGCCGAAAAACAATTCCCGGTGCCGGGCAACCTTTCGGCTCCGCCGGACCACTGGTAGGTATCAGGGCGCTTCCCACCGGGTTCGTGCGGAACTCGGGGCGCGCCGAACTGCATGGAAGGACCGCCCCTTGGCACAGTCCCGACTCGACGAACAGCGCGACCTGCGTGACCGCCGAGACCACCGCCGCTCCCGTACCACGCGACGGGCCCTCGCCATCGCCGGAATCATCACCGTGGTGGCTGCGGGTGCCGCGATACCCCTGTTCGCCGACGCGAGCACCTCGGGCTCACTCCCGGGCACCGACCAGAACGCACCGAAGACCCTCACCGTCGCGGCCGACGGCAGCGGCCAGTACCGCACCGTCCAGGCCGCGATCGACGCCGTGCCGGCCAACACCACCGGCTACAGCATCGTCATCGCCAGGGGCAGCTACCACGAGCTGGTCTCCGTCCCCTCGGACAAGCCGGGGCTGACCCTCAGGGGCGCCACCGGCAACCCCGAGGACGTGGTGATCACCTACGGAAACGCCTCCGGCACCGCCAAGCCCGGCGGCGGCACCTACGGGACGCTGGGCAGCGCCACCGCCACCTTCGCGTCCGCCGACTTCACAGCACTGGGCCTCACCTTCGCCAACTCCTTCGACAAGGCCGCCAACCCGGGCATCACCGCCGGCCAAGCCGTCGCCGTGGCCGCCGAGGGGGACCGCCAGGTCTTCCGGCACGACCGCTTCCTCGGCCACCAGGACACCCTGCTCGCCTGGTCGCCCAACGCTACCGCCCAGACCCGGCAGTACTTCTCCGACGACTTTCTCAGCGGCGACGTGGACTTCCTCTTCGGCAACGCCACGGCCGTCCTCGACCACAGCACCATCCAGGCGCTCGACGACGGCGCGGCGGCCGGGGGCCTCAACGGCTTCCTGACGGCGGCGAACACCGACGCGTCCCGGCACTACGGCTTCCTGATCGCCAACAGTACGGTGACCAGCAGTGCCGCCGCCAACACCTACTACCTGGGCCGCCCCTGGCATCCGAGCAGCACCGCGGTCGCCCAGGTCGCGGTTCGCAACACCGTCCTGCCGGCCGCGGTCAAGCGGGCGACGCCGTGGACGGACATGGGCGGCTTCCCCTGGAAGTCCGCGCGCTTCGGCTCCTATGCCAACTCCGGCGCGGGCGCTGGTGTTAACGCCAACAGTCCTTCCTTGTCCGCCGCTCAGGCCGCGGACTACACCGTCCGCAAGTACCTGGCGGGTACCGACGGCTGGCACCCCCAGGGCGCCGGCGCCCCCTCGGGAGGCACAACTCCGGTCGTCACCACACCCGCCGGGGTCACCGTCGCGACCGGCGACACCCGCAGGGTCACCGAGCCCGCCACGCCGTCCACCGTGTGCGCCGCGCTCAACTCCGGTCTGTCCATGCCCAACCGCGTCGCCACACCTGCGAGCGAGTCCAGCCCGCCGGACACCGCGCGCATCCAGAGGGCTCTGGACTCCTGCGTTCAGAGCGGTTCGGCCACAGTCGCTGTGGAGCTCAGCGGCACCGGAGCCGACAACGCTTTCCTCAGCGGCCCGCTGACCGTCCATCAGGGCGAGGTGCTGCTCCTGGACAGCGGCGTCACCCTCTTCGGATCCCGCAACCCGGCGAGCTACCAGGTGAGCGGCAAGCCGACCTGCGGCACGCTGTCCGCGGGCGAAGGCGGCTGCGCGCCGCTGATCCACGTCTCCGGCGCCAACGCCGGGGTCGAGGCCGTCCGGGCGAGTGACGGCAGCCAGGGCCGGATCGACGGCCGCGGCGATCAGAGCATCCTCGGCAGCGGGACGACCTGGTGGGGCCTGGCCACCGCCGCCAAGAACGCCGGCAAGAACCAGAACAACCCCCGGCTGCTGGAGGCCGACAACTCCGACAACTTCACGCTCTACCACCTCGACCTGCTGAACTCGGCGAACTTCCACGTCGTCTACCAGGGCGGCAACGGTTTCACCGTCTGGGGTGTGCGGATCAAGACCCCGGCGAGTGCCCGCAACACCGATGGCATCGACCCGGCCGGCTCCACCAACGTGACCATCAACGACTCCTCCATCCAGGACGGGGACGACGGCGTCGCGATCAAGGGCGGAAACGGCGCCAGCAGCAATATCACCGTGGAGAACAGCCACTTCTACGGCACCCACGGCATCTCGATCGGCAGCGAGACCTCCAGCGGGGTGACCAACGTCCTGTTCCGCAACAACACCCTGACCGGAACCGACAGTTCGGGGACATTCAGCACCAGCAGCACCGGCATCCGGATCAAGAGCTCGACCGCCGCCGGCGGCAGGGTCTCCGACGTCAGCTACCTCGACACCTGCCTCAGCGGTGTGCAGGATCCGCTGGTCTTCGACACCCACTACTCCAACGGATCAGGCTCGCACATCCCGTTCTTCACCGGGATCCTGGTCGACGGTGTCAGCGCGGTCCGTTCCCCCTCCGGTGCGAAGTCCACGCTGGTCGGCTTCAGTTCGGCCTACCCGCTCGGCCTGACCCTGGAGAACGTCTCCCTGGACACCACCGGCTCGACCGCGTCCTACGCCGTGATCAGCACCTACAACAGCAATCTCAAGCCCTCGGGTACCGGAGTCTCCCTCGCCGCCTTCAACGGCGGCGGATCGGTGCCGAACTGCAGCTTCCCCGCCTACCCGGCGCTCTGAGGACCCGCCTCCCCGGCAGACTCTCAACGGCCCCTGGCAGCCCCCGAAGCGCTGGCGGCGGTTTCCAGGGCCCGTTGCACCACGTGGCTGGTTGTTCAGGCCGCGAGTAGCTCATGCAGGCGCTCGGCTGGGGTTTCGCAGCCGAGCGTTTTGCGCGGGCGGCCGTTGAGTTCGGCGGCGACGGCGTCCAAGTGTTTGCTGGAATCCGCCGAATCGGGCGACTCCGCTACCTGAGAATGGCGGATATGTCCAGTTGACGTGGGGCACTGGTCGGCGTCGGGCACAATGACTACCTACGGTGACGACTTGGCGGAGGAAAAGGTGAACGAGGGACCGGGCGAGGGCGATTCCTTCGGAATCGACGCCTTCACCCTTGACGACCGCCTGCGACTGTTCCACTTCGCCGCGGCGGAGAAGCGGTATGACTACCTGTGGTTGCTGCGGGCCTTCGACCGCGGGCGGGCCAACTATCAGGTACTGCTGCACGTCGCCGACGCCAGGGAGTTGCTGGCGGAGTTGGCTGAGGACCACCCGTCCGCGCGCGCCGTCGGCGAGGTGCAGCCGCTGCTGGACGCCCTGGCCGAGTGGAAGCTGCTGGACCGCAGCTACGACGGCACCCGCGCCGCAAACTTGGCCGAGTACCGCAACCGGCACTATGTCTACCAGTTCACCCAGGCCGGGTACCGTGCCTTCCGCGCGGTCGAGGAGGTACTCGGCGCGAGCCTGGAGGACGCCCAGCTCTCCCGCCTGATGTTCCCCGACATCCTGGCGGATCTGCGGGCGCTGGCCGCCGCCAACGCGGTGGGGGACGCCGAGGAGGTCTACCGCAAGCTGTCCAGGCTCGACTCCGTCCTTGCCGACATGGCACAACGCTCCGCCCGCTTCTACCTGATGCTCGGAGACCTGGCCAGGACCAACGACACGCGCCCGGAGGTGTTCCTGGCCCACAAGGACGCCCTGCTCTCCCACATGGAGGAGTTCAACGGCGAACTGGCCAGGTTCACCCCACTGCTGGCCGAGGCGGTGGAGGCGGTCGCCGCCACCGGCGTGGAGCAGTTGGTGGACCGGGCCGCCTCGGTGGACGAGCGGCTGTTCCGTTCCGCGCCCGAACGGCTCGAGGACTGGCGGCAGCGGTGGTCCGGCCTGGTGCACTGGTTCGCCGACGGAGAGCGCAGCGAGAGCGAACGGCTGCAGAACGCCACCGTCACCGCGATCCGCGGGGTGCTGGCGCTGCTGCGGCGGGTCACCGAGGCAACCCGCGGCGGAGTCAGCCAGGAGAGCCAACTGCGCTACCTGGCCCAGTGGTTCACCGCCTGTCCGACGGACGGGGACGCCCACGCGCTGTTCCGGGCGGCGTTCGATCTGGGCTCGCCCCGGCATGTCGCTGTCTCGCACGAGGACCCGGAGCTGATCCCCGGACGAACCTCCTGGTGGCAGGCCCCGTCGGTGGAGCTGGCGCGCACCCTGGTCAAGTCGGGTCGCGAGCCCCGGCTGAGCGGCCCCGGCCGGATCGAGCGGAACCACGAGCAGCGCGAGCAGTTGCGCGCCCGGCAGCTCAAGGCGCAGGCGCAGACCAGGACCGCGGCCGCCGCGCTGGCCGGTGACGGTGTGTACGGGCGGATCCTGGACGAGCCGGAGACCGAGGCCCTGCTGGGGCTGCTCAACCTGGCGCTGGCCGCCAGGCTCCCGGTGCCGGTCAGTCGTGGGGTGCGCGGTGCCGGAAGGCAGGGTGTGGCCGCGGCCGGTGCGCACGGGGTGCGGCTGACCCTGCACCCGGCGGCCGGGTCCAGCACCGTCCACACCGTCCGGGGCCGACTGCACCTGGACCGGCTGCGCCTGGAGGTGAGCGCCCTGTGAGGGTCGCCGAGAACGTCTCCCCGCTGGAACTCGCCGACTACCAGAAGGCGGTGCGGCTGATTCTGCGTCAGCCCCTGATCACCGCCGTCCATCCGGACGCGGGCGCCCTGCCGCTGGTGCGGCGCTGGGCCGAGCAGCTGCGCACCGACCTGCACGAGGTGCTCGGCTACCGGCTGGTCACCACCTCCGACACGGCCAGGCTGCTGCGGATCCAGGACGAGTTGGATTCGACTCAGCCGGCCGTGACGGCGGGGAAGAGCACCAAGCGGGTGTTCGACCGCCGCCGCTACGCCTATCTGGTGCTCACCCTGGCCGCGTTGGGCCGGTCGGGGACGCAGATCGCGCTCAGCGAGCTCGCCGACTCGGTGGCCGCCGACGCGGGCCGGATCGACGGGCTCGGCATGGACACCGCCCGCAAGGCGGACCGGGACGCGTTCGTGGACGCCGTCGCCTGGTTGGAGGCGCGCGGCGCGGTGCGCACCGCCGACGGCTCCGCCGCCGCCTGGGCCAACGACCCGGAACGGGCCGAGGCGCTCTACGACATCGACCGCGAGGTCGCCACCGCCATTTACCGGCCCAACCGGGTGCTGCAGCACCTGGGGTCGGTCGGCGAGCTGCTCGGCCGCGAGGGCGTCGGCGGGATCGCGCAGGGTCGCGAGGACCGGCGCAGGGCGGCCTCCCGTCGGGCCCGCAGACTGGTCCTGGAACAGCCCGCGGTCTACTATGCCGACGCGGACGAGGACCTGCGCGGGCAGTTGCGGGCACCGGGCCTGGTGGAGGACCTGGAACGGCTCACCGGGCTGACCGTGGAGCGCAGGGCCGAGGGTCTGGCCCTGCTGGACTCCGCGCGGCGGTTCTCCGACCTGGGCTTCCCCTCCGGCGGTACGGTCGCGCAGGCGGCGCTGCTGCTGGGCGCGCGGATCGCCGAGCGGGCCGCCCGGCCCGGCACCGAGCGGCTGCCCGCCGCGACCGCTGCCGAGCGGCGCGCGGAGGCGGCGGCCAGGCTCGACGCGGCGATGCCCGACCGCGGTCTGCGCGGCGCGCTGGCGGAGCTGGCCGGGCCGGTGGAACCACCTGATCCGGCCGAACCCCGGGATCCGGCCGAATTCGCGGATGGCGGAGGATCGTTCCCCGAAGCCGCCGAGGCCCCGGCCGAGGCGGTGTACCCCTTCGTCACCGATGTCTGGCTGCGCCGTACTGTGCGGAAGCTGGCGGCCGACTACGGCATGGGCCTGTCCGACGCGCTGGTCGCCGACCCCGACCGGCTGGCCAGGCTCGCGGTGGCGCTGCTGGCCGAACTGCGGCTGGTCGCGCCGGTGGACGGCGGGGTGCTGGCGCTGCCGCTGCTGGCCCGCTACCGGGGTGCGACCGCGGTGGTGAAGACCAGGCCGACGACCAGGCCGAAGACCAAGCCCGATCCGGCGCTGCCGATACTGTTCGAGACTCCCACACCTGAGGACATGACCCAGTGAGCCGTTACGTCCCCACCCGCGCCGGCATCGTCAATTTGTGGGACTACCGGGACGAGGAGTTCTCCTTCGCCGGCGGCTGGCTGGTGCTGCGGGGCCCCAACGGCTCGGGCAAGACCAAGGCCCTGGAGTGCCTGTTCCCCTTTGTGCTCGACGGCAGGATCGACCCCAAGCGGCTGAACCCGTTCGCCGCAGAGGACCGGACCATGAAGTCCAACCTGCTGTTCCGGGGTCAGGACAACGCGGTCGGCTACGTCTGGCTGGAGCTGCGGCACCGCGACACCGGGGACTGCGTCACCGTGGGCATCGGCCTGCACGCCCAGCGGCACCGGGACCAGCCGGTGCGCTGGCACTTCGTCGCCAGGGGCAGGGTCGGAGAGGACTTCTCGCTGCTCACCGACGACGACCGGCCGATGACCAAGAAGCAGCTGGCCGCCGAACTGGACGCCACCGGTGCTGCCGAGCAGCTGTACGACTCGGCCGCCGACTACCGGGGCGCGATCGACCAGCGGCTCTTCGGTCTGGGCCGCGAACGATACGAGCAACTGCTCACCTTGATCCTGACCCTGCGCAGGCCGCAGCTGGCGAAGAACCTCGACCCGGCCAAGCTGTCCGACACCCTCAGCGCCGGGCTGCGGCCGGTGGACGACGAACTGGTCGCCGAGGCGGCCCGCTCCTTCGACGACATGGAGGCGGTGCAGCGCACCCTGGAGGGCCTGACCGCGGCTGATGAGGCCACCGGCGGCTTCCTCGCCAGCTACACCACGTACCTCCGGGTCCACGCCCGCTGGGCCGCCGATGCGCTGACCCGCCGTCGCGAGGCCTCCGCAGACCGGCGCGCCGCCGTCGCCTACGCGACGTCCGGCCTCGTCGCCGCCGAGGAACGGCAGGAGGCCGCAGCCACCCGTCTCGAACTCGCCGAGAACAGCCTGGCCGGGCTGCGGGCCCGGTTGGAGCAGCTCAAGTCCAGCGCCGCCTACCAGGCTGTCGAGCAGTTGGCCGACCTGGAGCGGCTGGTCCGCACCTGTGAGCAGACCGCGCGGGAGGCCGAGGCCGAGCACCGCCGTCGCGCCGCCGCGACCGGCCGGGCCAGGACCGATCTGGAGCGGGGCGGCGCCCTGCTGGCCGAGTTGTCGGCGACGGTGTCCCGTACCGCGGCCGAGCTCGCCGACCACGCCGCCGCGGCCGGAGTGGACTGGACGGCCGTCGACTCGACTCCGCAGGTCCTGGCGCAGCGCGCGGGCGCGCGCGCCGCCGAGCGCACCGAGGCGGTACGCGCCGTGCGGGCCGCCCGGGCCGCGCATCGCGACGCCGAACAGGCCCGGGACCTGGCCCGGTTGAACCTGGACCGGGCCCGGGCCGCCATGGACGAGGCCGAGACCGCCGAGCGGGCGACGGCCGATTCGCTCGCCGAGTCCCGGGTGCGGGCCGCCGAGGAGCTCGACGCCTGGCTCACCGGGCACCGCGCGCTGCTGCCCGCAGGCACCGACGACGAACTGGCCGAGGCCCTGGCCGCCGTCGGCGAGCCGGACGCCCTGGCACTGGCCGACGTCTTCGCCGCCGCCACCGCGCCCGCCGCTGAGCGGCTCCGGGACCGTCAGGCCGAGCTGCGGGCCGAACGCACCCGCACCGCCGCCGAACGCGAGCAGGCCAAGGCCGAGCGGGCCAGGATCGCCGCCGAGCACGACGACGCCCCCGTCGCCCACCCGGCCCGGCTCGACTCCCGCGAGGGCCGCCCGGGTGCGCCGCTGTGGCGGCTGGTGCGCTTCACCGAGGATGTGACGGACGATCAGGCGGCGGGCCTGGAGGCCGCACTGGAGGCAGCCGGACTGCTGGACGCCTGGGTCGGCCCGGAGGACCGGCCGCTCGCGTCCGGCGCAAGCGACGCCTGCCTGCGCGCCGGCACGGCCGTCAAGGGCCCCAGCCTGGCCGACTTGCTGCTGCCCGAGGAGGACACCGCTGTTCCGGCCGCCAGGGTCACCGCGATCCTGCGCTCGCTGGCCACCGACGGCGAGCAGCTCGCCATGGTCCCGCAGCTGGCCGTGGTCACCGCCGACGGCCGCTACGCCCAGGGCGCACAGCAGGGCGCGCACCGCAAACCGCACGCCGAATACATCGGCGCGACCGCCCGCGCCCGCCGCAGGGCCGCGCGCCTGGCCGACTGCGACGCCCGGATCACCGAGCTGACGGACCACCTGACCGGACTCGACACCGAGGCGGCCGACTGCGTCGACGCCCTCGCCGAGTTCGCCACCGCCCGCGCCGCACTGCCCCGCCCCGCACCGGTGCTGGCCGCCCTGGCCGCCCTCGGCCGGGCCGACGCCAGGCTGCGGGCCACCCGTGAGGCCGCCGACGCCGCCCAGTCCTCCTACGACGAGGCGGTGGCCGCCACCGGGGTCACCGACCGGGCGCTGCGCCGGGTCGCCGCCGAGCACCGGATCGACCCGGACCGGACGGACGCGGTCGAGGCCGCCGTGCACCGCTTTGGATCCGCCGCCGCCGCCCTGGCCGGGCGGCGCCGTGAGGAGGACCGCCAGCAGGAGGCCGTCGCCGCCGCGGCCACCCGGATGGACGTCGCCGCCGAGGACGAGGAGTCAGCGGCCGGAGCCGAGCGAGCCGCCCGCCGCCGCAACGCCGAGGAGACCGCGAAGCTCGACGCCCTGCGCGGTGCGGTGGGCGCCGACGCCAAACAGGTGCTGGCCCGGGTCGAGGAGGCCGAAGGCGCCCTCGTCGGAGCCGGGGCCGAGGTCGCCGCCGCCCGCGCGGCCGAACGCACCGTCCTGACCGAGGCCTCCGCCGCGGCGGAACGGCTCACCGCCGCCCGCGAGTCCCGCACGGTGGCGGCGGCGGAGGAGCGCGCCACCGCCCGCGAACTCGCCCCCTACGCCCAGCGCGAGCTGCTGGACGTGCTGAAGTGCCCGCCGGGCCTGAACTGGCCGGCGCAGGAGGCCGACTGGGCCGAGGAGGAGCTCCCAGCGGCCGTTCACGCCGTCCACGACGCCATCCTCGCCGCCACCCGCGAGCTCACCCCCACCGAGACCTCGCTCAAGCAGTCCACCACCCGGCTCACCAAGGCCCTGGACGAACTCCAGGCCCAACTCGGGGCCGCAGGACAGGACTACCGCCCCGAATGGGACGGCGCTGACGGCGTCATCGTGGTCCGCATCGCCGACGAGCAGGGCCCTCTGCCGGTCGGCGCCTTCGCGGCCAGGATCTCGGCCGCCCGCCGCGACCAGCAGCAACTGCTCAGCGACTCCGAGCAGCGCATCCTCGAGGACGCGCTGCTGACCAGGCTGGCCCAGCAGATCCACGACCGCACCGTGGACGCCCGCGACCTGATCGGCCGGATGAACAAGGAGATGCGGGCCCGCCGGATGTCCTCGGGCACCACCGTCGGCGTCGCCTGGCACCTCGCGGACAAGCTGGACGAGGAGCAGCGCGCCGTCTGCGGCCTGCTCGACGCCGGCGCCAACCGGCTCGGGCCGGGCGCACTGAGCCGGATGCGAGCCCTGTTCGCCACCCAGATCAAGAACGCCAGGGCCCGCTGGCGCGACCGCCCCTACCGGGAGTTGCTGGCCGAGGTCCTGGACTACCGAGACTGGCGGCAGTTCGTCTTCCAACTGGTCCGTCCCGACGGCAGCGAGGAGACCCTGACCCGGGCCCGCCACAGCCGCCTCTCGGGCGGCGAGCAGTCCGTCTCGCTGCACCTGCCACTGTTCGCCGCCGCCCAGGCCATGCTCAACTCCGCCCTGCCGCACGCCCCCCGACTGCTCGCCCTGGACGAGGCCTTCGCCGGGGTCGACGACACCGGGCGCGGCGAACTCCTCAGCCTGGCCGCCCAGTTCGACCTGGACCTGTTCATGACCGGATACGACCTGTGGGCCGCCCATCACTCGGTCACCGCCGCCGCCCACTACGACCTGGCGCACTCACCCGTCGAACACACCGTCAGCGCCCTGCTGCTGGTCTGGGACGGCTCCCAACTCCTCGCCGACGACGCCGGGGAACTCGCCATCGCCCTGGGCTCGCCCGGCACCCGGCGGGTGGCGGTGACCGCATGAGCGCCGGCGCCGGATCCCTCGACGAACTGCGCGGCCCGGAATGGAAACGGCTCTTCGCCGCCGCCCGCCGCAGACTGGAACGCGACGGCTGGTCCCTGGACGGCACCATCGGTCTGACCGCCCCGGACCAGGCCGAGCGCCGCGCCGTCATCGGCGTCACCGGGCGCTACCGCCCCGAGACCGCCAAACGCATCACCGTCGGCCTCGCCGACCTCGACACGGCCCTGCGCACCGCCTACGGCGAGGGCCTCGTCGCGGTACTCGCCCACCTGGGCGGTGCGCTGCGCGACCGCCCCGCCGAACGCCGCACCGAGTCCGCGCAGCGCGACCAACTCCGCGCCGCCCTGCGCGGCAGCCGCCACGCCGACGAACCCTGGTACGCCGCGTGGGCCGAGTCCATCGACACGGACGGGACCCTGACCCGGCTGCTGCGCCGGGGCGACGGCCATCTGCTGGGCTGGGCCGTAGCGGTCCTGGACCGACTGCCCGCCAAGGAACTCCTCCCGCTCCCGGCCCTGGCCGAACACGCCATCGGCGACACCAAGGCCCTGATCCCCGGCAGCCCCACGGCCGCTCTGGCGCTGCGCGCTTTGGCCCTGCGCGCGGGCACCGACCCGCCCCGCGACCGGGCCGGGCAGCGGTTGCTGTGGGAGCGCTTCGGGGCCGTCGCCGACGACCTCGCCAGCCAGGTGCTGGTGCTGAACATCCGGGCCCGGGAAGACCACGTCGTCGCCGACTGGCTGAACGACGCAGCCGACTTCGGCATCCCTTTCCGGCTGACCCTGCAGCAACTCACCCTCAACCCGTTCACGCCCTGCGCCAAGGACCTCTACGTCTGCGAGAACCCGGCCGTGCTGCGCGCCGCGGCGGCCGAACTGGCGCAGGGCAGCGCACCACTGGTGTGCACCGAGGGCGTCCCGTCAGCAGCCTGCCGTCGACTGTTGGACGCAGCCGTCCGTGCCGGCGCCCGCCTGCACGTTCGCGCCGACTTCGACTGGGCCGGACTCCGCATCGCGGGATCCCTGCTCGACTCCCCCCGCTCGACCCACTGGCGGATGTCCGCGGCCGACTACCGGGACGCCCTCGCCCAGGTCACGGGCGCGCCGCTGGTCGGCACCCCGGCCGCCAGCCCCTGGGACCCGGACCTCGCCGAACAGTTGGCCGTCCGGAACAGCGCCGTCATGGAGGAGCGCCTGCTCCCGCTGCTCCTGTCCGACCTCACCGGCCCGGGCGGCCCGACGGCTCAGTGAGCGGAAGCGCCCGCGGACGGCGTGAGAGGCGAGATCGGTGAGCTCGATCAGCTCTACCGGTCCGGCCGCCAGCTCCACTCACAGTTGCTCGGGCCGGAAGTCCGCCGCGGGGTCGGGTCGGGGCAGTGCGCCGCGTCTCGCCGCACCCGGGGATTAACCCCGTCACGACCCTGCGCGACCAGCTCATACGCGTGCCGGCCCGGATCACGCGCGGAGCCCGGCGGCTGACGCTGCGTCTGCCCGTGAACTGGCCCTGGCGGGACGCCTGGTCGCAGATATTCGCCGTGCCGCAGGCACCTCTCCACCGCTGACGGCACTATCCGATCCGCCCGCGAGGGCCGAATCGAATGCCGCCCGGCACATCTTGACCACGGGGCTGCGTGCCTCGATGCTGTACCAGGCACTGGAATGGCCCGACCTGCGCTGGCTCCTGCGCGACCCGTCCATGGCTGGGGACAGCGAACCACAGATGCTCCTGCGCATCGGATACGGGCCCGAGGGCCCGGCCACGCCGCGCCGTCCGGCGAGGGACGCCATGTTCTGACCCAGTCGGACCGGGCCGCCCGACGGCGGTCGTCGCGGCTCCGGGTCCCGGCCCCGGCGGCCGGGGCTGAAATCATGCGGCATTAGGGCCGACCGGCCCTGGACCTTGGTCCCCTCAGAGGTCAGGATTCAAGGGGTTCCGCCGCCGCGGACCAGGCCAGGAGCAGGGAGTCGCACCATGTCGGACAGCACAACCGGTACCAAGCCACCGGTGAGGGTCTTCCTCCTGGATGACCACGAGGTGGTGCGGCGCGGAGTGCATGACCTGCTGGGCGCCGAGCCCGACCTGGAGGTTGTCGGGGAGGCCGGCACCGTCGAACAGGCCCTGGCCCGGGTCCCCGCGCTGCGTCCCGACGTGGCGGTGCTGGACGTGCGGCTGCCGGACGGCGACGGGGTCAGCGTGTGCCGCGAGCTGCGCTCGCGGGTGCCTGGTCTGGTCTGCCTGATGCTGACCTCCTTCGATGACGAGGAGGCGCTGCTGGACGCGATCATGGCCGGGGCCTCGGGCTACGTCCTGAAGCAGATCAGCGGCACGGATCTGGTGACCGCGGTGCGCACGGTGGCCAGTGGGCAGTCCATGCTCGACCCCGGTGCCACCACCCGGCTGATGGCCCGGATGCGCGGGGAGAGCACGCACGACGAGCAGCCCAAGGCCCTGGAGACGCTGACCGAGCGCGAGCGGGAGATTCTGGCGCTGATCGGCGAGGGACTCACCAACCGTGAGATCGGGCAGCGGCTCTTCCTGGCGGAGAAGACAGTGAAGAACCACATCTCGCGGCTGCTGGCCAAGCTGGGTGTGGAGCGCCGGGTGCAGGCGGCGGTCATCGCGACGCAGGCCGGCGACGACCAGCAGTCGGGTGCGCGTGGCGGCGCGTACGGCTCCGGCCGCTCACGGTCCTGACGGCGCTGTTCGCGCCGTGGATACGCGTCCAGTGGCCCAGCGGGCCCTTTCTCCGGGGACCATCGGCCCTCGCCCCGGTCCTGCGGTCAGGGGCAGGATCGACCCATGAAGGCCGAACGCGAGTTCCTCGACACCCAGCAGTGCCTGCGGCTGCTGTCGGGCATGACGGTGGGGCGTGTGGTCTACACCCTGGGCGCCATGCCGGCCGTCCTGCCGGTCCGCTTTCGGGTTGAGCCGGACGGCTCGGTGGTGCTCGAGGAAAGGGCCGCCTCCGAACTCGTTCGAGCGGTGGACGGGGCGGTGATCGCGTTCGAGACCGGCGAGGTGAGCGGCGCCGACGGGAGTGGCTGGAGTGTCACCGTCCTGGGCCGGGCCAGCGTGTCGCCCGTGCCCGCGACCGCATCCGGCCACGTGGCTGATGCCGACCGGGCCCTGATCCGCATCCGACCCGAAGTGGTGACCGGGCGCCGCCTTGACTCTCCCCCCGCCTCCGCCCCGCTCCCCTGACTCCTGTTCCCGGCGGACCGCTACGGACGGCCCAGCGGTGCGCGCCAGACCAGCCGGGTGCCGCCGCCGTCCGGGGTGTCCACCTCGAAGCTGCCGCCCAGTTCCCGTGCCCGCTGGCCGAGGTTGGCGAGCCCGCTGCGTCGCCCGCTGTCGGGGATGCCGACGCCGTTGTCGGTCACCGTCAGCACGACCTCATGGGAGGTGGCCTGCAGGGTGACCTCGACGCGGGTGGCGTGGGCGTGACGCGCGGTGTTGCTCAGCGCCTCGCCGAGGGCCGCCATGACGTGTTCGGCCACGGCCTGCGGGACGTCGGTGTCGAGCAGGCCCTCCATGCTCAGTCGCGGCGCGAACCCCAGTGCGGCTTGAGCCTGGCCGACCGCGCGGGCGGCACGGGTGCGCAGGCTCTGCGCGTCCTCGTCCTCCCGGGCCCGGAGCCCGAAGATGGTCGAACGGATGATCTTGATGGTCTCGTCCAGATCGCCCACGGCCCGCATCACCCGTTCGGAGGCACCGGCATGGTCGATCAGGCGGGCCGCGCCCTGCAGGGTCATGCCGGTGGCGAACAGGCGCTGGATGGCCAGGTCGTGCAGGTCCCGGGCGATCCGGTCGCGGTCCTCGAACAGTGCCAGCTGCTCGGCGTCGCGGCGGCGCTCGGCCAGTTCCAGGGCCAGCGCCGCCTGGTCGGCGAACCCCAGCAGGGGGTCGATCTCCTCGGCGGTGAACGTGGGTTGCCCGGCGCTACGGGCGAGTAGGAGCACTCCGCGTACCTGTGTGTCGGCGGTGCCCAGCGGCACCGCGACCGCGGGCCCGGTACCCCGCGAGCGGTGCGCCCCGGCCGGGAACCGCGGGTCCTCGGCCAGACCGTCACTGGTGATCTGAGCACCTGCCTGGTACGTGGCGCCTGAGAGCGTGCCCTGCACCGGGACGGTCAGGCCCAGCCGCGCCGGGGCGTCGCCGCCCAGTGCCAGCTCCACCGTCAGGTCCTCGGTGCCGGGCAGTGGAACGCACACGTCCGCGAGTTCGGAGCCGGTGATCTCCCGGCCCCGCTGCGCGATCAGCTCGACCACCTCCAGACGCGGGCTCCCCGACAGCAGACTGCGGGTGATCTCCGCGCTGGCCCGCAGCCAGCGCTGCTGACGCTGGGCCTCTTCGTACAGGCGGGCGTTGTCGATCGCCACCCCGGCGGCAACCGCCAGGGTGGAGATCACCGTCTCGTCGTCGGCGTCGAAGTCCTGTCCGCCGCGCTTGTCGGTCAGGTACAGGTTTCCGAAGACGTTCCCGCGAACGTGCACGGGAACGCCCAGGAAGGTGTGCATCGGAGGGTGGTTGGCCGGGAACCCGTAGGAGGCCGGGTGCGCGGACAGCTCGGTCAGCCGCAGCGGCTCGGGGTGGCGGATCAGTTCGCCCAGGATGCCGTGCCCCGAAGGCAGCGGCCCGATCTTCTCGACCTGCTCGGGCTCCATACCCACGGTCAGGAACTGCGACAGGCTCTCCCCGTCCGGGCCGATCACTCCCAGGGCCGCGTAGCGGGCGTCGACCAGGACTGCGGCGGCCTCCACGATCCGGCGCAGCGCGTGGGCGAGGTCCAGCTCCCGGCCCACCGACAGCACGGCCTCCAGCAGGCTGTGCACCCGGTCGCGGGTGCCGCGGGCGGCGTCGATGCGCGCCTGGAGCTCTTCGAGCAACTCGTCCAGGCGGAGCTGCGGAATCCGCGGCGTGCTGTCGTTGCCGGCCACGGCTTCCTCCTGAGTGTTCGCCTTACCGGACTGTAAGGGTGGTCTGTCCGGGCCCACCGTAGCGGGCTCAGGTGTCCGCCCGGAACCGTGACCACCGTTATCCGCCACCGGATCTCCCCGGGCCGAGCCGCGGGCCCTGCACCGCGTCGGACCGTGGGCTGTGCCGGGTGAGCCGTCTGTGCCCCGGCAGAGGACAGGGCCGGTCGGCGGCCCGCGCGGGCCCCACGGCCCAAGGCACGGCCGGATCACGGGGACGACAGTGGAGGTATCGCGACCGACCCGATGTCCGTGTCGGGCAACGGTCGCCCACCCCCATGACTCTGGAAGGACTTCTGATGATGCGACACCGAATGGTGGGGGAGCTGATGACGTCGGCGGTCGTGCACGTGCGGCCGGACGCCTCCTTCAAGGAGATTGCCCGGCTCCTCGCGGAGCACGACATCACGTCGGTGCCGGTACTGGACGACCAGGACCGTCCGCTGGGAGTGGTCTCCGAAGCGGACCTGTTGCGCCATGAAGCCGCCGTGGAGGACCCGGCCGGGCTGCTGCCCGCGCCGGACCTGTCCGACCGCGACCAGGTGCGGAGCCGGGCCACCACCGCGCGGGGACTGATGAGCAGCCCGGCAGTGTGCGCACGGCCCGAGTGGACGGTCGTGGAGGCCGCCCGGCTGATGAACCAGCGCGGTTTCAAGCGCCTGGTGGTCGTCGACGAGGCAGGGCGCCTGATCGGCGTGGTCAGCCGTGGGGACCTGCTGCGGGTCTTCCTGCGCCACGACACCGCGATCCGCGAGGAGATTCGCCACGACGTCATCGCGAGGCTTCTGCGCCTGTCCGTGGACGAAGTCGGCGTGAGGGTCCACGACGGGCAGGTCACGCTCAGCGGAACGCTGAAGCACCGCAGCGTGGCCGCCGCGCTGACCGGCCTGTGCCGGGGAGTGGACGGGGTGGTGTCGGTGACCGAGGACCTCGGCTACCGCGTCGACGACACCCCGGCCGCCGTCACTTCGGCCGCCGACGGCTCGGCCGCACGCCAGGGCACGCCAGGGCATGCGGAGATCCGCTGAAGCGGGAGCCGGGGAAAGTGCGAGTGGTCCGTGCGGCACATGCCGCACGGACCACAGGCGTATGACGGTCCCCCCGATTGCGGCCCGTCCTTCGTCGGGTGAGCGGGGGAGTGTGCCGCCGGACCCGGTGGCAGCTGTCGTGCACGGAGACCGGGATCCGGGCCCGCGATGCGGATCCGGATCCCGGTCTCGTACCGCGGCTGTCACCACACCGCCGGGCCGCCGGTCAAGGGTGCGGGATGACGGCGACGGGGCAGTGAGCGTGGTGCAGGACGCGATGGGTGACCGGGCCCAGCGGCATGGCGAAGCGGTGCCGGTGGCGCTCGGCGCCCAGGACCACCAGGCTCGCCCCCTCGGACGCGTCGACCAGCGCGGCGTCAGCCTCGTCCACGGTGACCTCCGTGATCACTCGGACGTCCGGGAACTCCTTGCGGGCCGCGGTCAGGACCTCGGTCAGGTCCTCGGTCTCCTCGCGGGTGCGGGTGGTCGCCTCGACCGGCGGTACCGCGACGATGCCCGGGTAGGCCGGCGGGTACGTCCAGGTCCGGATCACCCGCAGCGGGACGCCGCGTCGTGCGGCCTCCGCGAAGGCGAACCCGACCGGCGCGGGGGCCTCGCCAGGTGCGGCACCCAGGACCACCGCGCCCTCGGACTGCGCCTCCCGGCCCGATCCCGCCGGCGCGCCGGCGAGCACCACCAGCGGGCACGTCGTGTGCGCGGCCAGGCCCAGGCTGACCGAGCCCAGGAGCGTGGAGGAAAGGCGGTTGTGTCCCCGGGTGCCGACAACCAGCAGTTGCGCGTGCTCGGCAAGGTGCACCAGGCCCCACACGGGGCTCTCGGACAGCAGTCGACCGCTGACCTCGATGCCGTGGTGCCGTTCGCGGACATGCGCCTCGGCTTCGTGCACCAGTTGCCGGGCCGCTACGAGTTGACTCTCCGCGATGTCGCCGCGGTCCCCCGGTGGAACCTGGTAGGGGGCCAGGCTCCAGGAGTGGGCGATGTGCAGGGGCACGCCGCGTCGGACCGCTTCGTCTGCGGCCCATTCCAGGGCCCGCCGGGCGCGGGGGGAGGGGTCGATTCCCACGACGACACCGGTCAGGGATGCCTGGTCCATTGTCAGCTCCTCGATCGTTGGATGGTGGTGCGGACGGTCGGTGCCCTGCGTGGTGCTCACGATCCGGCGACGGAGGCGCGGGTGTCGTCCGTTCGCCAGCACAGACTGTCGAGCAGGTCCACGACACCTTCGACCCTGCGCACGCTCTCGGCCAGCGACCGGGCCTGACTGCGCAGCGCCGTGGTGGCGTTGAGCACGACCTGGCCGTCCCTGCAGTCCACGATCAGCGAGGCCCGCTCGACACCGGAGTCGGGTCCGACTGCGAGGTAGAGGACCTCGGAGCGGATCTCGTCGTCGTCGCGGTGCAGCGCGCCGAGCAGGTCGCACAGACACACCACGCCGGTCAGCCGCCGGCGTCCGTCCAGGACAGGCAGGTGGTGGACGCGGTGGCGTACTGCGAGCAGAGCCGCCTCGGCGGCGGTGGTCGTGGTGGTGACGGTCAGGGCCGGGGCGGTCATCAGCTCGCGGGCACTGACCGCGGACGCGCGCCGTCGCATCGCACGGATCTGACGGGACTCGATGAGCGGTTCATGCGCCGGCAGTACGGAGACGGCGAGTTTGGCGAGCAGGTCCGAGGAGCTCACCGTGCCCATGACGCGTTGCTCGGCGTCCACGACGGGGAGCATGTCGTGGTGGTGCCCGCGCAGGGCGGCCACCACCGTGGAGAATCCGGTCCGGGGATCGAGGGCGGTCACCTTGCGGGTCATCAGATCACCCACCAGGGTGCGGCGTGGCAGCGCGCCGGCGACGGGTGCGCCGGTCTCAGGGCTCGGTACGACCGTTCGGGCCACGTCCACGGGGCCGCTGTGCGGTGAGGTTCGCATGGTGTCCTCCATCTCCCTTTCGGTGGGGTACCGGTCTCGGCAGTTCTCACTCTGCTCGGCTGCCGTCCGCCGGGCCTTGGGCCGAAGGTCCCCGCAACAGCGCCGAACGGGCGCGATGGTCATGCGCCGGGGGGACCGGGGGTCCCGCCCCGGTATCCGTGTGCCACCGGACCGCCCCGGCACGCCGCAGGGGCAGGCGCGGAGTCCGTGCCTGCCCCAAGTGCTTTGCTGTGGCGGTGCGTTGCGGAGCTGCGCTCAGTTGGTCCAGGTCCAGTCGGTGACTTCGGGCAGGTCGGTGCCGTGGGCGCGGATCCAGTCGTGGTGGCGCTGGCGGGTGTCGACCATTTCCTGGCGGACGGTGGCGGCGCGCACGGCCAGTCCGGGGACGCGGTCGATGACGTCCATGACCAGGCGGTAGCGGTCCAGGTCGTTGCGCACCACCATGTCGAAGGGCGTGGTGGTGGTCCCGGACTCCTTGTAGCCGCGCACGTGCAGGTGAGCGTGGTTGCCGCGGCGGTAGGCGAGGCGGTGGATCAGCCAGGGGTAGCCGTGGTACGCGAAGATGACGGGCTTGTCTGGGGTGAACAGGGCGTTGTACTCGCTGTCGGGCATGCCGTGCGGGTGCTCCTCGGAGGGCATCAGACGGGCGATGTCGACGACGTTGACCACGCGCAGCGCCAGGTCGGGCAGGTGGCGGCGGATCAGGTCGGCGGCGGCCATGACCTCCTGGGTGGGGACGTCGCCGGCGCAGGCCAGAACCACGTCGGGTTCGCGGTCGGGGGTCTCGGTGCCGGCCCAGTCCCAGATGCCGGCGCCGCGCGCGCAGTGGGCGCGGGCCTGGTCCAGGGTGAGCCAGTCGAAGCAGGGCTGCTTGCCGGCCACGACGACGTTGACGTAGTCCCGGCTGCGCAGCACATGGTCGGCGACCGAGAGCAGGGTGTTGGTGTCCGGCGGGAAGTAGACCCGAACGGCCTCGGGGCTCTTGTTCAGGACGTGGTCCACGAAGCCGGGGTCCTGGTGCGAGAAGCCGTTGTGGTCCTGGCGCCAGACGTGCGAGGTGAGCAGGTAGTTCAGCGAGGCGATCGGCGCGCGCCAGGGGATCTGCCGGGTGGTGCGCAGCCATTTGATGTGCTGGTTGACCATGGAGTCGACGATGTGGACGAAGGCCTCGTAGCAGGAGAACAGTCCGTGGCGTCCGGTCAGGAGGTAGCCCTCCAGCCAGCCCTGGCAGGTGTGCTCGGACAGGATCTCCATGACCCGGCCGTCGTGGGCCAGGTGTTCGTCCACCGGCAGTACCTCCGCCTGCCACGCCTTGGCAGTGGCGCGGTAGACGGCCTGGAGCCGGTTGGAGGCGGTCTCGTCGGGGCCCACGATGCGGAAGTCGCGTCGGGCTGCGGTGTCGGCCATGATCCGTTCCAGCAGGTCGCCCAGGACCCGCGTGGGTTCGTGGAGCGTGGTGCCCGGCTTGTCGACGGGGACGGCGAAGCGCTCCAGTTCGGCGATGGGCAGGTCGCGCAGCAGCAAGCCGCCGTTGGCGTGCGGGTTGGCGCCCAGGCGGCGCTCGCCGGCTGGGATGCCGGCCAGGACCTGGGCGGTCGGGCGTCCGTCGGCGTCGAAGAGTTCCTCGGGGCGGTAGGAGCGCAGCCAGGCTTCGAGCTGCGCGAGGTGCTCGGGGTTCTCCCGCATGCCGTCCAGCGGGACCTGGTGGGCGCGCCAGGTGCCTTCGACCGGGACGCCGTCGACCATGGCCGGGCCGGTCCAGCCCTTGGGGGTGCGCAGCACGATCACCGGCCAGTGGACGCGTTCCTGCGCGCCGCTGCCGGTGCGGGCCTGGTGCTGGGCGGCGTGGATCCGGTCGATCGCGGAGTCCATGGCGGCGGCCATGGCGCGGTGCACGGTGGCCGGATCGTCGCCGGTGACGTGGATGGGGTCGTGGCCGTAGCCGCGCAGCAGTTCGTCGAGTTCGCTCTCGGGGATGCGGGCCAGTACCGTCGGGTTTGCGATCTTGTAGCCGTTCAGGTGCAGGATCGGCAGGACCGCGCCGTCGTGGACCGGGTCGAGGAACTTGTTGGAGTGCCAGGACGCGGCCAGCGGTCCGGTCTCGGCCTCGCCGTCGCCGATCACGCAGGTGACGAGGAGGCCGGGGTTGTCCAGGGCGGCGCCGTAGGCGTGCGAGAGGGAGTAGCCCAGTTCGCCGCCCTCGTGGATGGAGCCGGGGGTCTCCGGGGCGACATGGCTGGGGACGCCGCCGGGGAAGGAGAACTGCCGGAACAGCTTCGCCATGCCGGCCTCGTCGCGGGTGATGTCCGGGTAGGTCTGGGTGTAACTGCCCTCCAGCCAGGAGTTCGCCAGCACGGCCGGGCCGCCGTGGCCGGGGCCCCAGATGCAGATGGCCTCCAGGTCGCGGGCCTTGACGACGCGGTTGAGGTGGGTGTGGACCAGGTTCAGGCCCGGCGAGGTGCCCCAGTGCCCGAGCAGCCGGGGTTTGATGTGCTCGGGGCGCAGCGGTTCGCGCAGCAGCGGGTTGGCCATCAGGTAGATCTGACCGGCCGCCAGGTAGTTCGCGGCGCGCCAGTGCGCGTCCAGGCTCTGCAGCTCGGCGTCGGAGATGCCGGTGACGGTGGTGTTCATACTCGGGTCGCTCCCTCGGGCGGTGGGCAGACGGGCATGCGTGTGCGGACGGGCTACGGCAAGCCTGGCCCGCACCGTCCGGCTCGCGACAGGGCCGAACAGGCCCCGTCCACGACGCGGGGCGGGGACCGATGGCCCCGCTTCCCAGCTTTGCCACCGCCAGCGCCGCACTACCGTCGTGCCCCGCTCGGCCGGTCGGCCGGGACCCTTGGCCCATCCCCATCAAACGCGCCGGCCACGACGATGTGAGGGCAACACGCCGTTCCTCTGGAGGAGGCCGTGATGAGCACCGACGCAGTGCGGCACCACCCCCTTGATGCCGCTGCCCTGGAGCAACTGGTGTCCGCCGCGGTGGCGGCGCCGTCCGTCCACAACACCCAGCCCTGGCGATTCCGGCTCCGTCCGGACACCGACACGCTGGAAGTCCGCGCCGTCCCCGAGCGCGCGCTGCGCGCCACCGACCCCACCGGGCGAGCCCTGTTGGTGTCCGTGGGCGCGGCGGTGTTCAACCTGAAGGTCGCGGCCCGGCACCTGGGCTGGGAGCCGGCCGTGCGACTGCTGCCGGACCACCGTGAGCCGCAACTGCTTGCGGCCGTCCGGCTCGCCGACACGCGAGCCGCCACCGCCCCGTCGGCCGGCGTTTCCTCGCGCCCGGACCTGTTCGACGCGATCTGGCGCCGCCACAGCAGCCGGATGCCCTTCACCGCCCAGCCGGTCCCCGACACCGTCGTCGCCGAACTGGTCGAGGCCGCCCACACCGAAGGCGCCGTGCTGTTCGCGACCGGCCCCGAGGCGACCCGGCGCGCGCTGGCGCTGACCACGGAGGCCGAACGTCGCAACGCCGCCAATCCGCGACGCCGTGAGGAGAGCCGCGCCTGGATTCGCCGGCCGCAGGACAGTCCCTTCGGTATCCCGGCCGCCGCGTTCGGCCCGCAGGACGCCTTCGAGCGCATCCCGGTCCGCGACTTCACCGCGACCAGGTCCACCGGCGCCCTCCCCTCGGCTCCGTTCGAGACGCACCCCTGCATCCTGGTCCTGACCACGGCGCACGATCGCCGGGCGGACTGGCTGCGCGCCGGGCAGGCACTGCAGCACGTGCTGTTGCTGGCTACGGCGCACCATCTGCGCAGCTCCCTGCTGCACCAGATGGTCGAGTGGTCCGACCTGCGGTCGGCTGCCCGCGAGCCGGTTCACGGGTCGGGCCACGTCCAGATGCTGATCCGTCTCGGCTACGGCCCCGAAGGACCGGCCAGCCCCCGGCAGCGCGCCGCGCTGTCCATCGAGCCGGCGTAGGCAGCGCTCGGTCACGGCTGACCGAGCAGGCAACCGGCCCCGCCGTGGCCGCTTGTGACGGTGCACAGGTTCAGGAACGTCGAAGGTGCCCGCAGGGTTCTGCGGGCACCTTCGACGTGGTGTGCGACACGGTCCCGAGGTGTCCGGCGGCACGCTCAGGAGCGCGTGTCCACCGGAACCGGGCCAGCTGCCGGCCCGTGCCGCGAGAGGAGCCTGCCGGGGCGGATGAGGGTGCCGGTGGTGCCGAGGAGGATGCCGAGGGCATCGTCGAGGGGGCCGATGCCGGCGATGCCGCCGGTGTTCTCGACGAAGGTCGCGGCGGCGTCGGCCTTGGGGCGCATGGAGCCCTCGGGCAGGTCCAGGTCGCGCAGCTCGGCGGGGGTCGCGGCGGGCAGGGCGCGGGAGTGGCGGGTGCCGTAATGGGCGAAGACGTGGGTGACGTCGGTGAGGATCAGCAGGACGTCGGCGTCGAGCTGCTCGGCGAGCAGGGCCGCGGTGCGGTCCTTGTCGACCACGGCCTCGGACCCGTGCAGCAGGCCGGTGTTGGGGTAACGGATCACCGGGATGCCGCCGCCGCCCGCGCAGACCACCACCGTTCCAGCGGTGACCAGCGCCCGGACGATGGGGGCTTCCAGGACTGACCGGGGTCGCGGTGAGGGGACGACGCGTCGCCAGTCGTCGCCGTCAGCGGCCATGGTCCAACCGCGGTCGCGGATCAGCTCCTCGGCCTGGAGTCTCGTGTAGGTCTGGCCGATGAACTTGGTCGGGTGCAGGAAGGCGGGGTCCTTGGCGTCGACTTCGGTGTGGGTGACCAGGGCGGCCACGTCCCGGTCGGGGAGCTTGTTGCGCAGTTCGCGGACCAGGAGGGTGCCGATCATGCCCTGGGTCTGGGCCCCGAGAACGTCCAGGGGATAGGGGGCGGTCAGTGCGGGATCGGCGGCGCTTTCCAGGGCGAGCAGGCCGATCTGCGGGCCGTTGCCGTGGGTGACGATCAGTTCGTGTCCGGCCAGGGCGAGTTCGGCCAGGGCCGTGGCGGCCTGGTGGATGTGGGCTTCCTGGACGGTGGCGTCGGGGTGTTCGCCCCGCTGGAGCAGGGCGTTTCCGCCGAGTGCGGCGACAATGCGCATGATTCAGGCTCCCAGGGTGGCGACGAGCACAGCCTTGATGGTGTGCATGCGGTTCTCGGCCTGGTCGAAGACCAGCGAGGCGGGCGATTCGAACACCTCGTGGGTGACTTCCAGGCCGTCCAGTCCGTAGTGGGCGAACAGGTCCGCGCCAAGGGCCGTGGTGCGGTCGTGCAGGGCGGGCAGGCAGTGCAGGAACGCGGTGTCGGGGTTGCCGGTGGCGGCGAGGGTCTTGGCGTTGACCTGGTAGGGCAGCAGCTCGACGATCCGCTCGGCCCAGGTGTCGGCGTTCTCGCCCATGGATACCCACACGTCGGTGTAGAGGTAGTCCGCGCCCAGCACGGCTTCCTCGACGTCCTCGGTGATCGTGATCCGCGCATCGTTGGACGCGGCCAGTTCGCGGCAGCGGGTGATCAGGGCCTCGGCGGGCCACAGCGACCTGGGGGCGGCGACGCGGACGTCCATGCCCAGCAGGCTGCCCATGACCAGCAGGGAGTTGGCGGTGTTGTTGCGGGCGTCGCCGAGGTAGCAGTACGAGATCCCGGTCAGGGGCTTGTCGCTGTGCTCACGCATGGTGAAGACGTCGCAGAGGCTCTGGGTGGGGTGGCACCGGTCGGTCAGCCCGTTGTAGACCGGCACGCCCGCGTGAGCCGCCAGGGTGGTGACGGTGTCCTGGGCGAAACCGCGGTACTCGATGCCGTCGTACATCCGCCCCAGGACGCGGGCGGTGTCGGCGACGGACTCCTTGTGGCCGAGGTGGGAACCGTCGGGGCCGAGGTAGGTGGTCGTGGCGCCCTGATCGGCGGCGGCGACCTCGAAGGCGCAGCGGGTGCGGGTGGAGGCCTTCTCGAAGATCAGCGCGAGGTGGCGGCCGGCGAGGTGCCGCGTCTCGGTGCCGTTGTGCTTGGCGGCCTTCAACTCAGTGGCGAGATCCAGGAGGTGGTGGATCTCCTCAGTGGTGAAGTCCAGCTCGTCCAGGTAGTGGCGGCCGGTCAGGTTGGTGGTCATCGGGTGCTCCGGGGCGTGTGGTGGGTGGGGGCGTGCGGTTGTTCAGTTGGCGGGGTCGCGCTGGATGGGGCAGCTCATGCAGCGCGGTCCGCCGCGTCCGCGGCCGAGCTCGGCACCGGCGATGGTGACGATCTCGATGCCCTGCTTGCGCAGGTAGGTGTTGGTGGTGACGTTGCGCTCGTAGCCGACGACGACACCGGGGGCGAGGGCGAGGAAGTTGCTGCCGTCGTCCCACTGCTCGCGTTCGGCTGCGCGCACGTCCTGCGGGGCGGACAGGAACCGGACCTTGTCCAGGTCCAGTGCGGTCGCCAGGGACGCGGCCAGGTCGATGTCGGGGGTGACCTCGAACCCGGTGGGCTGCTCCGCACTGGGGGTCAGCGTCCAGGATCGCAGCGAGTCGGCCAGCCCCGGGTAGACGGCGAAGGTATCCCTGTCGATCATCGTCATGACGGTGTCGAGGTGCATGAACGCCCGGCTGCGCGGCAGTCGGACGGCGATCAGGCGCTGTGCGGTCCCGGTGGCGAACAGCTGCTGGGCGAGCTGCTCGACGGCCTGCGGGGTGGTGCGCTCGCCCATGCCGACCATGGCGACGCCCGGGGCCGGCGAGTGGACGTCGCCGCCCTCCAGAGTGGTGCCGGGGACGGCGGTGGTGCCGTCGATCAGGGGCGCTGCGGTGTCGGCGAACAGCGGGTGGAAGCGGTAGATCGCGGCGCTGTGCAGGGTTTCGCGGCGGCGGGCGGGCTTGGCCATCGGGTTGACCGTGTAGCGGTCGCCGATCCAGCAGGAGTTGTCGCGCGGGAAGAGGTGGTTGGGGAGCGGAGACAGGGCGAAGTCCTGTTCGCCGAGGTTGTTCCAGACCAGGCTGTGCGGGTTCGCGATGCGCAGGTCGTCCTTGAGCACACCCCCGATGAGGTACTCGGCCAGGGTGGCGCCGTCCAGGTCCTCGCACAGGGCGCGGACCGGGTCGACCAGGGCCGCTCCGACGGTGCCGGGGGCGACGACCTGGTCCAGCAGCCAGGCGCGGGCCTCGGGCAGGTCGAGGGTCTGGGCGAGGAGTTCGGCGTAGTAGTGGACGTGTACGCCGTGGTCGCGCAGGACCTGGGCGAACGCGTCGTGCTCCTCGCGGGCGCGCTTGGCCCACAGGATGTCGTCGAAGAGCAGTTCGTCGACGTTGCCCGGGGTGAGTCGGGACAGTTCCAGACCGGGGCGGTGCAGGACGACCTGGCGGAGGCGGCCGGTCTCGGAGTCGACGCGAAGGACGGGGCGAGTGGACATGGTTGTCTCCTGGACGGTGCGGGCGAGGGGGCGTCAGTGCTGGCGGTGCAGGCCGACCGCGCGCAGGACGACGGCGGTCATGCGGACCGGCCGGGTGGTGCGGGCCGCAGTGGTGAACGGGGGAGTGGCGACGGGCTGCGGGGCGGGTTCCGGGGTGATGGCCTGCCCGGTGGCGGTGGGGGCTTCTCCGTACTCGCCGCGTGAGCGCTTGAGCCAGATGTAGACCGGCACACCGAGCAGGATCACGAACAGGCCGTAGTAGACGGTCTGGTAGCCGCTGCCCTGGATCGACCAGTAGGAGAACGCCAGTGCCAGGACGGTGATCGTGACGTCGCGGGCGAATCGGCCGCGGGTGACTCCGGTCTGCCCCTTGACGAGCAGCCAGTACAGCTGGGCGGCGGCGGAGAAGAGGTAGGGGATGACCGCGGTCAGGACGCTGAGCAGGACGATCTCGGTGAAGACCTGAGTGAAGTGGGTGTAGCTGATGACGGTGATCAGTGAGGCCAGGGCGGTGGCTGAGACGATGCCGAAGGCGGGGACCTGGTTGCGGCCGACGGTCCTGGTGAAGGCGCGGGGGAAGAGTCCGTCGCGGGCGGCTGCCATGGGCATCTCGGCGCAGATCATCGTCCAGCCGTTGAGCGCGCCCAGCCCGGAGATGATCGCGGCGATCGCGACGGTGTTGCCGGCCCAGGTGCCACCGACGATGTTGTTGACGGCGTCGGTGAACGGAGCGGTCGAACTGCCGAGCGAGGCGTGGGAGACGGTGCCGAAGACGGCCAGGGTGCCCAGGATGTAGATGACGGCGCAGGCCAGGGTGCCGTAGATGGTGGCGCGGGCCACGTTGCGCTTGGGGTCGCGGACCCGGCCGGCGGCGACTGAGGCGGTCTCCAGGCCGATGTAGCTGAACAGGGCGATCGCGGAGGCGGCGGAGATCGCGCCCACGGCGGAGGTGTGGGAGGCGTTGAAGGCGCCGAAGTTGCCGGCCTTGATGAACAGCAGCCCGACCGTGGCCATGAACACCAGCGGGATGAACTTCAGGACGGTGGTGACGACCTGGAAGGCGCCGATGTTGCGGATGCCGGTGAGGTTGACCGCGGCCGGGATCCACAGGCCGACCAGGGCGATGGCGATCGAGCCCCAGGTGTGGTGGCCCTTGTCGACGAACACCTCGACGTAACCCACCCAGGCCACCGCGATCGCCGCGTTCCCGGCCCAGGCGGTGATCCAGTACGACCAGGCGGTCAGGAACCCGGCGAACTCCCCGAACGCCTCCTTGGCATACACGTACGGGCCGCCGCTGCCGGACACCCGCTTGGACAGCGACCCGAACGTCACCGCCAGCGCCAGGGCGCCGACGGTGACGACCACGAACGCCACCAGCGCTATCGGCCCGTAGGGGGCCAGCGCGGAGGGGAGCGCGAACACCCCGGTGCCGATCACACTCCCGACGACCAGCGCGGTCGCGGCCGGCAGGCCGAACAGTGAGCGGCGTTCCGCCGAACTCTCCACCGCATCGGCCGGTGTGGTGCCAGGGGGTGGGGCGTCGTGCTCTGCTCCGGACATGGGAGGGCTCCTGACCTGAGGGAAGGGGAGCGAGGCGGCATCGGGTGCGGCCCGCTGAGACAAGATCCTCGGCTGTCGGCCCCGGTCCCGGACAGGGACCAGGAGGCCCCAGCACCTGCCACCAGTCCCTTCCGTTCAGGGCCCGAAGGTCCCGGTCCCCCCGTACCGCCGCGGGCGCCGCGCACGGGGCGGGACCTGCGGGCCCCGGCTGGGGACCGATCGGCCCTGCCCGCAGGCACGGAGGCCGACACAGGGTGGGTGAACCCGCTGATCACGGCGGGACGCGGACCACCCTCGGGAGCAGCAATGACCAGCAACCAGCACGGGAACCGGGCCTACCTGGTCGGCGGCGGTATCGCCTCACTCGCAGCGGCGGCCTTCCTGATCCGTGACGCCGACTTCCCCGGTGAGAACATCCACATCCTGGAGGAACTCCCCGTACCAGGCGGGTCCATGGACGGCAGCGGTGACTCGGCAGGGGCCTATGTGACGCGGGGCGGACGGATGCTGGAGGAGGAGGCCTACACCTGCCTGTGGAACCTGCTGGAGACGATCCCCACCCTGGACGGCACACTGACTGTGCGTCAGGAGATTCTGGAGTTCAACGAGAAGTGGCCCACCGACGCGCGCGCTCGCCTCATCGACCGCGACCACAAGATCATCGATGCTGCCCAGCTCGGCTTCGACCACCACGACCGGCTGGAACTGGCGCGGCTGCTCGCCCTTCCCGAGTCGGTGATCGGTGCCCGGCGGATCGACGAGTTCTTCTCCGAGCACTTCTTCGCCACCAACTTCTGGGCGATGTGGCGCACCACCTTCGCGTTCCAGAACTGGCACAGCGCCATCGAGCTGAAGCGCTACTTCCTGCGCTTCATGCAGGAGTTCCCCCGCATCCACACCCTGGCCGGGGTCCGCCGCACCCGGCTGAACCAGTACGACTCCGTCATCCGGCCGCTGCGCGCCTGGCTGGTCGAGCAGGGGGTGCACATCGACTACGGCGTCAGGGTCACCGACGTCGACTTCACCACCGCCGAGCACATCCGCCTCGTGCGGCGCATCCATGTCGAGCGCAACGGCGAGCCGGCGGTCTGCGAAGTGCGACCGGGTGATCTGGCCTTCCTCACGCTGGGCTCGATGACCGCCGACACCGGCTACGGCGGCGACCACACCGTCCCGGAGCTGGTGCGCGACAAGCGGGACGGGGGCTGGGCCCTGTGGGAGACCCTGGCCCGCAAGGCCCCCGACTTCGGCCGCCCCGGCGTCTTCAACGGCAACGTCGGCGAGGCCAAATGGGAGTCCTTCACGCTCACCATGCGCAGCCCGCTGCTGCTGCGCCGGATCGAGGAGTTCACCGGCAACGCACCGGGCACCGGAGCGCTGATGACGTTCAAGGACTCCAACTGGCTGATGTCGATCGTGGTGCCGCACCAGCCGCACTTCGCCGGCCAGCCCGCTGACGTGTTCACCCTGTGGGGCTACAGCCTGTTCACCGACACCACCGGCGACCACGTCCCCAGGACCATGGCGCAGGCCACCGGCCAGGAGATCCTGACCGAACTCCTCGGGCAGCTGGGCTTCGAGGACATCGCCGACGAGGTCCGTGCCACCACGACGGTGACCACCGTGATGATGCCCTACATCACCAGCCAGTTCGCCCGCCGGGCCGCAGGGGACCGGCCGCTGGTGATCCCGCGCGGATCGGCGAACTTCGCGTTCCTGGGCCAGTACGTCGAGATCCCCCAGGACGTGGTCTTCACCGTCGAGTACTCGGTCCGCGGCGCCATGCACGCCGTCTACGGCCTCCTCGGCATCGGCAAACCCATCCCTCCGATCTACCACGCCCTGTCCGACCCCAGGAGTGCCTTCCAGGCCCTGCAGACCGCCTTCGCCTGAACCGGCTGCCGGCCCTTGTCGTGCGTCGGTCCCGATCGGCCCATGCGCGAGGGACCACCGGCAGCAGCGGAACGGGCGGCGAGGCGTCACGCTGGTGACCTACGGAGATCGGCGGAGATGAGGCACCCATGAACAGCAGAGCACCGGCGATCGAGCTCAGCGCGCTCACCAAGCGGTACGGCAGCGTGGTCGGGGTCGAGGACCTGGACATCGCGGTGGAGCCGGGAGAGGTCTTCGGTTTCCTCGGACCCAACGGGGCGGGGAAGACCACCACCATCCGCTGTCTGGTCGGCCTGCTGCGGCCCACCTCGGGACAGGCCCGGGTGCTGGGCCTGGACCCGATCGCGGACCACCGGCGGGTCGCCCCGTCGCTGGGCTACCTGCCCGGTGAGCTGCGGCTGTACCCGGAGCTGACGGGTCGGCAGACCCTGCGGCTGCTGGGCGATCTGCAGGGAGCCGCCACCCCGCGCCGCGCCGAGCTGTGCGAGCGGCTGGGGCTGAGCGAGCGGGATCTGGACCGGTCGGTGCAGGAGTACTCGCGCGGGATGAAGCAGAAGCTCGGCCTGGTGCAGGCCCTGCAGCACGATCCGCAGGTGGTGGTCCTGGACGAGCCGAGTGAGGGACTGGACCCACTGGTCCAGGAGACCTTCTTCGACCTGCTCGCCGAGACCTCCGCGGCGGGCCGAACCGTCCTGCTCTCCAGCCATGTGCTGCCCGAGGTCCAGCGGGCCTGCGAACGCGTCGCCATCATCAGGGATGGCCGGCTGGTGACCGTCCAGCGCGTCTCCGAACTGCGCGACGCCCGCGCCCGACGCGTCCAGCTCACCTTCGCCGACGGAGACGGCCGGCGCCCGCTCGGAGCCGCCGACCACTGGTCCCCGCTGTGGCAGGGGGACACGGTCCGGCTGCTCGTCCCGCCGGACCAGGTGGTGCAGGCGCTGCGCGGACTGCTCGCCCTGCCGGTGACCGACCTGACCGTCGAGGAGGCAGGACTGGACGAGGCGTTCCTCGACCTGTACCGCGCACCCGCTACCGTGGAATCGCAGGTGTCGTCATGAGAAGCCGCTACCCGCTGCTGTGGCTGGCGCTCTACCGGCGCCGCCGGATGCTGCTGGCGCTGACCGTCGGCATCACGGTCTTCGAAGCCCTGATCGTCGTGATCGCGGGCGCCATCCCGCCGGGACAGCTGTTCGCCGGCGCCGGCCATCAGCCGCCCAGTGCGTTCAAGGCGTTCAGTGGGTCCACCGGTGATGTCTCCATCGCCTCCTACGCGGGCCTGCTGGGCGCCGGACTGGTGCACCCGTTCTGGATCGCGATCCAGCTCACCGTCATCGGATCGCTCGCCGCGGCCGCGGTCGCCGCCGACGTGGAGGCGGGGACCATCGAACTGCTGATGGTCCGCCCGGTCTCGCGGATCCGGCTGCTCGCCGAACGCACCACCGCCCTCGCGCTGTGCACCCTGCTGATCAACGCGGCGGCCACTCTCACCATCGCGGCCGGCGTCGCGCTCACCCCCAAACTGCACCAGGCGGTACCGATCGCGGGAGTGTTCGCGGCCGGGCTGCTGGGCTGCGCGTTCTGCCTGTGTCTCACCGGGCCGGCGCTGGCCGTCTCTGCGGCCGGCAGCAGGAGGGCCCAGGTGGTCGGTGCCGCCATCGCCTTCGGTGCGGTCGCCTTCGCGGTCAACTTCATCGCCCTGGCCTGGTCCCCGGCGGCACCGCTGCGTTTCGTGACGCCGTTCCACTACTACACTCCCGGCGACGCGCTCGCCCACGGCACCGTTCCGTGGACCTCCTTCGGCATCCTGGTCGCGGTCGGCGCCGCCGGCATGGCCGCCGCGACCGCCCTGCTGGCCAGCCGCGACCTGGCCCGCTGAGGACCGAGCCCGCTTGAAGCGCTCCTGCAACGCGGCCCGGCCGTGTGTGCCGGTCCCGCGGAGCCGGGCCCCGCGTGGCCGGACGGTTGTCCGTCCAGTTGTGTGCTTGGCTGCGTCCATGCGCATTGGTGTGCTCACCAGTGGTGGCGACTGCCCCGGGCTGAACGCGGTGATCCGGTCGGTGGTCCACCGGGCGGTCGCCGATCACGGTGACACCGTGATCGGCGTGCTGGACGGATACCTGGGACTGATCGAGGGCCGGAGCCGCCCGCTTGGCCTGGCGGACGTTCGGTCCATCCTCACCAGGGGCGGCACCATCCTGGGCTCGGCCCGGGTCGAGCGCAGCCGGGTGCTGCAGGGCGTGGGCCGGGCCCAGGAGCTGGCGGCGGCTGTTGGCATCGATGCGCTGATCGCGATCGGCGGGGACGGGACGATGACCGCGGCCCGGTTGTTCAGCGAGGCCGGCCTTCCGGTGGTGGGCGTTCCCAAGACCATCGACAACGACGTCCGGGCCACCGACACGACCTTCGGCCACGACACCGCCGTGCTTGTGGCAACCGAGGCGATCGACCGGCTCAAGACCACCGCGGAGACGCTCCACCGGGTGATGGTGGTCGAACTCATGGGCCGACACACGGGCTGGATCACCCTCCACGCCGCATGGCCGCAGGCGCGCACGGCATCCTCATCCCGGAGCGTCCCTTCGACGTCGAAGACGTCTGCCGCATGGTCGAGGAGCGCTTCGCCCGGGGGAAGACCTTCGCCATCGTCGCCGTCGCCGAGGGCGCGGAGCCCGCGCCGGGGACAATGCGGTTCGAGCACGGCGTCGAGGACCGGTACGGTCACCAGCGCTTCGGGGGCATCGGCACAAGGCTGGCCACCGAGATCGAGCGGTGGCTGTCGAAGGAGGCCAGGGCCATCGTCCTCGGCCATGTGCAACGCGGCGGCACTCCCACAGCCGCGGACCGGGTCCTCGCCACCCGCTTCGGCTGGCACGCCGTCGAGGCCGTCCACCAGGGCGCGTTCGGGCGGATGACCGCGCTGCGCCGCACCGACATCCGACTGGTGCCCCTCGCCGCCGCCGCGCCAGGCCTCAGGACCGTGCCCGAGGATCACTGGATCGAGGCCGAGGCCGTCCTGTGACCCACAGGCGCCGCAGCGCACCCAGCGTGCCCGGGCAGGTCCGGCGAACATTACGCCAGTGTCCGGACGGGGGAGAATGGGGGTGGAGAGGGGGTCGTTCGGCTCCGCGCAAGGACCCGCTCGGTCCTGCCGGGGCGGCGTCCCGCGCGGAACTCTGAGAGAACGGCGATCAGCGCCGTTCCTGAGGAGGCGAGACTCATGGCAAGCCCGTCAGCCGCTCCACGACCGTCCGTTCCCGTTCACCGCCGGTCCCGTCTCGCCCTCGCTCGCGCGCGTCACCGCAGCCCGCTGCGTCGCCGCAGCGACCGGCGACGCGCCGTGCTGGTCAAGCTGCAGACCCTGGCGTTGCTGCTGGCCGTCGGCCTGTGCACGGTG
The DNA here is from genome assembly GCF_041262645.1 of Streptacidiphilus sp. EB129. NCBI lineage: Bacteria > Bacillati > Actinomycetota > Actinomycetes > Kitasatosporales > Streptomycetaceae > Streptacidiphilus > Streptacidiphilus sp. EB129. The sequence continues at coordinate 179,932 of NZ_JBGCCS010000006.1, forward strand.
CTCGGAATGGCCGTCTACCACCAGGACCGCGCCCACGCCGTCGCGTATGAAAGCCGGCTGCGCCCGGTACAGGCGCTGATCGTCGGCCAGCCCTACGACGACGGCACGGCCACCGTGCTGGCACAGGTGCGCTGGACCGGTTCCGGCGGCACCGCCCGACAGGACGTGTCCCAGGTGCCGAAGTGGGCCCTCGTCGGTGACCGGGTGAGGATCCAGCTCGACGCGAGCGGTGCGATCGCCGCACCGCCGGCCTCCGCGGGCGACTCGGAGGGCAACGCGGTCGTGATCGCGCTGCTCACCCTGTTCGGTGCGGCCACCGGTGTCGCCGCTGTCGGCACCTTCGCCCGGTGCCGCCTCGACCGGGCCGACGAGGCAGCCTGGGCTGCGGAATGGGAGGTCGTCGAGCCGCTGTGGACCCGTCGGCGCTGAACGGCGACCCGCGCGGGGCCATCCGCCTCGAACGGGGCCGCAGGGGGCGCTTCGTCGCCGTGTCGGCCCGTTCGGCCCATGGCGGGTCGGTCCGGGCGAGATCAGGCTGGGCACTGTGGGGACCGAGCGGGGGCCGAACCCGAAGGAGGCCGGGCAATGGCACGCAGGCATGTGGTCGCGGGACTGGACGGATCGGCCGGCAGTCTGGCCGCGGTGGACTGGGCGGCCAGGGAGTCGCTGCTCCGGGGAGTGCCGTTGCGGGTGCTGCACGCCCGCCCGCTGCTGCCCATGCTGCTGCCCAGCCGTCCCGGGCCGTCGGCGGAGGCGAGGCAGGATCTGTTGCACCGCGTGGAGAGCGCCCTGGTACGGGGCCATCCGGGCCTGGAGGTCAGCAGCGTCGAGGTGGTGGACACCGCACCGTCCGCGCTGGTCGCCGCCAGCGAGGATGCGGAGCTGTTGGTGCAGGGTGCCAGGGGGTGTGGCGGATTCGACGAGCTGCTGGTCGGCTCGGTCGGCCTGCAGACCGCGAGGCGAGCCCACTGCCCGGTGGTGACGGTACGTCCGCCGGCGTGCACGAGCCGCTCGGGTGCGGAGCAGGCCGTGTGCGGTACGCCCGAGATCGTGCTGGGTGTCGACGCCCGGGACCCGGCTGAGGCAGCACTGGGGTTCGCCTTCGGGACCGCCGAACGCCGCGGCGCGCGGCTGCGCGTCGTGCATGCCGTCCAACCGGCGCCAGCGGACCTCGGCGCCGGTTGGACCAAGATCGACCGTGAGCGCTGGCAGGAGTCCGAGGTCGTGCTGCTGTCCGATGTTCTGGGCGTGTGGTGCAAGCAGTACCCCGACGTCACGGTGGTCCGGGAGGTCGTGCCCGGAGACCCCGCAGGCGCCCTGGTGAGGGCCGCCTCGGGTGCCGAGCTGCTGGTGGTCGGCCGTCGGCAGGCGGTCGGCCCCTACGACGCCGGCCTCGGGCCCGTTTCGCACGCCGCTCTGCACCACGCCCCGACTGCGGTCGCCCTGGTCCCGCACACCTGAGACCACGGCCAGGCCCGGTCAGCCCCTGCCGGAGTGCCTCGACGGCACGGCCGGAGACCGAGGGCCGGTCGACGACCAGCCGTCAGTGCTGCTGCCGGTAGTAGTCGCGCCACACCAGCCGGTGGACCCGGGTCCACCGGGGGACGGAGCGCACGCCCGGGATGAACGGCACCAGGACCAGTGCCAGGCTGAGTACGGCCATCAGACCCCAGACGAGGGCGTCGGCGTTGCTGGAGCTGTTGAACGGGCTGATCTGGTACCAGAAGGTGTACAGCCACAGCCATGCCTGGCCGGGGTAGTTCCCGGTCTCGTTCATCATGCCCCACTGGTCCCCGGCGAGGTGCTGGGCGCGTGCCAGGTCTGCCAGGTGCCCGCCGTCGGCCAGGAAGAGCAGCGGGCGGGTGTAGTCCGACTGGTAGAACCCGCCCTCGGCCAGCAACTGTCCGTCGAGTGAGCCGCTCTGCGCCAGGTCGAGCAGCTGCGCGGTCAGCACCGGCACCGGTCCGTAGTCGCCGGGCGCCACCTTGGCGGGGTCGCCGTCCGGTGCCTTGCCGAGGGCGTCGGAGTAGGCGGAGGTCCAGGCCTGCTGTTGCCCGGGCGATGCGGCGCTCCATCGGGTGAGGGCTGCGGTGACCTGTGCCGACCCGGGGGCGTCGTGCAGTGGGCCGATGACGAAGTCCTGGGCGGGGTCGACCGGGATGCGGACCCCGGCCGCGTTCTGCAGGCCGAGCGGTCCCAGCTTCTGCCCGGCGCCGGGGGAGTGGTTGTACGGGGGGCCGTACTGGGCGCTGGTGCTGGTGCCGGCCAGCTCGCTGACGGCGGTGGCGGTGAAGTCGGCAGGGTCCGCCCGGGACCAGGACGCCAGGGTGACCGGGCGGTCGTCCGGTGAGGAGAAGAGCGCGGCGAGCCCGGCGGTCAGCAGCGCCACCACCACCAGCGCGATGGTGACCTCCCTGACCAGGTCGTAGGGCCGGGTCGGGAAGGATGCGGCGTCGGGAGTGGGGTCGGACCGGCGGCTGCTCACGGCTGCCGCTCCTGCGCGTCCGGGCGGGGGCCGGTCGCGTCGATCGGGGGCACGATGCCTCTGAGGCGGACCATCAGCAGGTGCCACGCCGTCAGCAGGCCCAGGACCAAGGGGAGGATGACGATGTGCCACATCAGCATCTGGCCGAAGTCCAGGACGTTGAAGTAGGCGCCGATGCCGACCGAGTTCAGCCCGTCCTTGGCCTGGGTGGAGATCCACTGGGAGTCGAAGTTCTGCTGCACCAGGTAGCCGGTGAACGCGGTCCCCACTGCGGCGAGGAACGCGACGGCGCCGAGAATCCAGGTCAGGGCACGCCTGCCGCGCCAGGCGGCCATGAAGAACTTGCCCCACAGGTGGATCACCATGAAGAACATGAACAGCTCCACACTCCACAGGTGCAGGCTGTTGACGTACGTCCCGACGGCCGAGGAATGCCACCAGCCCGGGCCCGCCAGGGCCAGCAGACAACCGGTCGCCAGCACCACCATCAGGGCGGCTGTGGTCAGCACGCCGAAAACGTAGATCCACGAGGCCATGTAGACGGGCTGCCGGTCGGGCAGCAGTTTCTCGGGCGGGAGGGCGCGCACCGCGCGTCGTCTGACCGCCCCGGTCCACCCGCCCGTTCCCTCGGCGGTGTCACTCATCGCGGTCCCGTCCCTTGGGGAAGGGAAGCAGCAGGGCGGCGACGAAGACCAGCACCATCAGTCCGATGACCAACAGATTCGCGACCGAGATCTGGATGACTCCCCAGTGCAGATAGGCGCCCGGATGGTTGAGGTCGATCGGGGCGGCCAGCAGCCGTCCCGGGAGTGGCCTGACACTCGGCATGCGTCACTTCCTCTGCATCCGTGCTGCTCCGTCGCGCCGTCACAGGCGGCACGAGGCCGACGACCGCTGCGCGGCTGCCCGACGCCAGGGTCCCAGGTGCCTGTGTGGCCATCCTGCGCCCGCGCGGGCACCGGCGCGGTGCGGCGGTCGTGATGCTGGGCCGAATGGCTCTGGTGGAGTCGGCTCCGGGGGTGAGGCCGTGCGTCCGGGTGGGTGCGGTCGGCGGAGCCCGGGTGACGATCCGTCCGGCAGCCGCCGGACGGATCACGAGGGTGTCCGGTTGTCAGTGCCTCCGTCCGTAGTAGGCCTGGCGCATGAGCTGTCGCATGTCGGCGAGCATCGGCATGCGGGGGTTGGCGGGGGCGCACTGGTCCTCGTAGGCGTTCATGGCCTGCTGGGGCAGCGCGGCGAGGAAGGCGGCCTCGTCGATGCCGGCGGCTTTGAAGGAGGCGGGGATGCCGACCCGATCGCGCAGTTCCTCGACCGCGGTGGCCAGGGACTCGACGCCCTGCTCGGGGGTCGCCGCAGCCAGGCCGAGTGTGGCGGCGATGCCCTGGTAGCGCTCGGGGGCGATATAGCTGCGGTACTTGGGCCAGGAGGTGACCTTGGTCGCGGCCGATCCGTTATAGCGGATCACGTGCGGGAGCAGCAGGGCGTTGGTGCGGCCGTGGGCGACGTCGAAGGTTCCGCCCAGAGTGTGGGCCATGGCGTGGACCACACCGAGGAAAGCGGAGCCGAAGGCCATGCCGGCGATGGTTCCGGCGTTGTGCATCTTCTCGCGGGCCACGGGGTCGTGCCCGCCGTCGGTGACGGCGCGTTCCAAATTCTCGAAGATGAGCCTGATGCCGTGCAGGGCCAGGCCGTCGGTGAAGTCGTTGGCGTAGACCGACACGTAGGTCTCGATGCAGTGGGTCAGGGCGTCGAAGCCGGTGTCGGCGGTGACCGCCTTGGGCAGGTGATCGGTCAGTGCCGGGTCGCAGATGGCGATGCTGGGGGTCAGGGCGTAGTCGGCCAGCGGGTACTTCTGGCCGGTGGCGCTGTCGGTGATCACGGCAAAGGGGGTGACCTCGCTGCCGGTGCCCGAGGTGGTCGGGATGCACACCAGCTGCGCCTTCTCGCCCAGGTCGGGGAAGGTGAAGGCGCGCTTGCGGATGTCGAAGAACTTCTCCTTCAGATCGGCGAAGTCGGTGTCGGGGTGCTCGTAGAGCAGCCACATCACCTTGGCCGCGTCCATGGGCGAGCCGCCGCCCAGGGCGATGATGGTGTCGGGCTGGAAGCCGTGCATGAGGTCGGCACCCCTGCGGACGGTGTCGATGCTGGGGTTGGGCTCGACGAAGTCCACCACCCGCACCTCGCAGGGCTCACCGCGACGGCCCAGGACATCCCGGACGCGTTCGAGATGGCCGATGTCGACCATGGTTCGGTCGGTGACGATGACGACCCTGTGGGCGCCGCGCATGTCGGTGAGGTAGGAGAGGCTGTTGCGCTCGAAGAAGATCTTCGGGGGGACCTTGAACCACTGCACGTTGGTGTTGCGTCGGCCGATCCGCTTGATGTTCAGCAGGTGGGCGGCGGTGACATTGCCGGACACCGAGTTGTGGCCGTAGCTGCCGCACCCCAGTGTCAGCGAGGGGTCGAAGGCGTTGTAGACGTCCCCGATTCCGCCCTGGGAACTGGGGGCGTTCCAGATGATCCGGCAGGCCTTGACCGCATGGCCGAACTCCTCCGCGAACGCGGCGTCCTGCGTGTGGACGGCGGCGCTGTGGCCCAGTCCGTGGAACTCCACCATCTGTGCGGCGAGGCGCAGGCCCTCGGCCCGGTCGGCGGCTCGCAGCACCGCCAGGACCGGGCAGAGCTTCTCGCGCGTCAACGGTTCGCCCTCACCGACGAAATCGACCTCCACCAGGATGACGGAGGTTGCCTGCGGGACCTGGAAGCCGGCCGCCCGGGCGATCTCGGCCGGGGAGCGGCCGACCACGGCGGCGTTCAACTTCGCGTCCGCGCAGTCGCGTCCGGTGCCGACGCCGAAGACGCAGGTCTCCAGAAGAGCCTTCTCCGTGGGGGTGGCCAGGTGGGCGCCCAGTCTGCCGAACTCGGCGATCGCCGCGTCGTACACCTCCCGGTCCAGGATGACGGCCTGCTCCGAGGCGCAGATCATGCCGTTGTCGAACGACTTGGAGAGCACGATGTCGTTGACCGCCCGGCGCAGGTCCGCAGTGGCTTCGATGTAGGCGGGGACGTTGCCCGCGCCCACCCCCAGGGCGGGCTTTCCGCACGAGTAGGCGGCTCTGACCATGGCGTTGCCCCCGGTGGCCAGGATCGTGGCGACATCGGGGTGGTTCATCAGCGCGGTGGTGGCCTGGACGGACGGCTCTGCGATCCACTGGACGCAGTGCTCGGGAGCCCCGGCGGCGACGGCGGCGTCGCGCACGATGCGGGCTGCTTCGGCGGAACAGCGCTGCGCGGCGGGGTGGAAGCCGAAGACGATCGGGTTGCGGGTCTTCAGTGCCATCAGCGCCTTGAAGAGGGTGGTCGAGGTCGGGTTGGTCACCGGAGTCACCCCGGCCACGACGCCGACAGGTTCGGCGATCTCCACGATGCCGTTGATGTCGTCGCGGTGCACCACCCCGACCGTCTTCATCACGGCCATGGAGTGGGTGACGTTCTCGCAGGCGAAGACGTTCTTCACGGCCTTGTCCTCGAAGACGCCCCGGCCGGTTTCCTCCACGGCCAGGGCGGCCAGACTGGTGTGCGCGGCCAGCGCGGCCAGTGACGCCTTCTTCACGATGCGGTCGACCCGCTCCTGCGTGAAGTCGGCATAGTCGTCCAGGGCCCGCCGGGCATTGCGCACCAGGAGGTTCACGGTGTCTGACGCACCGGTTTCGGCCGCATCGGGCCCGGCACTGTCGGAGGGTTCGGTCCTGGGCATGGGTCTCTCCTACGGATCAGCATGGCAGTGGGGTACGGCTGGGCGGGAGGCTCAGTCGGCGGTCAGGCCGTGGGCCCTGAACTGCGCGCGGACCCGGTCCACCAGCGCGGTGTCCGGCGTGGGTGTGTCACGCAGCGGGAAGGGCAGGCCCAGTTCCTGGTACTTGGTGGCCCCCAGCTTGTGGAAGGGCAGGCCCAGTTCCTGGTACTTGGTGGCCCCCAGCTTGTGGAAGGGCAGGACGTCCACGCGTTCGACGTTGCTCAGGCCGGCGACGAACGTGGCGAGCCCCTCGACGGCGGTGGGGTCGTCGGTCCAGCCGGGGACCAGGACGTAGCGGATCCAGGTGCGCACGCCGAGGGCGTCCAGGCGGCCGGCGAAGCTGAGGGTCGGCGCGAGGTGCCCGCCGGTCAGCCTTTCGTAGACGCGGATGTCGAAGGACTTGATGTCCAGCAGCACCAGGTCGGTGTCCGCCAGCAGCGCCTGGTCGGCGGCGGCACCCAGGAACCCGGAGGTGTCCAGGGCGGTGTGCAGGCCCAGGGCCTTGCAGCGGTGCAGGACTTCGGCGGTGAAGGCGTGCTGGAGCAGCGGTTCGCCGCCGCTGATGGTCACCCCGCCGCCGGATGCGCGTAGGAACGCGGCGCACTGTTCGATCCTGACCATGACCTCGTCGACACCGCTGAGTCGGCCGTCGCGCATGTGCCAGGTGTCGGGGTTCTGGCAGTACCGGCAGCGAAGCGGGCAGCCGCTGAGGAAGAGCACGAAGCGGGTGCCGGGGCCGTCAACACCGGTGGACATGTCCCAGGAGTGCACCCGGCCGGTCAGCGTGCCGCCCCGGCCCGGCCGGCCCGGCCGGGGCCGGTCGGGGCAGGGGCAGCTGGTCGCGGTGCTCACAGCGAGCCGTGGAAGGTGCGGCTGATCACGTCGCGCTGCTGCTCGGCCGTGAGCCGAACAAAGTTGACGGCGTACCCGGAGACCCGGATCGTCAGCTCGGGGTACTTTTGCGGGTGCTCCATGGCGTCTTCGAGGGTGGCGCGGTCCAGGACGTTGATGTTCATGTGGAAGCCGCCACAGGTGGTGAAGGCGTCCAGCAGGCCGACCAGGTTGCCGATCCGCTCCTTCGGGCTGCGGCCGAGTCCGGTGGGGGTGATGGTGTTGGTCAGGGAGATGCCGTCGCGTGCCTGGTCGTAGGGGATCTTCGCGACCGAGAGGGCGGAGGCGGCCATTCCGTGGTGGTCCCGGCCGTTCATCGGGTTGGCGCCGGGCGCGAAAGGGGCTCCGGCCCGGCGTCCGTCGGGGGTGTTGCCGGTGTGGTGGCCGTAGACGACGTTGGAGGTGATGGTGAGCACCGACTGGGTGTGGACCGCTCCGCGGTAGGTGGGGTGGCGGCGGATCCTGGCCATGAAGGAGCGCACCAGGTCCACTGCGATGGCGTCGGCGCGGTCGTCGTTGTTGCCGTAGGCGGGGTACTCGCCCTCGACCTGGTAGTCGACCGCCAGGCCGGTGGCGTCGCGGATCACCCTGACCCGGGCGTGGCGGACGGCGGAGAGGCTGTCGGCTGCGACTGACAGGCCGGCGATGCCGCAGGCCATCATGCGCTCGACGGGGTGGTCGTGCAGGGCCATCTCGATGCGCTCGTAGGCGTACTTGTCGTGCATGTAGTGGATGACGTTCAGGGCGTTGACGTAGGTGGCGGCGAGCCAGTCCAGCATTCGGTCGTACGCGGCGTCCAGCTCCTCGATGTCGAGGTACTCCCCGGTCAGTGGCGGGAGTTCGGGGCCGACCTGCTCGCCGGTGACCTCGTCCCGGCCGCCGTTGATCGCGTACAGCAGGGCTTTTGCCAGGTTGACCCGGGCGCCGAAGAACTGCATCTGTTTGCCCACTGCCATCGCCGAGACGCAGCAGGCGATCGCGGTGTCGTCGCCGGTGCGCGGGCGCGTCAGGTCGTCAGACTCGTACTGGATGGCGCTGGTGTCGATGGACACCTGGGCGCAGAACCGCTTGAAGCCTTCGGGCAGCTGCGGGGACCAGAGCACGGTCAGGTTCGGCTCGGGGGCCGGGCCCAGGTTGTAGAGGGTCTGCAGGAACCGGAACGAGGTGCGGGTGACCAACGGGCGTCCGTCCACGCCGATGCCCCCGATGGACTCGGTCACCCAGGTCGGGTCGCCGGAGAACAGTTCGTCATACTCGGGGGTGCGCAGGAACCGAACCATGCGCAGCTTGATGACGAAGTCGTCGATCAGCTCCTGGGCGCGGCTCTCGTCGATCAGGCCCAGGTCCAGGTCGCGCTGCAGGTAGACATCCAGGAAGGTGGAGGTCCGCCCGAGCGACATCGCGGCGCCGTTCTGCTCCTTGATGGCGGCCAGGTAGCCGAGGTAGAGCCACTGCACGGCCTCCTGCGCGGTGGCGGCCGGGCGTGAGACGTCGCAGCCGTAGGTGGCGGCCATCTCCTTGAGCTCGCCCAGCGCGCGTATCTGCTCGGCGAGTTCCTCCCGGTCGCGGATCACCGGCTCGCTCGACGGCAGTGCGTCCTGGGCGGCGCGATCGGCCCGCTTGGCCTCGATCAGGCGGTCCACCCCGTACAGCGCGACACGCCGGTAGTCGCCGATGATCCGTCCGCGGCCGTACGCGTCGGGCAGGCCGGTGATGATCCCGGCCTTGCGGGCGGCGCGCATGGCGGGGGTGTAGGCGTCAAAGACCCCGGCGTTGTGGGTCTTGCGGTAGTGGGTGAAGACCTTCGAGACCTGCGGGTCGGGCTCGTAGCCGTACGCGCGCAGACCGCTCTCGACCATCCGCAGTCCGCCGTTGGGCATCACGGCGCGCTTGAGCGGGGCGTCGGTCTGCAGGCCGACGACCAACTCACGGCTCCGGTCGATGTAACCGGGGGAGTGGGAGGTGATCGTGGACGGGGTGGCGGCGTCGATGTCGTGGACGCCCCTGCGGCGCTCCTCCGGCAGCAGGGCGCTGACCTGGCCCCAGACCGCAAGCGTGCGTTCGGTGGGTCCGGCCAGGAACGTGCCGTCACCCTGGTAGGGGGTGTAGTTGGCCTGGATGAAGTCGCGCACGTCGATCCAACCGCGCCAGCCGCCGCCGGCGAATCCCCGCCAGGCCGCCACCGGAGCAGGGGCTGAGGTCGGTGCTGGTGCCGTGGCCGTCATCTGTACCTCCGCAGGACTCACCGGGGCGACGCCCCTTTCGCCATTCATGCTTGAGCAGCGCGCTTGCCGCGCACAGGGCCGGTCGGGTCCAGCCGCAGGGCCGGTCGGTCCGCGGTCGTCCGGCCCCCGGCTCCGTCCAGGACCGGCGGTTGCGGCGTTCGGCGCGCAGGGACCTTCGGCCCCGCCGTCGCGGACCGGTGCGCCCTGTCGGGGCGCCGTACGGCGGAGCAGCGTGGAGGCCGTCACATTTCCGGGAATCTGGCGAAGGAGCAACGCGATGAGCGTGCGTGTGGGCATCAACGGCTTCGGACGGATCGGGCGGGACTACCTGCGCTGCGTGCTGGAGCGCGCCGACGCCGGCGGCACCGCGGTCCAGGTCGTGGCCGTCAACGACGTCACCGACGCGGCGACCCTGGCACACCTGCTGCAGTTTGACTCCACCTACGGGCGGCTGCGCCGCACCGTCGCCCACGACGCCGAGTCGATCAGCGTCGACGGGCACCGCATCCTGGTGTCCGCCGAACGCGACCCGGCCGAACTGGACTGGGGCGCGCTGGGCGTGGATGTGGTGATCGAGGCCACCGGGCGCTTCCGCACCCGCGAGACCGCGGGGGCGCACCTGAAGGCCGGCGCGCGCAAGGTCCTGCTGTCGGTGCCGGGCAAGGACGTCGACGCCACCGTGGTGATGGGCGTCAATGAGGGCAGCTACGACCCGGACCTGCACCACGTGGTGTCCAACGCCTCGTGCACCACCAACTGCGTGGCCCCCATGGTCAAGGTCCTCGACGACGCGTTCGGCATCACCGACGGTCTGATGACCACCATCCACTCCTACACCAACGACCAAGTCGTCCTGGACGGCCCGCACAAGGACCTCCGCCGGGGCCGCACAGCGGCCGTCAACATCGTCCCCACCAGCACCGGCGCCGCCCGTGCGGTGGGCCAGGTGCTTCCCGCCCTGGACGGCGTGCTGGACGGCATCGCGGTCCGTGTGCCGGTCGAGGACGGCTCGCTCACCGACCTCACCCTGCTGCTGCGCGAGGCGGCCACCGCCGAGGACGTCAACGACGCCTTCCGTGGCGCCGCCCGGGGACCGCTGCACGGCATCCTTCGGGTCAGTGACGCCCCGCTGGTGTCCCGCGACATCATCGGCGACCCGGCCTCGTGCATCGTGGACGCGCCGTTGACGCAGGTCCACGGCCGTCTGGTCAAGGTCTTCGGCTGGTACGACAACGAATGGGGGTACACCAACCGCCTGCTGGACCTCACCGAGCACGTCGCCGCGCAGCTCGAACCGCGCTGACCCGCCTCAGGGCCCGCCCACCGGATCCTCCGCCGGGCGGGCCCCAAGGTTTCCGGGGCTCAGGGCCCGCAGCGGCCGCTCGACCCGCGGTGAGGTCCGGTCTGCCCTTGCCGGAGTGCTGTCAACGCGTGACGCTGGAGAGTGGAGCTGGTCGAAGATCCGCCCGGCCGCCGTGCGGACCTTCCGCGAAGGAGGAGGCAGGCATGAGCACAGCATCGCCGGGCAGCGTCGTGGTGGGCTTCGACGCGTCGCCGGCCGCCGAGGAGGCACTGGACTGGGCCGCGGCGGAGGCCGAACTGCGCGGGGCCCCGTTGCGCATCGGACACTCGTGGAGCATGGAGGCCTACGATCTGCCCGACATCGACCGGGGCGTGCTCTCCTCCGAGACGCATGCCGCCGCCAAGGAGCTGCTGGATCGCGCTGCGGCGCGCGTACGCGCACAGCACCCCGCGCTGGAGGTCTCGACCGAACTGCTGCCCGAGGAGCCGGTGGAAGGTGTGCTACGCCTGGCCACGGGTGCGGCACTGATCGTCGTCGGTTCGCGCGGACACAACACCCTCGAATCGATCCTGCTGGGCTCGGTGAGCCAGGGCCTGGTCACGCACTCCCCGGGACCGGTGGTCGTCGTGGGCGCCCGATCGGACCAGCAGCAGCCCACCGGTGAGCCGGCCGCCCACCCGGTCGTCGTCGGCATCGCGTCCGACGAGGCGTCGGCGTCGGTCGACTTCGCCTTCGCCGAGGCCAGGCTGCGCGGTGTGCCCTTGCTGGCGCTGCGCGCGTGGATGGCTCCGCAGGCCATCCCGGGACACATGGCGCCGTCACCGCACGAGCAGAACGAGCGCAACCGCGACGCGACCGAGCGACTGGAGGCTCTGCTGGCACCGGCGCGTGCGGCCAACCCTGGGGTGACCGTGCGTACCGAGGTGGGTGTGGCCCAGCCGGAGGACATGCTCGTGGCCGCGTCCTGGCAGAGCTGCCTGGTCGTGGTGGGCGCGCGCCGCAAGCGCGCCCGCTTCGCCCCGCCGGTGGGCCGGGTCACCCACCGGGTGCTGCACCACGCGCACGCGCCGGTGGCCGTGGTCCCCTCCTGAACCCCGTCACCGCCCGGACCACCCGTCCGCCACGTCGACGCGCACGACACCTGGGGCGGGAGAGCCCGCGCACGTGTCATCGCCGGTACGGCGGATGGGACCGATGACCGCATTGGATGGTGAAACGTCGTGCATTCGTTCCTCAACGACCTGGATGAGGCGCAGCGGGAGGTCCTGCTCGCGCTGTCGCGGGAGGTGACGTTTCCCGCGGGGGCCCACGTCTTCGCGGAGCACCAGCATGCGGACAGGTTCTGGTTGATTCGTACCGGAGGTGTCGATCTGGAGCTGCATGTTCCGGGAAGGCGCTCCGTGGTGGTGCAGAGTCTCGGGGGCGGCGACCTGCTCGGATGGTCCTGGCTGATCCCGCCCCACCAGTGGACGCTGGGTGCCGTGACCCGCGGACCCGTGTCGGCACTGGAGTTCGACGCTGCCCGGGTCCGCGCACTCTGCGCGGACGACCACGAGCTCGGGTACGCGCTGGCACTCGGCTGCGCGGCAGTCATCGGCCATCGCCTGCGGGACACCCGCACCCGCCTGCTCGACCTGAACGCCCAGCACGGGAGCGCGCCCCCGCGACCGGGGGTCCCGACGGACCTCTGACCGGTCCGGGGCGACCGCGCGTCCCGAACCGCGCCGACGCCCCGAACGGGGCCGGCCTGCCGTGGCATACGGCAGGCCGGCCCCGTTCGGGGGTTCAGGGCTCAGCTGTGCGGCACGACGGCGATCGGGCTGTGCCCGTAGTGGATCGCGGCGTGGGTCACCGGCCCGAGGGCGGAGACCGGGCGGGACCGGCGTCGGCCCAGGACCAGCAGTTCGGCGTGGTTGGCGGCGTCCACGATCGCGTGGGCGGCGCTGCCGGCGTGGGTGTCGAAGCGCACCTCCAGGTCCGGGTGCTTCGCCGCGAGCGGCAGCACCAGGTCGCGCAGTTCCTGCTCGACGGCGTTCTGCACCGCGGTGCGCTCGGCCTGTCCCGGCGGGACCGGTCCGGCCATCCACAGGATCGGCGGCATCCAGGCGTGCAGGACGCGCAGTGGGGCGCCGCGGCGCTCGGCCTGGGCCAGCGCGAACTCGACCACGGGGCTCCGGTCGGGGCCCGGTTCCAGGCCCAGAACGACCTCGTGCTGCGGGCGCCGGCTGTCGTCGGCGCGCACCAGGACGACGGGGTGCTCGGTGCGCGCGGCGATGCCCAGTGCGGTGGAGCCCAGCAGCATGGCGGCGAACCCGCCGGTGCCGCGCGATCCCACGACCAGGGTGCCGCCGCGGTCGGCGGCGTGCAGCAGCTGGGTCGTCGCGTTGCCCGTCACGAGCTTGTGGTCGACCTGGAGTCCCGGGTACCGGGCGCGCAGTTCCTCGGCGGTGCGGGTGAGCATCTGTACGGCCTCGGCCTGCAGTCGGTCGTTGCCGGCGGGCAGGGGCTCGCCGTCCGGGAGCACCCAGTAGACGAACAGCAGGCGCACGGGAGTGCCGGTCAGCGACGCTTCTGCGGCGGCCCAGTCGGCGGCCGCCAGGCTGGGCGTGGAACCGTCGACGCCGACGAGGATGGGCAGGGCCATGATGATCGGACCTTTCAGGAGGGACGGAGTCGGGTGGCTCGCTTGCGCTTCCCAGGGTCCCTTGGCGCGCCGTCCGGGTCCCGGGCCGAGCGGGTGCGGAGTCCAGGGCCGTTCGGCCCTGATTGACATCCCGTCAGATCTGATCGGTCATCTGATGGGTTGCCAGGGGGGCCTGATGGCATCCACCACAAGGGCCGGTCGCCGACGGAGGCGGGCCGGTCCGGCCCAAGCGCTGGCGGCCGGAGGAACGGAGCCTGGTGTCACGGGGCAGAACCCGTTCTGAGGGAGGCGTTCCATGGTCACCATTCTCGGCCCGCACTTCTGGACGGTGTTCACCGTCCTGGTCGTCCTCGGCGCACTGGGCGCGGCCGCGCTCGCGCTGGCGTTCGACGCGCTGCTGACCCGGCACGGCCGGCATCGGGCCGTGCGCCACCAGCACCGGCCGGTCCACCCCGCGCGGCCCGCGCCGCGTCCGGTGCAGCGGCCGTTCCGCCCACGCGTCGGCCACCACGCGCGCAGTGGCCACGCCCATTGACCGCCGCGCGCGGGCCGGTGGGCGTGGGGCCGCCGACCCGGAACTCGGCGCCCGCGGGTCCCCGCCCGCAGGCCGCACCGCGTTCACCGACGGTGCGGTCCATGGAATCGCGACGGGGCCGGGGCTCCGGTTCGCCGTCCCCCGGGGCTGCGCGCCCCGGGACGGCTGCGGCGAGGGCCGGTTGGCCCCGGCGGCCGGGCCGGACCGGCTCAAGACCTGAGCCGACCGGTGGGGCAGGCTGGAAGGGAAGCACAACCAGCGCTGGAAGGAGACCGAGATGACCACGATCCAGGGCGCTCCGTCGCACACCGTCCGCGACGTGATGACCGCGTCCGTGGTGAGCGTTCTGCGGGAGACGTCGTTCAAGGACCTGGTCCGGCTGATGGACGAGTACCGGATCAGTTCCGTGCCGGTGCTGGACAGCCGGAGGCGGGTGCTGGGCCTGGTCTCCCAGGCGGACCTGCTGCCCAAGGAGGCCAACCACGATCGCCGGCTGGGGCTGCGGCGGTCCCTGCTACGCCCCGACGAGGCGGGCAAGGTCGCGGCGCTGGTCGCCGGGGACCTGATGTCCGCTCCGGCCGTGACCATCGGCCCCGACGAGACGGCGGCGGCGGCCGCGCGCCTGATGATGCGCCGCAGCGTCAGGCGCCTGCCCGTGGTCGACGGTGGCGGACGGCTGATCGGCGTCGTCAGCCGTGGCGACCTGCTCAAGGTGTTCCTGCGCGATGACACCGTGCTGGTCGAGGACGTCAGGACGGCGCTGGAGCGCGAACTCTCGTCGGCCGAGGCAGCCAGGCTGACCGTGACGGTCACTCAGGGCATCGCCGCGATCAGCGGCACGCTCACCGACTCGTCCCGGATCCCACTGGTCGCGCGGACCGTCGGGGGTGTGGACGGCGTGGTGGACGTCGCCTTCGCGCTGGACTCGGCACCGCGGGGCCCGTCGGCGCCTTTGCCGCTGGGACCGCTGTACTGAAGTCCCCTTCCTGGTCGGACAGCGGCCGGGCCAGTGTCCTTTCCTGGTCCGGCCGCGGTAACCGGCCAGGCAGTGGCGGGCCGGCTCGCGGAGACCACTCCGGTGCCCGTCGCCACCCGACTGGCGCGCGGCGTCGAGGGTGCGGTCGATGTCCGCCGGGCGCTGAGCGGGCAGACCTTCGTCGAGGCCTGACAGCGGGCGCCGCTCCGCGACCGGCTGTACCGGCACGCGCCGGAGATGACGGCGCGGGTCGCAGCCCTCACGCTGGTAGGGGAAGCCGATCGACCGGCACCTGGAGGTCATGTCGATGGTTCCGCCGCAGCGCGTTCGGCACGAGGTGCTCGACCCCCGGATCCGGGATGTCGAGGCGGTGGTGTTCGACACCGACGGTGTGATCACCGACTCGGCACGCCCGCACGCTGCCGCGTGGAAGGAGGCGTTCGACGCCTGCCTGCGGGAGCACCCGATCGCCGACGGCGTACCGCGTAGGCCGTTCGACAACGAGGACTACCGGCGGCGCGTCGACGGCCGGTCGCGTCGGGAGGGGGCCGCCGCGTTCCTGGAGTCGCGCGGTCTTCACCTCCGCGACGAGGACGTGGACGACCCGCCGGGCACCGCCACGGTGAGCGCCGTGGCGGCCCGAAAGGAGCTGCTGTTCCCGGCACGGCTGGGCGAGGGGGCCGTCACCGCCTGGCCGGGCACGGTCCGGATGCTCCAGGCGCTGAGCGACGCGGGGGTGCCGTGCGGCGCGGCGGATTCGGCCTCGTGGTCGGGGTCGACCGCGCCCACGGGCCGACCAGCGCGGCGGACCTGCGCGAGCACGGCGCCGACCTCGTCGTCGCCGACCTCGGCGAGCTGCTCGTTCCGATCGGGGACCAGCCGCGGGGAGGCACCGGATGAACAGGCCCACCCCGTGGTGAACCGCACAAGTGAGCAGATCATGACCATAGTCCGTCGTATCGTCAGGTTCTGCGAGACCGGGCGGGACGACGTCGCCCTGGTGGGCGGCAAGAACGCCTCGCTGGCAGAGATGGTGGTCCACCTCGCCGCCGCTGGTGTCCGGACGGCCGTCCCGGCCGTGGCGCTACCGCCAGCCCTGGAACAGGGGATCAGCGAGGCGTACGCCCGGCTCGGTCGGGACACCGGTCGCACGGACCCGGACGTCGCGGTCCGCAGCAGCGCCACCGCCGAGGACCTGCCGGAGGCGAGCTTCGCGGGACAGCAGGAGAGTCGATGACCGTGGTGACGGAGGGAGAGCCGAACAGCGGGGCCGCCGCGCACCGTCGCAGCCGGGCGGCCGACAGCGAACCGTGGGACGACCCCTGGATGCTGAGCTACAAGGGGTTCGACCCCACGCAGGAGGGCCTGCGTGAGGTGCTGTGCGCGGTCGGCAACGGTTACCTGGTGACCAGGGCGGCGGCACCCGAGTCCGTCGCGGACGGCACGCACTACCCGGGAACGTACCTGGCTGGCTGCTACGACCGCACCACCTCGACCGTGCAGGGGCGCGCCGTCGAGAACGAGGACCTGGTCAACATGCCCAACTGGCTGCCACTCAGCTTCCGGATCGGAGCCATGGGCGGCTGGTTCGGCGCTGCCGACGCAGCCCTTCCGGGCGACCGGCCGTTCGAGATCCTCGACCAGCGGCTGGAGCTCGACCTGCGTCGCGGCGTGCTGACCAGACGGGCGCTGGTCGTCGACGGTGCCGGGCGGCGTACCCGCCTGGTGCAGCGGCGGATCGCGCATATGGCCCAACCGCATCTCGTCGCTCTGCAGACCCTGCTGGTGCCGGAGAACTGGTCCGGCCGGCTCGACATCAGATCCGGGATTGACGGAACCGTGCGGAACACCGGTGTGGCCCGCTACCGGGAGCTGACCAGCCATCACCTGGATCCCGTGGATCACGGGGCGGAAGGCGAGCTCAGCTGGCTCCAGGTCGCCACGGCGGGGTCGCCGCTGACCGTCGCCATGGCCGCGCGCACCGGTGTCCACCTGGATGGGAAACCGGTGCCGGTGGCCCGCTGCGACGAACTGTCCGACGCTCTGGTCGCGCAGATCCTGACCGTCGACGCGGCCGCAGGCAGGCCGCTGGTCGTGGAGAAGACCGTCGCGGTCTACACCTCCCGGGACCCGGCGGTGGACGGTCCGCTGCGCGCGGCCCGCCGGCTCGCCGGTCGCGCGGATTCCTTCGAGGTGCTGCTGCGCGCCCACGCGCTGCGCTGGGAGGAACTGTGGCGGCGCTGCCGCACCGAGGTCGACGCCGCCAGGACCGGCCCGGTGCACCTGTACCTGTTCCATCTGCTGCAGACCGTCTCCGAGCACTCCGCGGACCTGGACGTGGGGGTACCCGCTCGCGGACTGCACGGTGAGGGGTATCGCGGACACGTGTTCTGGGACGAGCTGTTCGTCCTGCAGGTGCTCAACCTGCGGCTGCCCGAGCTCAGCCGGTCCGTGCTGCGCTACCGCCACCGCCGGTTGGACGAGGCACGCAGCGCGGCCCGCGGGGCCGGGTTCCGAGGGGCCATGTATCCGTGGCAGAGCGCGGCCGACGGCAGCGAGGAGACCCAGCGGGTGCACCTGAACCCGGTCTCGGGCAGATGGCTGCCCGACCACAGCCACCTGCAGCGCCATGTCGGGTCCGCCATCGCCTACAACGTCTGGCAGTACTACCAGGCCACCGGCGACCTGGAGTTCCTGGAGTCGGCCGGCGCCGAGATGCTCCTGGAGATCGCCCGTTTCTGGGCCGACATCGCGGTGTTCGACGCGGATCTGGGCCGGTTCAGGATCCGCGGCGTGGTGGGCCCCGACGAGTACCACGAGGCGTACCCGTGGGCGGCCGGTCCGGGGCTGGACGACAACGCCTACACCAACGTCCTGGCCTCCTGGGTGCTCGCCAGGGCTCTGGAGGCACTGCGGATCCTGCCCGGGTACCGGAGTGACGAGCTGGCGGAACGGATGGGGCTCGGTGGCGAGGAACTGGACCGTTGGCGAACGGTCAGCCGGGCTCTGCACGTGCCCTTCCACGAGGGTGTGATCACCCAGTTCGACGGCTACGAGCGGCTTGCCGAGCTCGACTGGGACGGATACCGGCGACGGTACCCGGACATCCGGCGGCTGGACCGGATCCTGGAGGCCGAGGGGGACAGCGTCAACCGCTACAAGGTGTCCAAACAGGCGGACGTCCTGATGCTGTACTACCTGTTCTCCCCGCGCGAGGTCCACGACCTGCTGCACCGGCTCGGGTACCGGGCGGGCGACGAGCTGTTCCGTGCGACCGCCGACTACTACCTCAGCCGTACCGCTCACGGCTCCACGCTCAGCGCGGTGGTGCACGCCTGGGTGCTGGCACGGTCCGACCGAAGGGCCTCATGGCGGTTCTTCCGCGACGCCCTCGACGGGGATGTCCACGACATCCAGGGTGGGACCACGGCGGAGGGCATCCACCTGGGCGCCATGGCGGGCACCATCGATCTGCTTCAGCGCTGCTACACGGGCCTGGAACTGCGCGAGGACGTGCTCTGGCTGGCCCCGCGCCTGCCGGGACCGTTGCGCCGGCTGGAACTGGAGCTGCGGTACCGGGGCAGTTGGGGTGTGTGCGTCACGGTCGACCGCAAGGACGTCACCGTACGCGTGGCGGATGGGCGGGCGGATCCGCTCACCATCGGTTTTCGGGGCTCCCTCGTGCGGGTCGGGCCGGGGGAGATCCGGACCCTGACCCTGTGACGCCGGGCCGGCCCGGCAGGCCCCCGAACCGGGGGCCGACCGGCCGTGATCCGGGGCCGAGCGTCCCTGGGCCCCAGCGGGCGGCGGGGGTGAAGCTGGAGGCGTGAGACAGGGCGGTGGCATTCCGCCGCGCACCACGACAGAAGGAGAACGTCATGAACCGACCGGTGCTGGCTGCCGTCGACGGCTCACCGCAGAGCACCCGGGCCGCGCAGTGGGCGGCGGACGAGGCGGTCCGCCGGTCCGCGCCGCTGGAACTGGTCCATTCGGGACCCTGGCTGGCCAAACTCGGGGCGGGTGACGCGCGCTACGGAGACATGGAGGGCGCGGCCGAGCGCATGCTGACCCGGACCACGGAGGAACTGCGACAGACCCACCCCGATCTGGTGATCGGGACCACGCTGGTGCGCGACGCCGTGGTCGACGGCCTGCTGTCCGCCGCCAGGCGCGGTGACCTGCTGGTGCTCGGATCGCGGGGGCTCGGCGGATTCGCCGGGCTGCTGGTCGGATCCATCGGACTGGCCACCGTGGCCCGCGCCGGCATCCCCACCGTGCTGGTCCGTGCCGAGCCGGCGACCCGGCCCGCCACATCGGCGGCCGGGCAGGTGGTGGTGGGCCTCGGGGCCGGCGCGCCGGCCGACGCGCTGCTCGACTTCGCCTTCACCGAGGCGGCGCTGCGCGGGGCCGGACTGCGCGCTGTCCATGGCTGGAACGTTCCGCCGAGTTACGCGTCGTTCGGCTGGTTCCCCCCGATCTTCCCCACCCAGGACCTGGAGCGGGCCGAGACCGAGGAGCTCACCCAGAACCTGCTGCCCTGGCGGGACAAGTACCCGGACGTCGAGGTGGTCGAGGACGTACGCCTCGGCGGGGCCGCGGCCGCACTGGTCGAGGCGTCCGGCGGGGCCGACCTCGTGGTCGTCGGGCGCGACACCCGACCGCACCTGGTCGGCACGCGCCTGAGCGCGGTCGCCCACGCCGTGGTCCACCACGCGATGGCGCCCGTGGCAGTGGTCCCGCACGCCTGACCGACCCGCTGAACGCCGATCGAGCCGCGCCGTATGGGCCCGGCTCGATCGGCGCGTCCTGAGGTCCGACGGTGCGGGTCACTCGTTCGGCAGTACCGCGACCGGGCAGCGCGCGTGCTGCACCACGGCCTGGCTCACCGAGCCCAGCCGGGCCAACGGACCCTCGGGCCGACCGTGCCGGCCGACCACCAGGAGCTGGTGGTCGCGGGAGAGCGCGACCAGGTGCCGGGCTGCTCCGGAGCGCACCACGTCCTCGGTGACCGCTACGTCCGGATACTTCTCCCGCCATCCGGCGAGGAGTTCGGCGACCAGTCTGGCCACCTCCGCGGCCACGTGACCCTCCTCGTAGACGGGCGGGAACGAGTGGCCGGGCCCGACAAGGAGGGGGTAGCTCCAGGCGTGCGCCACGAGCAGCGGAAGGTGCTGGCGCTGGGCGGCCTCGAAGGCGAAGGCGAGCAGTCCGTCGCTCGGCCCCCTGCCGCGCACCCCGACCGCCACGCCATCGCGGTCCTCGAACTGCGCAGGGACCGTCCAGACGCCGGGGACCACCGTGACCGGGCAGGCGGCATGCGCCGTCACCCACAGACAGGTCGAGCCCGTCAGCAGGCCTTCGAATCCGCCGGTTCCCCGCGACCCCAGAACCAGCAGGTTGGCCGCAGAGCTGAGCGCGACCAGGGCCTCGCGGGCTGCCGTCTCCACGATCCCGCTGGTGACCTCCAGGTCCGGGTGCCGGTCGGTGGCCCTGGCGGTCAGGCTTCTGAGCATCTCCTGGCCCGACTGCCGGACGGCCCGGGCCCAGGAGGAGTCGGAGGGTTGGTGGGTCTCCCAGGGCCACGCGTGGACCAGGTGCAGCCGCCGGCCCCTCAGCCAGGCCTCGTCGGCCGCCCAGTCGACGGCCGTGCCACCGTCCTCAGGAGCGTCGACTCCGACGATGACCGGGTGTTCCATGGCGTGCTCCTCTGCTCCGTACCGGGAGGGAACCTTGGTGCCGACCGTTTCGACACTACGACGGATCGACCGTCACTGCTGGTGGGGGCCATCAGAACCGGACCGGACGGTTGCGGCGCCGGGCAGGGACGGCGGGCGCCGTCGTCCCCGCCCGACGCCGCGGAACCGTCAGAGGGGGTCCGCCGGCCGGTGGACGAGCATGTCGTCGATGTCCCAGCGGAGGCTGTCCGCGACGTCGACGACCCCCTCCACCGCACGGACCCGGTTGAGCAGTTGTTCGGCCTGGCTGCGCCGTGCGGTCCGCGCGTCCAGGGTGACGCGGCCGTGCACGCAGGTCACCCGCAGGGTGGCGGCCTCGGTGCCGAGGGCGGGTCCCAGGGCGACTCCGGCGATCTCCGCGCGGATCTCGGCGTCGCTGCGGTGCAGGACGCCCAGGAGATCGCACAGGCAGACCATGCCGACCAGGTCGTGGTGCTCGCCGACGACCGGCAGGTGGTGCACCCGGTGCCGGATCGCCAGCCAGGCGGCCTCCGCCGCGGTGGTGTACGGGCTGACGGTCACCGCGGGGCTGCTCATCAGTTCGTCGGCCTCGACGGCTGCGGCACGGCGGCGCAGCGCCCGGACCTGGCGGCTCTCGAACAGCGTGCGCTGCGGCAGCGCGGGCAGTGCCAGTTTGGCCAGCAGGTCCGAGGCGCAGACCATGCCCAGGACCCGGCGCTCGGCGTCGACCACCGGCACCGTGTCGTGGTGGTGTTCCCGGAGCGCGGCCACCACCGTGGCGAAGTCGACCTTCGGGTCGACCGCGATCACGTCACGGGTCATCAGCTTGCTGACGGGGGTGTGGTGCGGTCGGGTGGCGCGCAGCGGCTGTGCGGGGTCGGGGTGCAGCACGAGGGGTGCGCCCTGCGCGCCGTCGTGCGGATCGGACGTCATCGATCTCGCCTCTTCTCCCTGTGTCTTCAGCGACGGGCTGTGTCTTCGGCGACGGGTCAGCGGAGCGGGCGGCTCCGGGCGGCCTGCCGCCTCCAGCGTCCTGCGGATTCCCGGCCCCGTCTTGGGCCGGGACGGCCCACTGGCCCGGCCGATCGGCCCCAGGGCTGAGGGGAGCCGGGCGGGCGGGCGCTCCTCAGGAGCGGATGATCCGCCCGGTCAGGGTGTCGGGAGAGATGCGCACCCACAGGTCGCGTTGACCACCCGCCCAGGGCGTCGGCCCGGCGGGTGGCGGCGACGGATCCGGGCCGGCGTTTCCGCCGTCGTCCGGGGCGGCCGGCCGGGCCTGCGCGTGCCCGACCACGAGGACGCTCCAGCCTTGGCTCAGGGCGTCGTCGATGTGATCGACCTCGAACGCGACCCGGTGGCCGACCGCGGCGGCCGGCACCGTGCCGGGCGCCGTGCGGTAGACGATCCCGCGGTCCATCACCTGGTAGTTGACCGGGAGGACGACGGGCCCCTCTGCGGTGGAGAAACCCAGCCGGCCCACGCCTCGCTCCGACAAGCGGGCCCAGCACTCCTGCGTGCCGAGTTCCTCCAGCACGGGCTTCCCCTTCGCACCGGCCCGGCCCGGCGGAAGGTCGGCGCTGCCCCCCAGCAGCTCCGACAGCGTCGTGTTCAGCGCTCCGGCGAGCCGGAGCAGGCCGCTGACGTCGATCTCGCCGGGCCGCGTCTCCAGGTACTGCAGATAGGTGGGTGCCATTCCGGCGCGCGCGGCCACTTCTTCCCGGCTGAGCCCCAGCTCCCGTCGCCGCAGCGCCACTCGCCGGCCGATGTCACCCGGATGCGGTGCGGTGCCCTTTCCGGCCCCGCCGGACGTCGTGTCGGACATGACTCCTCCTCGCCTCGTGGCTCTCGGACATGACCTGCTCTGCCACTGTCACATCCCGGCCGGGGAGTCGCATAGCGGTCGGCGTGGGCCTGGGCCGCCTGGCAGCGGCCCGGGGCCGGTCGGCCCTGTGCGGATCCGGGACCCGGGCGGAAGCTGGAGGGGTACCAGCCAGCTGCGGAGGAGTGAGGGCCATGCAGCACCGCAGAGTCCACGACGTGATGACCCAGGAGGTCGTCACCGTCGAGCCCGGCACACCGTTCAAGGAGATCGCCTCGCTGTTCCACCGGAACGACATCACGGCCGTGCCGGTGGTCGACGACCAGGGCCGGCCGATGGGGATGGTCTCCGAGGCCGATCTGCTGCGCAAGGAGGCGGCCGCCCCCGACCCGGACGGCCGCGGTTCCGGGAACTGGATGCGGCCCCGTGACCGCGACCGGGCCGAAGCCGAGACCGCGGGTGGGCTGATGACCAGTCCGGCCGTCACGGCACGCGGGGACTGGAGCGTCGTGGAGGCCGCCCGGGCAATGGACCGGCACAGGATCAAGCGGCTTCCTGTGGTCGACGAGGCGGGGCGACTGGTCGGCATCGTCAGCCGCAGCGACCTGCTGCAGGTCTTTCTGCGACACGACGGCGCCATTCGCGAGGAGATCGTCCATGACGTGCTCGGAGAGACGCTCTGGCTGGCTCCTGATGCCGTACGGGTGGTCGTCCACGAGGGCGTGGTGACGCTGTCCGGCCGGCTCCCGCGCAAGAGCATGATCCCGGTGACCACGCGGTTGTGCCGGTCGGTGGACGGGGTGGTCGCGGTCCACTCCTCGCTGGACTTCACCGAGGACGACCTCGTCCAGGGCCTGGAACGGCCGCACGCCTCGGGAACGGACCGGCGCCGGTGATTGCCGTTGCGGCACGTGCCCGCGTCCCTGCGCAGTGAGGAGCATTCGATGTACCGTCACCATCACATGGGCGGCTGGGGCGGCTGGGGCGGCTGGGGGCTGGGCCTGTTCGCCCTCCTCGCGCTGCTGGTGCTGGTCTGCGTCGTCCTGCTGACCGTCGCCGTGGTCCGCTATCTGGGCCGCAGCGCGCAGCACCGGGCGCCGCAGCCGGAGAGCGCCACGGTTGGGCGGCCCACGCCCGAGCAACTGCTCGCGGAGCGCTTCGCCCGCGGCGAGATCGACGACGAGGAGTACCGGCAGCGGCTGGAGACGCTGCGCCGCCCGCCGGACCCGCCCGGCAGCTGATGCCCGGCATCCGCCGGCTCGTCGGCGGACGGGGCGGCGGAAGCCCTCCGCCCAAGGGCGGACAGGGCCGGGCGGCCCCATCGACGGTCTGGCCGATGCCGGCCAGCCCGGCCGGTGTGACAGTGGTGGCACGGAGATGCTGACCCCGCGCGACGCGATCGCGACTGCAGGAAGGCGACCAACGATGGACACCAGCGACAGCGGCGCGGCCGGTGGCGGGGGCGCCGTGGGCGGTCCCCGGCCGCGGCCGGGGCTGCTCACCTTCCTCGGCGCCGTGGGCACGGTCACCGGCAGCAAGTTCATGGTCGAGACCGACCACGCACGGGTCCTGATCGACTGCGGGATGTTCCAGGGTGCCGCTGAGCTGCGGCGCCGCAACTGGCGACCGCTGCCGTCGGACGCCGCCGACGTCCACGCCGTGGTGCTGACCCACGCGCACCTCGACCACAGCGGCTATCTGCCGCGTCTGGTGCGGGAGGGCTTCCAGGGCTCGGTGTTCTGCACGCCGAACACCGCCCGCCTGGCCGAGCTCGTCCTGCGCGACAGCGCCCACCTGCTGACGGAGGAGGCCGAGCACGCCAACTCCCACGGCTACTCCAAGCACCACCCCGCCGAGCCGCTGTACGACGAGAAGGACGTCGACCGGGCGCTGAAGCTGTTCGAGCCGGTTCCGCTGGGCGTCGAGACCGAGATCACCACCGGTACGGTGCTGCGGTTGCAGCACGCCGCGCACATCCTCGGCTCCTCCTGGGCGCACCTGACCCTGGAGGACGGCCACACCCTGGCCGCCAGCGGTGATCTGGGCCGTCCGGTCCATCCGCTGCTGCGCCCACCGGATCCGTTCACCGGTGCCGACGTGCTTCTGGTGGAGTCGACGTACGGCAACCGCCACCACGACGAGCAGGCCTCGCGGGCCCGCTTCGCGGACGCTCTGGCGCGCACCTTCGCCCGGGGCGGCAGCGTGGTCATCCCGTCGTTCGCGGTCGACCGCACCGAGGTCGTGCTGCACGAACTCGCCGAGCTGCGCCGCGCCGGCCGACTGCCGGCCTCGGTACCGGTCTACGTGGACAGTCCGATGGCGCTCGCCGCCCTGCGGATCTACCAGGAGGCGTTCGACGGCCATGCCCCCGAACTGCGTGACGAGGTGACCGGAGACGGGAAGGCCGCCCTGGACCCGACCCCGTTCACCGCGGCCCGCTCGGTCGAGGAGTCCATGGCGATCCAGCGCTCGGGCATGCCCTCGGTCATCGTCTCGGCCTCCGGCATGGCCACCGGCGGGCGTGTGGTGCACCATCTGCGCCGCTTGCTGCCGGACCCGCGCAACACCGTGCTCATCGTCGGCTTCGCCGCCCGGGGCACCCGGGCCCGTGACCTGGTCGACGGGGCCAGGGCGCTGAAGATGTTCGGCGGCTACGTGCCGGTACGGGCCGAGGTCGTCAACGTCCCCGGGTTCTCCGCCCACGCCGACGCGGGCGAGATCGTCGACTGGCTGCGCTACGCGCCCGAGCCCAGTACCACCTACCTCGTGCACGGCGAGCCGGAGGGCTCGCGGGCCCTGTGCGACCGCATCACCGAGGAACTCGGCTGGACCGCGGTCGTTCCGGGCTCCGGCGAGCGCGTCCTGGTCCGGTGACCGCTTCTGCGGACAGGCGCCACCCGTCAAACCCGACCAACGACCAGGAACCGGAGAGGTGCGAGATGAGCAGGGAGATCCCGGCAGAACGCCGGATCGTGGTGGGAGTCGACGGCTCTCCGTCGTCCGAGCAGGCACTGCGGTGGGCGGTTCGGCAGGCGGAGCTGACCCACGCCGCGGTGGATGCGGTGATCTGCTGGCTGTATCCGACGATGTACGGCCGGGCCCCGGCTTCGGTCGATCGTGAGTCCGGGCTGGTCGCCGGGAAGATCCTTGCCAAGTCCGTGGCGTGGGCTGTCAGGGACCATCCGCGGGTCGAGATCCGGGAGAGCGCGGAGCTGGGCAACGCCGCCCAGGTGCTGTTGGAGCGGTCGCGCGGAGCTGAACTACTCGTCGTCGGCAGCCGTGGGCATGGCGGTTTCGTCGGCGCCCTGCTGGGATCGGTGAGCCAGCACTGCGTGCAGCACGCGTCCTGCCCGGTCGTCGTGGTCCGCACCGGTGACGACCGCGCCGAAGCGGAGAGCGAGTAGCCGCTGCCGCAGGCACTCGGTTCCTCCTGGACGCGACGCTCCGGTCGGATCGGCGGGTCAGATATCGTCTGCCGATATCGGAGCCCCGTTCCCGGGCTGCCTGACACCTTACGGAGTGAGCCATGAGCCGGCCAGCGGCTGTCACCGGTGCCCCGCGGCTCCGGCGACGGCTGGGGGTGGCCGACGCGGTGCTGATCGGCCTGGGGGCGATGATCGGTGCGGGGATTTTCGCCGCACTCGCCCCGGCGGCGGCCGCCGCCGGGGACGGCCTGCTGCCCGGCCTGGCGCTGGCGGCGGGGGTGGCCTACTGCAACGCGACCTCCTCCGCCCGCCTGGCCGCCCGCTACCCGCAGTCGGGCGGTACCTATGTCTATGGGCGCGAGCGGCTGGGGGACTTCTGGGGCTACCTCGCCGGGTGGGGGTTCGTGGTCGGCAAGACGGCTTCCTGCGCCGCGATGGCACTGACCGTGGGTTCCTACGTGTGGCCGGCCCAGGCGCATGCGGTGGCGGTGGCCGCCGTGGTGGCGCTGACGGCGGTGAACTACGCCGGAGTGCAGAAGGCCGCCTGGCTCACCCGCGCGATCGTGGCCGTGGTCCTGGCAGTGCTCGCCGCCGTCGTGGTCGCCTGCCTCACCTCGGACGCGGTGGGCGCCGCGCGGCTTGACGTGGGGGCCGGCGCCGGCTTCACCGGGGTGCTGCAGGCGGCGGGTCTGCTGTTCTTCGCCTTCGCCGGGTACGCCCGCGTCGCCACCCTCGGCGAGGAGGTCCGCGACCCGGAGCGCACCATCCCCCGGGCGATCCCCCTCGCCCTGGGCATCACCCTGGTCGTCTATGCGGCGGTCTCCATCGCCGTGCTGTCCGTGCTCGGGCCGAAGAGTCTTGGCGGCGCGGCGGCCCCGCTGGCGGAGGCGGTCCGCGCCGCCGGAGTTCCGGGGCTGGTCCCCGTGGTGCGCGTGGGCGCCGCGGTGGCGGCCCTGGGGTCGCTGCTGGCGTTGATCCTCGGCGTCTCGCGCACCACCCTGGCGATGGCCCGTGACCGCCATCTGCCGCACGCCCTGGCAGCGGTCCACCCTCGCTTCCAGGTTCCCCACCGCGCCGAGCTCACGGTGGGCGCGGTCGTCGTGGTGCTCGCCGCCACCGCGGACGTGCGCGGGGCGATCGGCTTCTCCTCGTTCGGGGTGCTGGCCTACTACGCCGTCGCCAACAGCGCCGCCTGGACGCTCACCCCCGACGAGGGCCGCCCGCCACGTGCGGTGCCCGCCCTCGGACTGGCCGGCTGTCTGGTCCTGGCCTTCGCCCTGCCGGCGGCCTCGGTGCTCTCCGGTGCGGCGGTGCTCGTCCTCGGCGCCGCCGTCTACGGGCTGCGCAAGCGCATGGGCCGGGTCTGAGCGGGCGCCGCGCCACGGGCGGAGCCGGTGACCGCGGAGGGTCTGGCTCCGCCCGCCCGCGTTTCCGGGTCGAAGAGCACTGACGGTGGGTCAGAGGTCGGTTCCGGTACCGACGGCGGCGCGTCCTGCTTCCAGGCGGGCGACGGGGACGCGGTAGGGCGAGCAGGAGACGTAGTCCAGACCGGCGCGGTGGAAGAAGCGCACTGAGGCGGGGTCGCCGCCGTGCTCGCCGCAGACGCCGGTGACCAGGCCGGGCCGGGTCTGCCGGCCCTCGCGGACGGCGAGTTCGACCAGGCGGCCGACGCCGTCCAGGTCCAGCGTCTCGAACGGGGAGACGCGGAAGACGCCCTGTTCCAGGTAGCGGGTGAAGAAGGCGCCCTCCACGTCGTCGCGTGAGAAGCCCCAGGTGGTCTGGGTCAGGTCGTTGGTCCCGAAGGAGAAGAAGTCCGCGGCCGTGGCGATCCGGTCCGCCGTCAGCGCCGCGCGGGGCAGCTCGATCATCGTGCCGATCGGCACGTCCAGGTCTTCGTCGGTCTCGCGCAGCACCCGTTCGATCTCGGTGCGCACCAGACGCAGCTCTTCGACGGTGTCCACCAGCGGCACCATGATCTCGGCGTGCGGGTCGCCACCTGCCGCCCGGCAGGCCAGGACGGCTTCGGCGGCGGCGCGGACCTGCATCGCCACCAGGCCGGGCACGACCAGGGCGAGGCGGACGCCGCGCAGGCCCAGCATCGGGTTCTCCTCGTGCATCCGGTTCACCGCGGCCAGCAGTTGCTCGTCGTGCGGGTCGACCGCGCGGCCCTGCGCGCGTTCGGTGGCGATGCGGACGGAGAGTTCGGTGCGGTCGGGGAGGAACTCGTGCAGTGGCGGGTCGATCAGCCGGATCGTCACCGCCAGGCCGTCCATGGCCTGCAGGATCTCGGTGAAGTCCTGGCGCTGCAGCGGGAGCAGGGCGGCGAGTGCGGACTCGCGGGCGTCGTCGTTCTCGGCCAGGATCAACGCCTCGACCAGTCGGCGGCGCTCACCGAGGAACATGTGCTCGGTGCGGCACAGGCCGATGCCCAGCGCGCCGAAGGCCCTGGCCCTGCGCGCGTCCTCGGGGGTGTCGGCGTTGGCGCGTACCAGCAGGCGGCCGACCTGGTCTGCGTGCGTCAGCAGCCGGTCCACCGCGTCGATGAGCTCCCGGGCCTCCTCGGGGACCGTCCCGCCGGTGAAGTAGGCGGTCACCGGGGACGGGACCAGGGGCAGCGCGCCGAGGTGGACCCGGCCGGCGGTGCCGTCCACCGAGATCACCTCGCCCTCGGCCACCACGGTTCCCCCGGCGGTGGTGAATCGTCGTGCGGCGACGTCCACGCTGATGCCCTCGGCGCCGCAGACGCAGACCTTGCCCATGCCGCGGGCGACCACGGCGGCGTGGCTGGTCTTGCCGCCCCGGCTGGTGAGCACGGCCTGCGCGGCGATCATGCCGGGGAGGTCGTCCGGGGTGGTCTCGGGGCGCACCAGCACGGTGTGCTCGCCGGCTGCCGCGCGGCGCACCGCCTCGGCGGAGGTGAAGACCACCACGCCCACGGCGGCACCGGGGGAGGCGGGGATGCCGTGGGCCAGCGGCGCGCCCCCGGTGGTTCCGGCGAAGCGGGGGAACATCAGCTGCGCCAGCTGGTCGCCGGTCACCCGGAGCAGCGCCTCGTCCCAGGTGATCACCTTCTCCTCGACCAGCTGGACCGCGATGCGGAAGGCGGCCGCCGCGGTGCGCTTGCCGACGCGGGTCTGGAGGATCCACAGCCGCCCGCGCTCGACGGTGAACTCCACGTCGCACAGGTCGCGGTAGTGGTTCTCCAGGGTGTTCAGGTGTGCCAGCAACGCACTGTGGCAGTCGGGCAGCAGTGCGGCGAGCTCGCTCAGCGGGACGGCGTCGCGGATGCCCGCCACCACGTCCTCGCCCTGGGCGTCGCTCAGGTAGTCGCCCCAGGCACCGCGCCGTCCGGTGGCGGGGTTGCGGGTGAACGCCACCCCGGTGCCCGAGTCCGGCCCCAGGTTGCCGAAGACCATCGCCTGAACGTTCACCGCGGTGCCCAGGTTCTCCGGGATGCCCTCGCGCCTGCGGTAGATCCGGGCCCGCTCGCCGCGCCAGGAGTCGAAGACGGCGCGGACCGCGCCGCGCAGCTGTTCGCGCGGGTCCTGCGGGAAGTCGAGGCCGGTGTGTTCGCGGACGATCGCCTGGAAGGCGACGGTCAGTCGGCGCAGTGCGGCGGCGTCCAGACCGAGGTCGCTGTCCGTTCCGGCGGCGCGACGGGCCCGGTCCAGTTCGGTGTCGAAGCAGGATCCGTCCACGCCCATGACGGTGCTGCCGTACATCTGCACCAGGCGCCGGTAGGAGTCCCATGCGGCGCGTTCCCGGCCGGTGGTCCTGGCCAGCCCCGTCACGGTGTCGTCGTTCAGGCCGAGGTCCAGGATGGTGTCCATCATCCCGGGCATGGAGTACCGGCCACCGGAGCGGACCGAGAGCAGCAGCGGGTCCCGGGCGTCGCCCAGGCGACGTCCCATCCGCTCTTCCAGCGCGGCGAGGTGCACGGTGATCTCGTCGGCGAGTGCGTGCGGTTCGCGTCCGGAGGCCAGGTAGAAGCGGCACGCTTCGGTGGTGATGGTGAATCCGGGCGGAACCGGCAGTCCCATCCGGGTCATTTCGGCAAGGCCCGCCCCCTTGCCGCCGAGCAGATCGGCCTGCCCGCGGTGTCCTTCGGTGAAGTCGTACACGAACCTGCCCATGGCGGCCGCTCCCTCGTCTCGGTTGCCCTTCGCTGCCTACTGTCCGCTCGGGCGGCACCCGCCCACAGGGCCGCACGCCCCGCGACCGGGGCCCGATGGACCCTGTTTCCGGCCGACCGCCCACCGTCCCTGCGAAGGGGGCATTTGTCAGGCCAGTGCCTCGGCGCGCCGTTTGATGCCCAGCAGCATCTTGCGCTCCATCAGCAGGCTGCCCGGCTCCATCACGTAGAGCGTCAGGAGCCGGGCGGCGGGGGAGGCACCGGGCTGCTCGATCCGGTTGCGGCTCACCAGCCGGGTGTTGCGGCCCAGCGGGTGGAGGCCGAAGGCCCACACCCAGTTCCCGTCCTGGGAACGCAGCACCAGCGCCCGTTCGGCAGCGAGTTCGGCGACCTCCATCACCGGGCCCCGGTCGCCCAGCGTCATGGTGTCGCCGAGCTTCAGGTCCTGGAACTCCGGGAGGATGCGGTCGGCACTGTGCATGTCGAGGCCGAACAGGTTCTCGATCCAGTCGTACGTGTAGGCGCCGCCCCGGCCCGGCCCCATCTGCACCAGCCACGGCCAGACCGCCGACGCCGGGGCGTCGACGGTGACCGCGCGGGTCGACACCAGTCGTGCCCCGGGCAGCAGCGCGTCGCCAGGCATCTCACGGCACACCTCGACAGCGCTGGCACCCCAGCTCAGACACGCGTTCCGCCACAGCAGCGGGTAGCCCGCCACAGCCGCGACCGCAGCCGCGAGACCGATACCCACCAGCCCCTTCGCACTCATCTCCGCCGTCCTCGATTCGGTGGTGCTGAAACGCGGCCCACCCGTCGCCGGGCCCCGTCCTGCGCCGGTGGCCGGTGCCCCCGGTCCGCGAGGCGGCCGCTCATTCCAGACTGCTCCGATCCGCAGGGGAGTACAGGGCCGCACGGGACCGGGCGGCAGGCCGACCGGTCCCTTGTCACGACCCGGGGGGGGGTGAGGCCGCAGCGGCGGTCACCGAGGGCCTGATGTCCGCTCCGTCGTTCGACGTTCGTCCTCCAGCAGCTCGCGCACCAGCGCCGCCGCCCTGGGCACCGCCGCGGCCACGGCGGGGGTCAGCTGCTCGCCCCAGTCGAACCGCTCGCCCTCGATGCCGACTACGACCAGACGCGAGGGCAGCAGACCGAGCACCCGCCCGAGTTCCACGGCTTCACCGAGCCCGAGCCCGTGCGTGGTGGCGCCGCCGCTTGCCAGTGCTGCCTGGGCCAGGTCGAGTCGGTGGATCCGGCCCGGCTCGCCGGGGTGCGCGTGCACGGCGTCGATGACCACGGCCAGGTCACGGTCCCGCCACAGGGCCAGCAGCCGGGTGGACTCGCCGTCGGTGAGGTCGCAGCGGTCGGCCGGCGCGCCGTCCCGCAGCAGCAGCCGCAGTGCGGCCTGGGCCGCGCCGTCGTCCCGGCGGTACTCGTTGCCGATGGCGATCACGGCGGTGCCGCCGGGGCCCCGGACGTCGCTCACGACGCGCTCAGTCCTTCCGCACGGTGAGGTCGAGGAAATGGGTCGCGCAGGAGATGCACGGGTCGTAGTTGCGGATCGCCTGCTCGCACTGGCGGGTCAGCTCCTCGTCGTCCAGGTGCAGCCGCTCCTGGACGAAGGCGCGCAGGTCCGCCTCGATCGCGGCCTGGTTCTGGGAGGTGGGCGGGATGATCTGGGCGGCGGCGACGAGGCCGTCCGCGTCGATCTCGTAGCGGTGGTACAGCAGTCCGCGCGGGGCCTCGGTGGTGGCGTGGCCCACGCCCGCGCGGGGCGGCACCGGTACGGCGGGTGCGGCCGGCGGTTCGTAGGCGTCCAGGATCCGCTGCGCCTCGCGCACCGCCCACAGCACCTCGATCGCGCGGACGACGATGCTGCGGAAGGGGTTGTCGCAGCTCTGGCCGATCCCCGCCACCGCGGCCAGGTTCCGCAGGTCCCGGGGCAGCCGGTCGGCGGAGGTCCGCCAGCGCGCCAGCGGGCCGGTGAGGTAGCGCCGGCCGTCCGCGGTGGCCTGCAGCGCGGTCGAGTGGGGCACCTGGTTCTCCACGACGTGCTGCTCGAACTCGGCCACCGGGAACGCGGCCAGGGGCGCGCCGGCGGCCGCCGTCAGGGCGCCGTGCAGGGTGGGCGTGCCCGAGTCGATCGCGTAGGCGTCGGGACGCCGCAGGGCCAGGGCCGCGTGCCGCACGTGCAGGTCGGGGAAGTCGAGCCCGGCCGTCCAGGCGACCGTCTCCTCGGCGTCGCGGCGGGCGGTGCGCAGCAGGGCCGAGAGCCGGGCCAGTTCGGCGCGGTCGGGCAGACGGTGGAATCCGCCGAGACGCACGTTGACCGGATGGATGGTGCGCCCGCCCAGTACCTCCATGATCTGGTTGCCCGCCTGCTTGAGCCGTAGCCCGCGCTCGACCAGTGCGCGGTCCTGTCGTGCCAGCGTCAGGGCGTCGGGCAGGCCCAGGAAGTCGGGGGCGTGCAGCAGGTAGATGTGCAGCGTGTGGCTCTCGATCCACTCACCGCAGTACAGCAGCCGCCGCAGTGCGGCGAGTTGCCCGTCCACGGTGACGGCGCAGGCATCCTCGATCGCCTGACAGGCCGTCATCTGGTAGGCGACCGGGCAGATGCCGCAGATCCGGGCGGTGATGTCGACCGGCTCGTGGTAGCGGCGGCCGCGCAGCAGCGCCTCGAAGAAGCGCGGCGGCTCGTAGATGCTGAGCTGGACGCTCTCCACCTCGCCGTCGCGGATCCGGACGTGCATCGCGCCCTCGCCCTCGACCCGGGCGAGTGAGCCGACGCTGAGCAGGCGATGGCTGCTGTGGGTCACGGTCGGGTCTCCGCTCGCCGGTTCGGGCCGTCGTGGTCATGCTGGTCGCCGTCGCCGTCGCCGTCGCCGTCGCCGTCGCCGTCGCCGTCGCCGTCGCCGTCGCCGTCGCCGTCGCCGTCGCCGAGGGCGTGCTCGGCGGCCTTGCGGAAGGCCGGGGCCTCGGCGTTGAACGTGCGGTAGAGCCGGGCCACGTCCTGGTCCGACAGACCGTCCTGGCGCAGCAGGGGCAGCAGCGCCCGGGTGTTGGGGTCGGCCTTGGGGCCGTAGCAGCCGTAGCAGCCGCGGCCGAACGCCGGGCACAGCGCGCCGCAGCCGGCGTGGGTGACCGGTCCCAGGCAGGGCGTGCCGTGGGCGACGGTGACGCAGGTCAGGCCGCGCCGCTTGCACTCGAAGCAGACGCTCTGGTCGGGGATGTCGGGTCTGCGTCCGGCCAGGAACGCGGAGACGACCTCCAGCAGCTGCCGTTTGTCGATCGGGCAGCCGCGCAGCTCGAAGTCGACCGGGACGTGCGCGGCGATCGGCGTTGAGGTGGCGAGGGTGTCGATGTACTCGGTGCGGGCGTAGACCACCGAGCGCAGCTGCTCGTGGTCGCGGGCGTTGCGCAGTGCCTGGACGCCTCCCGCGGTGGCGCAGGCGCCGATGGTGACCAGGAACCGGGACCACGCGCGGATGTCGTGGATCCGCTCGACGTCCGCCTCGGTGGCGATCGAGCCCTCCACCAGGGACAGGTCGTACGGGCCCGGCCCTGAGGCGCGGGTCGCCTCCAGGAAGTAGGCGATCTCCACCTGCTCCGCCAGCGGCAGCAGTTCGTCCTCGCAGTCGAGCAGGGTCAGCTGGCAGCCGTCGCAGGAGGAGAACTTCCAGACGGCGAGCCGGGGCCGTGGAGCGATCATGGCGGTGGTCCCTCTTCTCACAGTTCGGCGACGCCGAGCAGTTCGGACGCCTGCTTCCAGGTGAACACCGGGCCGTCGCGGCAGACGATGACCTGGCCGAGCTGGCAGTGCCCGCACCAGGCCGTGGCGCAGCGCATGTTGCGTTCCAGCGACAGCCGGATTCGCTCCGGGGCGACGCCGCGCCGCAGCAGTGCGTCGGCGCTCGCGCGCATCATCGGCTCGGGGCCGCAGACGAAGGCGGTGGTGCGTTCGGGGCGGAAGACGGCGTGCCGGAGCAGGTCGGTGACCAGACCGACCGGTCCGGTCCAGCCAGGTCCGGGCCGGTCGACGGTGATCCGGGCCTCGCCCAGGGCGCGCCACTGGGTCAGGTCGGCCCGGTGGACCAGATCCTGCGGACTGCGGGCGCCGGCCAGCACGGTGAGCCAGCCGTAGACGCCCGGCTGGGACAGCGCCTGGACCACGACCGGCCGCAGCGGCGACAGGCCGAGGCCGCCGGCGAGGACCAGAAGGTCCTCGCCGGGGTCGGTGCCCAGCGCGGTGACCGGGTCCTCGTCGTCCTGGGGCCGTGCGCCCAGGGCCCAGTCGTTGCCGTAGGGGCCGCGCACGCCGACGACCTCGCCGGGGCGCAGTCGGCACAGGGCCTCGCTGACCTTGCCCACGCCGCGGACGGTGTGGCCGAGCGCGTCGCGTCCCGGAGTCACGTCGCTGACCGAGACCGGGATCTCGCCGACCCCGAAGGCGCACAGCATCGAGAACTGGCCGGGCCGGTAGGCGGGCAGTGCCTCGCCGAGCGGGACCAGGTCCAGCGTCACGGTGTCGCCGTTCTCGCGCAGCCGGTGGCGCACCAGGTAGGGGAGCGGGGCCGCGGCGTTCGCACCGTCGGTGTTCACGGCGCCGGTGCTCACCGTTTCGGCGTTCACGGTGCGGCCTCCTCTCGCAGGCGGGCGGCCTCGGCCGTCAGGTCGATGCCGACCGGGCACCAGGCGATGCACCGGCCGCAGCCGACGCAGCCGCTGCTGCCGAACTGGTCGTGCCAGGTGCCGAGCTTGTGGGTGAGCCACTGGCGGTAGCGGCTCCTGGCGGAGGTGCGACGGCACCGCCGTAGACGTAGGAGAAATCCAGGTCGAAGCAGGAGTCCCAGCGCCGCCACCGCTCGGCGTGGTCCCCCGTCAGGTCGGTGGTGCCCTCGGTGGTGGTACAGAAGCACGTCGGGCACACCAGCGTACAGTTGCCGCAGGTCAGGCAGCGGGAGGCGACGTCGTCCCAGACCGGCGAGTCGAGGGTGGCGGCGAGCACGTCGTGCAGGCCCTCGGTGTCCAGGCCGCGGCCCATCCGCCCGGCCGCCTCCTCGCTCCGACGCTCGGCCAGGGCGGGCAGCCCGGGGTGCGGCACGCGGACCGGCAGCCGGGGATCGGCCAGGACCTCGGCCCCGCGCGGGCCGTGCGCGGACAGCAGCAGGCGGACACCGTCCCGGTCGGCCACCTCGTGCACGGCCAGGTCGCAGGGCGCGTCGGGGCGCAGGCCCGGACCGGTGCCGACAGAGCCGCAGAAGCAGAGCTCGCCGGGGTCGGCGCAGGCCACGGCGATCACGAAGGCGGCCTCGCGGCGTGGACCGTAGACCGGGTCGCGGTAGGTGCCGCCGGTCAGGACCCGGTCCTGGCGGGCGATGGCGGTCAGGTCGCACGGGTGCACCCCGAGCAACGCGTAGCGCGGAGGGGGAGCGGACTCCCCGGTGAAGGTGACCATGCCCTCCTCGTCCCGGTCCGCCTGCCACAGGCGGGCCCGGTCGGGGTGCAGGAAGGTCTTCCAGGACTGCGGTCCGGCCGCGTGGGCGAAGGCCGCCCGGTCGCCCCGGCGCCGCAGCCGGTAGCCGCCCGGGGCCAGCGTCACGCCCACCCCGTAGGGCAGTTCCCCGGCCGAGGCGAGCTCGGCCAGCACCACGGCACCGTCGCGTTCGGTGGGGCCGACCACCGTCCAGCCGCGTGAGGTCAGCGCGTCGAAGAGGTACTGCAGATCCTCCTGGGCGAGCTCGCGGGGCTCGGCGGCCCCCACGGTGCCGGTGGGTGCGAGGTCCGGTGTCATGGTGCTGTGCTCCTTCCCGGGCGTGCCACGCGGCCGTGGGTGCGGAGGGGCCGGTCGGATCAGCGGGTGTGCCGCTGCGGCTGCATGACACCGCGGACGAGCGGCGGGTCGAGGTCGATCCTGGTGTCGTCGAAGGCGTAGCTGAGCTGTGGGTGCAGGGCGACGACGCCGTCCACCGCGCGGCACAGGCGCTCGACGATGGGGATCATGCTCTTGCGCTCGACCTGGCCGCGCATCGTCACCACGCCGTCCGAGACGCTGACGGAGATCGCCGCCGGATCGATCATCATGGTGTGCTCCAGCACCTCGGTCACGATCTCGCCGCGGATGGCGCGGTCGGTGCGCAGGAAGACGCGCAGCAGGTCGCTGCGGCTGACGATGCCGACCAGGCGGTCGGACTCGTCGAGAACGGGCAGTCGCTTGACGTGGTGGCGGTCCATCATCTGTGCGGCCTCGACCAGCGACCAGTGCGGGCAGGCGGTGAAGACGGTGCGGGTCATCAGGGCGTCGGCGGTCTCGGCCTGCGCGCGCCTGCGGTCGCTGGGGCGCATCCACAGCGACGGGTTGAGCCGATCGGGGTCGGGCTGGCCGGACTCCTTGCGGAGCAGGTCCTCCTCGGACACGACGCCGACCACCCGCCCGGAGTCGTCGACGACCGGGACGGCGCTGATGTCGCGCTCGGCGAGGAGCTCGGCGATCGCCTTGAACGGGGTCTCCCGCCTGACGGTCGCCACCTGGTGGCTCATCACGTCGTGAACGGTGCGGTGCTGCATGGTGGTGCTCCTTCGCTGCGGGGCGGGTCCGGGCCCGGCACGGGCGTCGGTGGCTCCGGACAGGCGCGTGCTGTCTTCTGACACCACCATCCGCCCGGACGAGGGGCGGCACGAAGGGCCGAACGGTCCCTCCTGAAGGGCCGACGAGGCATCTTCGCCGTTGGGTTCCGACCGGGTGCGGCCCTGGGCTGAACCGACCGGTGACGGCCCGGCGCAGGCGGCCCGAGGCGGGCCGCACGCACATGGGCCGGCCAGGCCCGCGACAGGAGCCTGACTGGCCCTGGTTCCGGTCGGTGGCCCGGCGGGGAGTGGAAAGCCGGTCCATACCGGCAGCGAAAGAGGGGGCGCCATGGGCGGGACAGCGAGCCTGAGGCCGTGGGGTTGCCGGCACCTCCGGGCGGCCCGCGCGAAGGAGAAAGCCTGATGCCCGGTCACCCCCCGGTGCTCAGTGCGATGCGCTTCGAGGTGACCGGGACCGTCCAGGGTGTCGGCTTCCGGTCCTTCGTGCACCGCCTGGCCACCGGCCTGGGCCTGGACGGGTGGGGGTGCGCAACGACGGTGGACGGGTGACCGTTTTGGCGCTCGGCCGGCCGTCAGTGCTGCTGGAGTTCCTCGGCCGTTTGCAGGGGGAGGCCCCGCCCCTGGCGCGGATCACCGGCATCAGCGCCACGCCCGTGCCCGGGGCGGCCGCAGCGGGTCACGGCTTCACGGTGCTCGCCAGCGGCGCGGGCGCGGGCAACGGTGAGATCCCGCCGGACAGCGCCACCTGCCCGGCGTGCCTGCGCGAACTCCTCGACCCGGCCGACCGGCGCTACCGCTACCCGTTCCTCAACTGAACCGACTGCGGCCCCAGAGCCACCCTGATCGCCGGACTCCCCTGCGACCGGCAGCGCACCACGATGGCCCGCTTCCCGCTGTGCGAGCCCTGTGCCGCGGAGTACGCCGATCCCGACGACCGGCGCTTCCACGCCGAACCGATCGCCTGCCCCGGCTGCGGCCCCGCCCTCAGCTGGGGGGAGCAGACCTTCGGCGAGCCCGCACTCCGGGCGGCGGAGGACGCCGTCCGCCTCGGAGCGATCATCGCCGTCAAGGGGCTGGGCGGCTACCAGCTGGTGTGCGACGCGACCGACGCAGCGGCCGTGCGGCGGCTGCGCACGCGCAAACGCCGGCCCCGCAAACCGTTCGCCGTCATGGTGGCCGACCTGGCCGCGGCCGAAGGCCTCGCCGTCGAACTCAGCGCCGCCGAACGTGCGCTGAAGATGTGGCCGGCCTGCCCCGTCGTGCTGGTGGACGCCCGTCCCGGAACGGCGCTGGCCCCCCGGTATGCACCGCGTCGGCCTGTTCCTGCCGGTGGCGCCGCTGCCCCACCTGCTGCTCTGGAGGACGCCGCGGTGCTGCCGCCGACCGGGACGGCCGAGCTGGTGGTCAGCACCGACTCCTTCGTAGTCCGCTGTTCTTCCCGGGCGGGGACCTCGGCTCCCTGGCCGTGCACGGCAGCGTCAACGATGCGGCGATGACGGGCGCGGAGCCGCCGCCGTCCCCGTGCCGGGCGTTGTCGCGGCGGCCTGCGACCTGCTGGGTCTGGACCCGTTGGTGGTCGCCAACGAGGGTTGCCCGGTCGCCTTCGTCGCGGATGACCGGGCCGACGTCCTGCTGGATGTGATGCGGGCCGCCCCGGGTGGGGAGCAGTCGGTCCGCATCGGCCGGGTCGTGCCGGGACCCGCCGGCAGGGTCGTCATGAACACCCTGGTCGGAGCGCGACGCATCGTCGACCTCCCCGCTGGGTGAACTGCTGCCCCGGATCTGCTGAGCGGTGGCCCCGTGGCCCGGCAGGGCTCCGCCGGGCCACGTCTCCGGCCCAGGGCCGGTCGGCCGCCTCGGCGGGGCCGACCAGACCTCGCGCCCGATGGGCCCGAGGGTGATGGTGGTACCAGGAGCAGTGAACCGCGCAGGTGGTGGAGGTGTGCGATGAACGCCAGGCATCGACTGGCAAGGCGGCGGTTGCAGGAGCGCCGGCGCGCCCGGCCGCACGATCCCGAGCTGCTCCGTCTGCTACGGACCGCTGCGGCGATCGGCTGGCCCGGACAGGAGCCCGACCCCTCCGCTCGCCGTGCGGACGTGGCCGGCCCCGGCGGGAGGTTCCGGGGCACCGCCGCCGATCCCCTGCCGGTCGGCCCGCGGATCGTGGGCGGAAGCACGGCCGGGCCCACCGGCCGCGTTACGGAAGGAGGAGCGCGATGAGACACCGCGTTGTCGATGACCTGATGACCCGCGACGTGGTGACCGTCCAGGAGGAGACCTCCTTCAAGGAGGTCGCCGCGATGCTCGCGGAGCAGGAGATCAGCGCCGTGCCGGTACTCGACGGCTCGGGGCGTCTGGTCGGCCTGGTCTCCGAAGGGGACCTGCTGCGCCGGGAGGCCCGCCAGGCCGATCCCGAGGGCCGGGACGCTCCGGAGGGCTCCGCGGCGGATGCCGTGCCCCATGACGAGGGCGGCCTCGGCACGGTGACGGCCAAGGACGTGATGTCCTCCCCGGTGGTCACCGCGCACCCCGGCTGGAGCGTGGTGGAGGCGGCCCGGGCCATGGACCGCCAACGGGTCAAGCGGCTGCCGGTGGTCGACGAACCGGGTCGGGTCGTGGGCATCGTCAGCCGCCGGGACCTGCTGCGTGTCTTCCTGCGCACGGACCGGGCGATCCGCGAGGAGATCGAGTACGAGGTGCTTCGGCAGACGCTGTCCCTGGACCCGGGAGCGGTCCGCGTCCACGTGGTCGACGGGGTGGTGACCCTGGAGGGGCAGGTCCACCGCCGGAGCCTGGTTCCTGTGGTGGAACGGCTGTGCCGCGGCACCGACGGCGTGGTCGCCGTGGACAGCCGGCTCACCGCCGCCCTCGACGACTGACGAGGAGGGACCCCCTCATGCGGGTAGGAGACCTGATGAACAGCCCGGCGGTTGCCGTGCTGCCGGGCGACCCGATCCGGCGTGCGGCCGTGTGCATGCAGGTGCAGGCGGTGGGATGCGTGCTGGTCACCGAGGACGGGGCGCTGCTCGGCATCGTCACCGACCGCGACATCGCGGTCCGCGCCGTGGCACCAGGTCTCGACGAGGAGGCCCCGGTGTCGCTGGTCATGTCGGAGCCGGTGGTCGCGGTGGAGGCCGACGCGGACCTCGCCGAGGCCTACCGCACCTTCCGCCGGAGCGGGGTGCGGCGGATCGCGGTGGTCGCCGAGGGCCGCCCGGTGGGGCTCCTGGCGATCGACGACCTCTTCATGGACATCTTCCAGAGGTACGCGGACCTGCTGGGTCCCGTCTCCTGGAGCACTCTGAGCGACCAGCAGCTCGACGACGGACCCACGTCGCCCCGCCCGGGACGCTAGCCCTTCACCGGACGCGGATGCGCGCCGTCCGAGATGCCCGATCGCGCACCGCGCTTGCGCGTACCGGGGCCGGGAGAGACGGTCGAGGTGGTGCGGATGAGAGGAGGAACCGATATGGACCCCCTCGAACGGGTGGCGGCGGTGGCCGTGGAGACCGAGGCATGGGTGGTCGGCCGCCCAGGGCCTGTGGCCGATGGGCCGCTGCGCCGGGTGAGGAGGGCCGTGCCTGTGCCGGAGCCGGGTGAACTGTTGGTCGAGGTGGACGTGTGCGGGGTGTGCCGGACCGATCTGCATCTCGCTGAGGGCGATCTGGCCCCGCACCGGCAGGATTGCACCCCCGGCCACGAGGCGGTCGGACGGGTGCTGGCATGGGGGCCGGGCGTGGAGGACTTCGCGGTCGGCGACCGGGTCGGTGTCGCCTGGCTCGCGGGCACCTGCGGACACTGCCGCCACTGCCTGGCCGGTCAGGAGAACCTGTGCGCCGACTCCAGGTACACCGGCTGGGACCGTGACGGCGGATTCGCCCACCACCTGCTCGCTCGGGCCGACTACGTCTACCCGCTGCCGCCGGACGGGCGCGACGCGGCAGAGCTCGCGCCACTGCTCTGCGCCGGCATCATCGGCTATCGCGCTCTGGAGCGTGCACAACTGCCCCGGGGCGGACGTCTGGGGCTCTACGGCTTCGGGGCGTCCGCCCATCTCACCGCCCAGCTCGCACAGGCCCGCGGTGCGACCGTGCACGTCCTGACCCGCAGTGAACAGGCGCGGCGACTCGCACTCGACCTCGGCGCCGCCTCCGCGAAGGGGGCCTACGACGTACCCCCCGAACCTCTGGACGCGGCGATCCTGTTCGCCCCGGTCGGGGACCTCGTGCCGGTGGCGCTGGCCGCGCTCGACCGGGGCGGCACACTCGCCGTCGCGGGAATCCACCTCAGCGACATCCCGCCTCTCAACTACGCGCAGCACCTGTTCCAGGAACGCACGCTGCGCAGTGTCACCGCGAACACCCGTGCCGACGGTCGTGCCTACCTGGCGGAGACGGCCGGGCTTGCGCCGCGGGTCCACAGCGTTGTCTACCCGTTCCCGGCCGCCGACCGCGCCCTGGCCGACCTCGCCGCCGACCGCGTCACCGGCGTGGCAGTGCTCGATCTCAGAACCTGAGTGGTGGCCCTACCCGGCTGATGCGACCGCTGTGTCGGGAAGGCGAACGTGCTGCCTGAGGAACAGGGCTGCGCGGTCCAGCGCCTGGTCGGCCTCGTCGAGAACGCCGGCGAAGGACTGGAACACGTGGGGTACGTCGGCGGTGATGTCGAGGATCACGTCCACTCCGGCTGCGCGGGCGCGGGCGGCCATGCGGGTGGCGTCGTCCAGGAGCACTTCGTTGGTGCCCGCCTGGAGCAGCATCGGCGGGAAGCCGGTCAGGTCGGCGAGGACGGCGGGGC
The DNA here is from genome assembly GCF_041262645.1 of Streptacidiphilus sp. EB129. Taxonomy (NCBI): domain Bacteria; kingdom Bacillati; phylum Actinomycetota; class Actinomycetes; order Kitasatosporales; family Streptomycetaceae; genus Streptacidiphilus; species Streptacidiphilus sp. EB129. Next base: position 221,238 of record NZ_JBGCCS010000006.1, read on the forward strand.
TGAGCATGGGCTGGTGCGGGTCGGCTCCCGCGAGGTACATGGCTCCGGTGTGTCCCAGGTTTTCGCGGGTGAAGAAGGGGTCGATGCCCGCCTTGGTGTCCATGCTCTCCCCGGTCCGGGTGGCGTCGAGGCCGGGGGAGAAGGCCACGATCGCGGCGGGCATGGGGAGACCGGCGTCGCGGGCGGCGAGGCAGGTGGTGACGGAGAGGCCGCCGCCGGCGGAGTCCCCGGCGAACGCGATGGTCGAAGGGTCCTCGTCGCTGTCGAGGAGGGCGCGGTAGGCGCTCAGTGTGTCCTCGATCGCGGCCGGGAACGGGTGCTCGGGGGCCAGCCGGTAGTCCAGTGAGTACGCCCTGAACCCGGTCCTGGCCACGAGGTTCCCCGTCAGTGACAGCGCGGTCTCGGGGGAGCCGACCACGTAGCCGCCGCCGTGGAAGTACAGGATCGCCCCGGTGCGCGGGCCGTTGCCCGGCTCGACGTACAGCGCGGGTCGGTCGCCGAGCGCCGTCTCCGTGGCGCGGAGCCCGTCCGGGACGATCATCTGGGCCATCATCGCCCTGAATCCGGCTCGGATCTCCTCCACCGACCGGGGACTCTCGGGCCGGGGCTGTCGCAGCCTCGCGTTGACCTGGGCGCGCTGTCCCTTGCTCACGTGTTCACTCCTGTCGCAAGTAACTTCCACTACATTATATGCCGTGGCATCTAATGTAGACTATATGCCGTGGCATCTAAAGCAAGTGGTGAGACCGTCGACCTCCCGGGCTTCTTCGCCGACCTCGTCCGATGCGAGACGCGTCTGTACAACGCCCTCAACGACCGTCTTCGCGAGCGGCACGGCATTGTCACGTCGCAGTTCGAGTTCCTGCGCTACCTTCGCGACCACCCCGAATCCCGGGTGGCAGACCTGGCGGCCGAGTTCGCCGTCGGCATCGGGGCCACCAGCAAGGGTGTTGACCGCCTGGAGCGACAGGGATGGGTTGCCCGCCGGCCGAATCCGTCGGATCGTCGGTCGTCACTGCTGGAACTGACCGACGACGGCCTGCAGTTGGCCGACGCGGCGGAAGGGACCTTTACCGCACGGTTGGCCGAACTGATCGCTGCCGCGCTCATGGCGTCCCCCGTGACGGCCGCCGCGCAGGCCCTCTCGGAGCTGCGTTCCGCCCTGGAGCGCGACCAGATCGGCACACCCACAGGCTGACGCGTTCAACGATTCCTGACCAGGAGGCACCGCGACAGGTGCGCGCCGCCCGAGGTTCTCGGGCGGCGCGCACCGGCGTTGGTGACGCGATGTCAGTGGGGGTCGCGGTAGTAGTCGCGCCAGATGAGCCGGTGGATCCGGCTCCAGCGGGGGATGGAGCGCAGGCCGGGGATGAACGGGGTGAGCACCAGGGCCAGGCTCAGCACGGCCATGACGGCCCAGACGAGTGCGTCGCCGTTGGCGGAGGTGCTGAAGGGGTTGATCTGGTACCAGAAGGTGTAGAGCCACAGCCAGGCCTGGCCGGGGTAGTTGCCGGTCTCGTTCATCATGCCCCACTGGTCGCCGCTCAGGTGCTGGGCGTCGGCCAGACCGGCTAGGTAGGAGCCGTCGGACAGGAAGAGCAGGGGGCGGGTGTAGTCGGACTGGTAGAAGCCGCCCTCGGCGAGCAACTGGCCGTCCAGGGCGCCGCTCTGGGCCAGGGCGGTGAGCCGGCTGTCGATGGCGGGCACCGGTCCGTAGTCGCCGGCGGCGACCTTGGCGGGGTCACCGTCCGGCGCCTTGCCCAGGGCGTCGGTGTAGTTGGTGGCCCAGGTCTGCTGCTGGGTGCCGGTGGCGCCGGTCCAGGTGGCGATCGCGGCGGTCACGGCAGCGGGTTCGGGGCTGCTGCGCAGCGGGCCGAGGACGAAGTCCCCGGCCGTGTCGACCGGGATGCGGACTCCGGCGGCGTTCTGCAGGCCGACCGGTCCCAGCTTCTGCCCGGCGCCGGGGGTGTTGTTGTACGGGGCGCCGTAGGTGGCGCTCTTGCTACTGCCGGCCAGTTCGGCGACCGCGGTGGCGGCGAAGTCGGCCGGATCGGCCCGGGACCAGGACGCGACGGTGACCGGGCGCTCGTCGGGTGAGGAGAACAGGGTGGCCAGTCCGGCGGTGAGCAGGGCCACCACCACGAGCGCGATGGTGAACTCCTTGACCAGGTCGTAGGGACGGGCCGGGAAGGACGCCGGGTCGCGCTCGGGGCGCGGCTGCATGCGCGGCTGCATGCGCGGTCTCATGACTGCTCCTGCTCGGCCGTGGCCTGGGGTGTCGTGGTGGCCGGGGTCTCAGTGAGTGCGTCGATGGGCGGGACGATGCCTCTGCGGCGGACCATCAGCAGGTGCCAGACCGTGAGCAGGCCCAGGACCAGGGGCAGGATGACGATGTGCCACATCAGCATCTGGCCGAAGTCCAGGACGTTGAAGTAGGCGCCGATGCCGACCGAGTTCAGTCCGTCCTTGGCCTGGGTGGAGATCCACTGGGAGTCGAAGTTCTGCTGCACGAGGTAGCCGGTGAACGCGGTGCCGACCGAGGCGAGGAAGGCCACCGATCCGATGATCCAGGTCAGGGCGCGTCTGCCGCGCCAGGCGGCCATGAAGAACTTGCCCCACAGGTGGATCACCATGAAGAACATGAACAGCTCCACGCTCCACAGGTGCAGGCTGTTGACGTACGTTCCGGCAGCCGAGACGTGCCACCAGCCCGGTCCCTCCAGCGCCAGCAGGGTGCCGGTGGCGATGACCACGAGCAGGGCGACAGTGGTCAGCACCCCGAAGACGTAGATCCACGAGGACATGTAGGACGGCTGGGTGTCGGGCAGCAGCTTGTCGGGCGGCAGGGCGCGCACCGCGCGGCGGCGCAGCGCGCCGGTCCAGCCACCGGTTCGATCGCCCGCGGGTTCGGTGGTGTCACTCATCGCGGTCGTGTCCCTTCGGGAAGGGCAGCAGGAGCGCCGCGACGAACACGAGCACCATCAGTCCGATGACCACCAGGTTCGCTGCTGAGATCTGGATGACGCCCCAGTGCAGGTACGTTCCCGGGTGGTTGAGGTTGATCGGGGCGGCCAGTGGCCGCCCCGGTATGACCGAGGCTGGAGCCATGGTGTGATTCCTCCGAATCGCAGGTGCGGGGCGGTGAGGGCGGGTGCCCGGCACGCCGGGCGGCGGCTGCCGTTGGGCAGTTCTCACTGTCCTCGGCAGCCGGGCGACTGGCGTTGGGCCGAAAGTCCTCGGAATGACGCCGACCGGGTGCGGCGGGGCGGAGCTCTTGGCGGGGCAGGGCTCTTGGAGGCGTGGGCGTTTGCGTCAACGGGCGGGACCCGCACGGTGGTTCACTGCGCGTGGGTGCCGGGGTCCGGCAGTCGGCGCAGCCGGCGCAGGTAGGGGTCGGGTGTGGGGCGCGGTTCCAGGCGGAGCCGGGCGTCGACGCAGGTGACGCCGTCGCGTGTGGCGACCAGGGGGTTGAGGTCGGCCTCGGTGAGCTGGGGGAGGTCGCAGGCCATGGCGCTGAGCCGGGCCAGGAGGTCCTCCAGGGCGTCCAGGTCGGCGGGCGGCGCTCCCCGGTAGCCGAGGAGCAGTGGGGTACCGCGCAGGGTGGTGATGAGGTCGTGGACGTCCGCCGAGGTCAGCGGCGCGAGCCGGGCGGCCCGGTCGTCGAGCAGGTCGATGGCGGTGCCGCCCATGCCGAACAGCACCAGCGGGCCGAATACCTCGTCCTGGACCATGCCGGCGAACAGCTCGGTGCCGGGGTCGGCCATCGCCTGGACGACCACTCCGGTCAGGCGGTCGCCGAACCTGTCGGCGAAGTCGCGGTAGGCGGCCCGCACCTGGTCGTGGCCGCGCAGTCCGGTTCGGACTGCCCCGAGTTCGCTCTTGTGGACCAGTCCGGGCCAGTACGCCTTGAGCGCCACCCGGCCGTGGTGGCCCAGGTGGCCGAGGGTGGTCGCGGCGAGCAGGGCGTCATGTTCGCTAGTGACCCACAGCGTGGGAGCCTGGGGCAGTCCGTAGCAGGTGAGCAGCCGGTCGGTGGCCAGCGGGTCGAGCCAGCCGCCGTCCGGGTTCCGGCTGAGGAACTCCCCGACCAGGGCGCGTGCGCCGTCCCGGTCGATGCCGTCGGGCCGGGGTTCGGGGGAGGGCGGCCGGGCCAGCCAGCGGGCCCGGCCGAAGGCGTGGGCCAGGGCCCGTGCCGCGCTCTGCGCGTCGGCGTAGCAGGGCAGCCGCCCGCCGTCGTCGGCGTCCACGTACTCCACGGGGGCCTGCTGGTCGAGCCGGACCACGGCCAGCGGGCGGGTTCTGCGGCCCGGCCCGGTCCGCAGGGTGTCCAGCGGGCCGGTGCCCAGCGCGGTCGGCGCCAGGCAGACCAGCACGGCGTCCACCGCCCCGCTGTCCGCCAGCAGGTCCACCGCCGCGGCCAGTTGCTCCGCTGTCACTGCGGCGGTCGTGTCGACCGGGTTGGCCGCGCCGGCGCCCTCGGGGAGCCCGGCGAGCAGGCGGCGTACCAGGTCGAGGGGGAGCTCGGGCAGCGTCAGACCGGCGTCGGCGCAGGCGTCCGCGGCCAGGACGCCGATCCCGCCCGCGTTGGAGAGCACGGCCACGGTGCCGGACAGTCCCGGCAACGGCTGGGCGTGCAGGAGTGCGGCGGTCTCGACCAGCTCGCCGATGCCGTGGGTGGCGGTGATCCCGGCCTGGGTGAACAGCGCCTCGCGCGTGACGGTGGGGGTGGCCGCGGCGGCGGTGTGCGAGGCGGCGCCGCGCCGTCCGGCCGCCGAGCGTCCGGCGTCGACGGTCAGCACCGGCATGGTGCGGGCGACCCGGAGGGCGGTGCGGGAGAAGGCACGCGGGCTGCCGAAGGACTCCAGGTGCAGCACGGCCAGTTCGGTGCTGCCGTCGCTCTCCCACCACTGCAGCAGGTCGTTGCCGCTGACGTCGTACTTGTCACCCAGCGAGACGAAGCTGGACACCCCGATGCCCAAGGTGTTCAGCCGTTCCATCAGGGCGATGCCCACCCCGCCCGACTGCACCGCGATCCCGGCGCCGCCGGGGGCCGGGACGACCGCGCCGAACTGGGCGTCGAGGCTGATCGACGGGTCGGTCTGGACGATGCCCAAACAGTTCGGGCCGACCAGGCGCATGCTGTGGCGGTGGCAGGCGTCCAGCAGTTCCCGGGCCTGCGGCCGGTTCAGGCCCGAGGTCAGGACCACCAGGGCGTGCACCCCCGCCTGGCCGCACTGCTCCGCCGCCTCGGGCACCCGTGTGGCCGGCACCGCCAGCACCGCGAGATCCGGTGTCCCCGGCAGGTCCCGCACGGTGGCGAAGCTGGGTGCGCCGTCCACCGGCCCGGCGTGGGCGTTGACGGCCCACACCGGGCCCTGGAAGCCCCCGTGCCGGATCTTCTCCAGCACGGTCCGGCCGACCGAACCCGGCCGCCTGGACGCGCCGACGACCGCCACCGACCGTGGTCGGAGCAGCGGGACCAGGCTGGCGACGTCCGCTCCCCGTCCGCGCTCGTCGACCGAGCTGCGGTAGTCCTCGTCCGCCTCGTCGAGCGGGACGATCCAGCGGACCTCTGCCCCCTCGAAGTGCCGGGTGACCCGCAGGCCGAGGGCCGTGAAGACCTTGTGCATCCGGGTGTTCTCGGCGAGCGCGTCCGCCTCGAAGATCCGCACTCCGTCGGCGCGGGCGGCGTGGACGAGGTGCTCGATCAGCAGCGTGGCCACGCCCCGGTGGTGCCAGTCGTCGGCGACCGCGACAGCGATCTCGGCGACTGCCGGGCGCTGGTCGTCCACGTCGTACTCGACCACCCCGAGCAGGCGCTCCTCGGGCAGGCCCGGCGCGGACACCGCGCCCAGCGCCAGGAATCCCTCGCGCGGCCGGGCGCACAGCCGGTCGGCCGTGAGGGCGGGGGCGCGTTTGCTCATCGCGAAGAAGCGCATCCGTTGATTGTCGGCGGACAGCTGGTTCGCGTGCAGGTCGAACACCGCGTCGTGGTCCTCGGGGCGCAGCGGACGGATCGTGACGGTGGTGCCGTCGGACAGCAGCGCCTGCGCCGCCTCCGCCTGGTGCCGGGTCGTGGCCATGGTCCTGCTCCCTCATGCCGGTTGTGGTCCACCTTCAGACTGCGCCCGATCCGCGGGACTGTCCCAGGGCCGATCGGGCCACCCGGCCGGGACGGACAGCCCGGCGACGTCGGCGGCTCATGCCCCACCCGCTCCCCGCCTGCGGGCCCCGCACCGCCACCACCGGCGAGGTGCTGGTCAGTGCGCAGCCGGTGCTGACCGGCGACGGGCGCCTCATCGGCGTGGTCTCCGAGTCGGACCTGGTCGCCGTTGAGGCGGCCGGCGGCAACGAGGTTCCGCGGCGGGCCCCGGAGCTGACGGCGGAACAACTGATGTCCGTGCCGACCGTCACGGTTCACGAGGACGCGTCCATCGCCCAGGCGGCCAGAACCATGGGACAGAGCCGGCCCAAGCGGCTGCCGGTGATCGACGGCGAAGCGTGGCTCACCGGCATCGTCAGTCGTAGCGACCTGCTCAAGGTCTGCCTCCGGGAGGACGGGGACGTCGCCGCCCAGCTGCTGGCCGCACTGGCCCCGGCTGCGGCCATCGAGGTGAAGGCGGCTCAGGGCCGGGTCACCCTGGACGGCGCCGCGCCGGAGTCCTGCGCGGTGCTGGAGCGCCTGATACGCACGGGTGCCCGGTGTCGTGGACGTCGAGTCCGGGAACTGAGGCGCCCGGTGATCCCCGGGGATCGACCGGCTCGGCGCCGACGCGTCGCCCGTGCGATCGCGGGCGGCGGACCGGTCGCGGCACTGCGATCGCGCCCGCGCCGCTGCCGGGTGGACGATGTGCGATGGCGATGCGGGCCTCGACGTGCAGCCGTCCGGGCAGGAGCTCGTGCCGCTCCGTGCCGGCCGGATGGTCCGCGCGCATACTGGCGCAATGGGTTTCCCCGCGGCGGGCAGGAGTGGGCGATGACGGACGGCGGCGGGACCGCGGTGATCGACCGGTCAGGCATGGGTGCGCTGATCGCGGCTCTCGCCGCTCGGGGGCGCACTGTCGTGGGGCCGACCGTGCGGGACGGCGCCATCGTCCTGGCGGGGATCTCGCGCGACGAGGAGCTTCCCTACGGTTGGGGGGTCGAACTGGAGGCCGGCAGGTACCGGCTGCGCGCCCGCGAGGACGGTGCGGCGTTCGCGCACAGTGCCGGTCCGCAGTCGTGGAAGACCTTTCTGCATCCGCCGCGTGAGCGGCAGTGGAGCGCTGATCGCGGGCCCGACGGGGAGCTGGTGGTGACCGAGGACCGGCCACTTTCGCCGTCGTACGCGTTTCTGGGCGTGCGGCCGTGCGACCTGCGAGCCATCGCGGTCCAGGACCGGGTGCTGACCGGTGGGATGTACACCGATCCGGCGTACCGGGGCCGCCGTGAACGAGCCTTCCTGGTGGCGGTGGAGTGCACCGAGCCGGGAGCCACCTGCTTCTGCGTGTCGATGGGGACCGGGCCTGCCGTGGGACCGGGCTACGACCTGGCGCTGACCGAGGTGATCGACGCCGACGGGCACCGCTTCCTGGTGCGGGCCGGGAGCGAGGAGGGGGAGTCGGTGCTGGCCGAGTTGCCGCGCCGCGACGCCGACCTGGCGACCCGGACCGTGGCCCGTGAGCGGGTGGCCGAGGCGGCGGACCGGATGGGCCGTTCGATGCCGCTGGTGGACCTGCGGCAGCTGATGGGGGAGACCCTCACCGCGGAGCGCTGGGACGACGTCGCGGCGCGTTGTCTGACCTGCGGCAACTGCACCATGGTGTGCCCCACCTGCTTCTGTACCACCGTCGAGGACGTCACGGACCTGACCGGCGATCACGCTGAGCGGTGGCGGCGCTGGGAGTCCTGCTTCGACCGCGACTTCTCCCATCTGCACGATGGCCCGGTGCGTGACTCCTCGCGCAGTCGGTACCGGCAGTGGGCCACCCACAAACTCGGCACCTGGTTCGACCAGTTCGGCAGCTCGGGCTGTGTGGGGTGCGGGCGGTGCATCGTCTGGTGCCCGGTGGGCATCGACATCACCGAGGAGGCCCACGCACTGGACCGGGAACGGCAGGGGAACGCCCCACTGCACCTGGAGCGGCCCCGATGACCGTCATCCAGCACGGCTTCCTCGGCGCCCTGCCCCCCGGCCCGCGCGACCGGCTGCTCGCCCTCGGACACGAGGTCTCCTTTCCCGGCGGGGCCCGTGTGTTCGAGGAGGGGGGTGCCGCCGACCGGTTCTGGATCATCCGATCCGGACTCGTCGCCCTCGACGTCCATGTCCCCGGGCGGCGTGCGGCGGTCGTGGAGACCCTGGGTGGGGGCGAGCTGCTCGGCTGGTCCTGGCTGTTCGAGCCGTATCAGTGGCACCTGGGTGCGCAGACCCGGGGCCCCGTGCTGGCGTGCGAGTTCGACGCGGAACGGGTGCGGGCGGCGGTGCGGGACGACCCGGCGTTCGGTCTGGCCGTGACCGACTGCGTCGCGCAGGTCATCGCCCGGCGTCTGAAGGCCACCCGCACCCGCCTGCTCGATCTGTACGGGCCCGGCGCCGGTGGCGAACCCGGATGACGGAGCCCGCGGCGGCGCCACGCCCGGCGGCCGCTCCCGTGCCCTACCGGGTGACGGAACGCGAGGAGGCCACACCGGACACCGCCACGATCGTGCTGGAACCGGTCCGCCGGCCCCTGGAGCCTTTCGCACCGGGCCAGTTCGCGATGGTGTATGCCTTCGGCGTCGGCGACATCCCGCTGTCGGTGTCCGCCGTCGACGGCCCCCGGCTGACGCACACCGTCCGCAGGGTCGGCGCGACGTCCGGCGCACTCCACGCCCTGCGGACAGGCGACACGGTCGGGGTGCGCGGCCCGTTCGGTACCGGATGGGAGCTGCCCGCCGTGGCCGGGCTCGACCTGCTCGTCGTGGCCGGGGGCATCGGCCTCGCTCCGCTGCGCCCGCTGGTGCGCGAGGCACTCTCAGCGCCCGGGCGGTACGGGCGGTTCAACGTCCTGGTCGGTGCCCGAGAACCCGGCGAGCTGCTCTACCGGGCGGAGGCGCGCGGCTGGCGAGCGGGAGGCGAGGTCCATATCACCGTGGACCGACCCGACGAGCACTGGCAGGGTGAGGTGGGCGTCGTCACGACCCTGCTCGACCGGGCCGTCTTCGAGCCGCGCACGACGGCCGCGTTCATCTGCGGCCCGGAACCGATGATCCGGGCGACCGCGGCGGACCTGGTCCACCGCGGTGTCGCCCCGGACCTGATCAGGGTCTCGCTGGAGCGGAACATGCAGTGCGGGAGCGGCCACTGCGGCCACTGCCAGCTGGGCCCCCTTCTGCTGTGCCGCGACGGGCCTGTCGTGACCTGGACCCAGGCCCGACCGCTGCTACTGGTGCGGGAGTTGTGACGGCCGACCGAAGCCGACCCGCCGGATCCGTTCCACCGCGCAGGGCCCGCCGGTCCTTCCGCCCCCGCTACCGGGCGGAAGGTGGCGCCGCCGACGGGGCGACCAGCAGTGGGCAGTGTGCGCGGTGCACGAGCCCGCGGCTGGTCGAGCCGAGCATCATGCCGCGGAAGCCGCCCGTCCCCCGGGCTCCGACCACCAGGCAGCGCGCGTGGCGGGAGGCGGTGGCGAGCATCAGCGCCGGGTGGCCGGTCAGGACCTCCCAGTTCACCTCCGTGTCCGGGTACTTCTCCGCCCAGCCCGCGAGGGCCTCGGACACGTCGCGGTGCGCATCCCCCAGGAAGTCGGGCAGTTCCGCCTCGCGCGGACGGCGGACCTCCACCGCGAGCAGTCCCACCTCGCCCTGAGCGGCTTCATCGAACGCCAGCTCGACAGCGCGCTCCGAGGCGGCAGACCCGTCGACGCCCACGACCACCGGTCCGTCGCCACGGTGACCCTCGCGCACCTGCGGCACCAGGTGCAGCGGGCAGGGAACGTGGCCGAGCAGGGACACGCCCTTTCCGCCTCCTCCGAACAGGAGGTCGCCCTCGGTCAGCCGACGGGCCCCGAGGACCAGGTGGGACGCATGCTCGGCGGTCCCGTGCAGTACCTGGACGGCCCGCCCCTCGGCTAGCTGTGTGGTGACCGACAGGCCCGGGTGCCGCTCCACAGTCCGCACCCTGGCTTCGTCGAGCAGCCGCTCGCCGGTCGTCCGGAAGCGCGCCGACCACAGGTGGGCCGGATGGCCGGGTTCGGCCTGCGACGAGGTGCCGAGCGGCCACTCCTGGGTGTGTACGAGATGGAGCGGCAGGCCACGCCAGGCGGCCTCGTCGGCGGCCCAGAGCAGGGCGGCGCGGGCGGACTCGGAGCGGGACACTCCCACGACGACAGGCCTACTGCTCGGAGTGGTGTTCATGTGACGTTCCCTCCAGAGGTCCGGCGACACTCTGTCGCCATCCCAGCATCAACCCGACAGGCGGCGGGCAGATAGGGCCGCTCGGCCCCGGCGCTCCCGTCAGGAAGCCCGCTGTGCGCCAGCTCCCGGGTATCCCCTCAGATCCAGGACGTCCTGCACTGGCCGGCGCGGGGTGGCCGGTCCCGGCGGTCCGAACCCGAGCCGCAACAGCATCTGGACGTGTCCGAGCGGCCCGTCGGGGTCGCGCAGCCGCCAGCGGGTGTCCGGCCACTCCACGGCCTGGTGCAGGACGGAAAGGCGAAGGCCCTGGACGGTGGCCAGCAGCCACACGCGCTCCAGCGCCTGACCGGCGCGCAGCCAGTCCACCGGCAGGTCCCCGTCGGTGCTGACCGTGCACACCTGCGGAAGTGCCTCGAAACGCTGGGTCGCCAGGGCAGGGACGGCTGGTGCGGAAGCGTGGAAGCTGCGCATGGGCACCCGGGCGTCATGGTCCTGCGGGCCCATGGCGGCTTCCGGGATGCCGTCGGTGGCGGGCTCCTCCAGGCGCAGCCAGTGCCGGGTCTCGGCCTCGCGGGCCAGATCGGCGTGGGTCCGGCTCTCAGCCTCGGCCGTGACCGCGAGGACACGGCGCACCCCGGCCTCCTCCAGAGCGGTCAGCAGCGCGCCCTCTTCGCGGGCAGCGGCGATGAGTTCGCCGAGGTCGGTCTCCGGGACGTCGCGGTTGGTGAACGGCTGGCGGCACGAGTGCCGCGCGGCGATCGCCGGGAAAAGGTCGTGACCGAACGGGGCGGGTGTGCCGGAAGCCGCGGTCAGGTCGATCTCGGCGAGCAGCCGCGGCTCGTCCCGGTTCGGTACGAGCCGTGCCGCTGGGAACCGGCCGAGATGATGGGCCGCGACCCGCAGGTTGAACACGGCCGCGCCCACCGAGACGTGCAGCGCCCTGCCGAACGGGTCGGTGAGCGGTACGGCGCGCTTCGGCTCGCAGTAGACCAGGATCCCGCTCCCGTCCGGTTTCGGGCAGAAGCGCCACGGCTGGCTGTTGTGCAGCGACGGTGCCGCGCCCCCGGCGGTGGCCAGTGTGCGCAGTTCCTCAGGGCTCAGGGCCGGCTCGGCCATGACGATCACTCCTTCGCCCCCCGGATGTCTCGGTTGCGGGCGATGCGGCGTCGACCGCCGCGTGGTCCTGGGTCCACGGATCCACGCCGCACGGTTGATGACGTCCGTGCCACCACTCTGCCTCGCCGGGCGCTCTCCGGCGTGGGGCCTTCAGCCCCTTTTCCGGCGCCGGTCGGCCCTCCTGCAGGAGAGCCGACGGCCGGTTGTGGTTCCGGTCCGACCGGGACCACCGGCGTGGGCAGCGGGACGAGTTTGCGGTCGATGCGCCCCGGGGCGCAGCAGCGCCGGGTCCGGGACGAAAATCCTCCCGTCCGGGACTGTTCGTCCCACTCTCCGGTTGGCCCACCCCTACCCGGTATGGGCCGCTTGTCCCCCCAGACGGGGCCGCGCGGCCCCTGTGGCCGCGACAGGGGTCGAGCAAGCGTGGCAATCCGACCGAGCCAGGGCTCACCCGGTCCCGCGCACCAAGGAAGGACGGGTATCACGATGAGCCTCATGCGCCGCATCGCGGGACTGTTCCACCGCTTCGGCGTCATGCTCGCGGACAGTACCCTCGCCCCCTCCGAAGTTGTTCTGCCCGACCGGGACATGACCCTGGCCCAGGTGGCGGACCTGGTCTCTGGCCAGGGCACGGCGCCCTCCTGCACGCGGCGCGGTGCACAGGGGCCCGTCGGCCCGTGACCCGGCCCGTACGGCCCATCGCCGCGCGCGGCTGACGAGGCAACAGTGGTGGTCGGGCGCCGGACACGCAGCCCGTCGTTCACCGGGACCGGTACACAGAAGGAGGAACGGACATGCTGCACCGCCGGATCGAGAGGGTGATGACCGCACCGGTCGTGACCGTCAGGCCTGACACGCCGTACAAGGCGGTCGCCGAGCTCCTCGCCGCACACCGGATCAGCGGGTTGCCCGTCGTGGACGCGGACGGGGCGGTCCTGGGCGTGATCTCCGAGACCGACCTGATGGCCCGCCAGGTCCTGGCGGAGGAGCAGTGGCTGAACCCCTCACGCGGCCACGGTCGGCCGCTGACCCGCGCCGCCCGCACGGAGTCCGCCAAGGCGCAGGCGCAGACGGCGCGCGAGCTGATGTCCGCTCCGCCGGTGACGGTGCACTCCGGGGCCGGCGTGGTCGAGGCGGCCCGGACCATGGCCCGCCACCATGTCGAGCGGCTGCCCGTGATCGACGACGAGCACCGGCTTGTCGGCATCGTCACCCGGCGTGACCTGCTCTCCGTGTTTCTGCGCACGGACGCGGAGATCCGTTCCGACATCGTGGAGGAGGTCGTGGTCCGCACCCTGTGGCTGGCTCCGAAGAGCATCATGATCGACGTGGCCGACGGCGTCGTCACCCTCACCGGACGCCTGGAGCGGAACAGCCAGGTCGCCGACGCCGTCCGCATGACCCAGCAGGTCGACGGCGTCGTCCGGGTCGTCAACCGGCTCGACCACACCCTCGACGACGAACTTCCGCGCCTCTCCCAGGAGACCCAGGAGTGGCTGCGCACCCTCTGACTCGTGTCCGACCAGGACCTGAGTCGAAGGCACGGTGTTCATCGGTGCAGCCTCCCGCTGTGCCTGAGCGCCGTCGCGAGTCGCAGACGGACCGCCGTGCGTGGACGCGCCAGCCGTTCAGCCAGGCGGCCACTCGCCGGGATGGTCGGCCCAGTGGACCTGCTGGTCGTCGCCGGGGTCGATGTCGGGCCGCTCCCGGTGCAGGACCTCCTCAAAGTGCTCCTGGCCGGAGCAGGTGACCACGACCGGGGTGGTGCCGGGGCGCTCGATGCGGACCTGACGGCCGTGTTCGTGTGGAGTCAGCGCGGCGATCTCGACCGGATGAGCGCGGTCCAGGGCTTCATGGGTCATGCCTCCAGCTTCCACCGGGTTCGCGGCCGGCGCACCTGGATCGAGGCCCGCGCAGGTCCCCGCCCGTGCATTGCCCCGCTGTGTTCGGAGATTGGGGCGCTCCGGCTCCCCTCCCGCTTGAGGTTCCTGAAGGGTTCGTGAGCGCAGCCGCCGCAATGCGGAAATCCGGCGGGCGGGTGACAGGAACTCACTGTTCGGCGATCCACCGGGCGAGGGAGATCAGCGTGGCTTCGACGCTGTTCGTCATGTAGGCGCGGAGCGTGTCGAGGTCGCCGCGGGTGGTGCCGAGCACCGGGTCGAGGCGCAGGAGTTGCCAGGACTGCTCGACGACGGTTCCGCGCCCCTGCGGGCGGAAGGTCCAGTTCCACTGCACGATGCCGTCTTCGGCGCCGCCGACCACGAAGGCGAAGGAGTCGCCGGGGTCGGCGCGTACGACCTGGGAGCGGGTGGTCCATTGCCTGCCGTCCTTCTGATTGCGGCCGCTGAACCAGGCGCCGACCCGAGGCCCGGCGCCCTGGTCGAACGTGACGTCGGTCGCGTTGGGGCTCCAGCGGCCGATCGCGGACACGTCACTGACCAGGTCGTAGACCCGGGCGGGTGTGGCATCGACCCACGCGCGTCGGGTGAAGGCGAAGGCTGCGGGGTCCAGAGCCTCGAAGGGGTTGTGTTCGCTGGTGGCGGCGCTCAAGGCGTTCTCCTGGGTGTGTGCGGGGTGGTGCCGGGTCGGCGACGCCCACGTCATCACCGGTTCGGTCGAGGAGCCAGACCCGGTGGTGCCTATCCACAGCTGGGGCAGGCTGTGCGTTTCGAGTCGGCCCATACTCGGATCCATGACCGGAAAATCGCAGCTCGGGGACTTCCTGCAGGCGCGGCGCTCCCAACTGCGTCCTGAGGATGTCGGAGTGCCCACCTACGGGGAGCGTCGGCGTGTGCCGGGTCTCCGGCGCGAGGAGTTGGCGCTGCTGGCGGGTGTGAGCGCCTCCTACTACACCCGGCTGGAGCAGGGGCAGTCGCTGAGCGCGTCGCCTGACGTGCTGGACGCGATCGCCGGGGCGCTGCGGCTGGACGAGTCCGAGCGGCAGTACCTGCACGACCTGGCCCGGGCGGACAAGCCGCGCCCCCGGGGTCGGCGGCCGGCGCCGGAGCGTGTGACGGAGGCGACGCGTCAGTTGCTGGACGTGCTGGCGGACGTTCCCGCGATCGTGCTCGGCCGGCGCGGCGACGTGCTGGCGTGGAACCGCCTGGGCCACACGCTCTTCGCCGGGCACCTGGAGCCCGGCGCCCCGGACCTGTCGGCGCGGCGTCCCAACATGGCCCAACTGGTGTTCCTCGACTGTCATACCCGCGAGCTGTACGCGGACTGGCCGAGCAAGGCCAGGGCGGTGGTGGGGAACCTGCGCCTGGTGGCGGCCCAGCACCCGCAGGACACGGCGTTGCACGCGCTGCTGGGTGAACTGAGCGCCAAGAGCCCCGAGTTCGCCTCGATGTGGGCCGACCACCGGGTCAGGGCGTGCAGCGTCGCCGCCTACGGGATGCGGCACCCGCTGGTCGGCGAGCTGACGGTCATTCAGCAGGCCCTGAGTCACGGGCCGGGCCACGTCGTGGTCGCCACCACGGAGGCGGGCTCGCCCTCCCGGGCCGCGCTGGCCCTGCTCGCCCAGGCCATCACGCAGGACACCAACGCGGCCGACCCGGCGCGGACGGCCCCACGGGCCGGCACTGGCTGACCTGCTGACCTCACCCAACGTTACCGGGCGCTCGGCCGGCATCTGCGAGCACCCGTCCCGCCCCGGTACGGCCGTCGACGGCCGCGGCCGGGTGCACGCTCGGGGCCGGATGGTCCTGAGCGGATTCCACCTGCCCAACCCGACCCATGCATCGGCGTGTCGCTGTCGCATGCCCGAAAACCAGTGAAGGAACCATGGTCAAGAAGCTCTCCACGTCCTCCGTATCAGCGGCCGTCCTTGTCGCGGCCGCTGCCGCAGCGCTCAGCCCGGCTCCGGCATCGGCCGTCTCCGCCCCGATCAGCAGTGCGCGGATCGCCGTGCACTTCGACCTGGCCAAGGGCCAGACGCCGGAGAACGTCGCCCTGGCACCGGGCGGCGCCGCGTACGTCACCTTCGCCAAGGGCCGCCAGGTCGCCGAGGTCTCCCCCGACGGAACCACCCGGATCCTGGCCACCCTGCCCCTGCCCGCCGACGGCGGTGTCCACACCCCGGTCCTGGGCTTCCCGCTGACCGTCGGCATCGTCCGCGCCCACGACGGCGCCCTGTACTTCCTGTACGCCACCGGCACCGCCGACCTGACCGGCGTGTGGCGCCTGCGCCCCGGCGGCGAACCGCAGCGCATCGCCGCGCTGCCCGCGGGCGGCCTGCCCAACGGTCTGGCGCTGGACCCGGGCACCCGCACGCTCTACGTCGTCGACTCCGTGCTGGGCACGGTGTGGAGCGTGCCCACCGCCGGCGGCACCCCCACCGCTTGGTCCACCGCACCCGAACTGGGCCCGCACGGCTTTCTCGGCGCCAACGGCCTGAAGATCCACAACGGGGCGGTCTGGGCCACCAACACGGACAAGGGCACCGTCGTGCGCATCCCGATCCTGCGAGACGGGCGCGCTGGTTCGGCCCGGACCGAGGCCACCGGTCTGGCGGGGATCGACGACTTCGCCTTCACCGGTCGCGGCGACCAGCTGCTGGCGGCCCTCGACGGCCCGAGTGAGGTCGCGCTCGTCCAGCCGGACGGCAGCCACTCCATCGTGCTGACCGCAGCTGACGGCCTGCAGAACCCCACATCCATCGCCCTGCGCGGCGACACCGTCTACGTGATGAGCGCCGCCTGGTTCACGGCCAAGGACCCCAACCTGATCCTCGCCCACCTGGACGACTAGCACCGCGGGCACAAGCCCGGCCCATGGGGCCCATGCCGGCCGGTCACGCCCCCGGGTCCTTCCAGAACCCGACACCGCGAGGACTCGGCGTCGGCCACGTCCAGCACCTCCGCGTCGCCTGAACGCCGACCGCAGGCAACGGCGCCGACGGCCAGCACCACGGTGGACCGCACCGGCCGAGGCCGAACGCCTCGCGGCCGAGCGGAGGAGGAACAGAACGGCGAGCACGAGCGGCCGTCACCGATCCGGGGGATTCTCAGCGCCTCCCGCGAGAGCCAACTCCGGGCTCCGGGGCACCAGGCTTCCCCATGGCTCCGGCGGGGGCGCTTCGGCTTCGGGATGCCCACGGTCCAGCCGACGGGCGCCGGTTGGTCGTGGCGGAGGCGGAGTGGCCACCCCGCCTGCCGTTGTTCCAGGCGGAGCCGGAGGGCCTACCCCCTGGTGTTGAGGTCGTTCGTCCAGTTGGGCGCTCCACCTGGACAGCAGGGGGCAAGCCCGCTCCACTGACGTCTGTGGGATGACGGCAGACGGGATGGCAGCGAGGACCGCTGTGGTCCCTGCGGAACGCCAGACCCAGGAACCGAACTTCTGAATCGGGCTTTCGGCGATCGATCCAAGACGGTCGGAGGCATAGCGCCGCGTGAGGTCAAGCCACCCCTCGTCCCTCTGCGGCGATCACGGAGGTGTACCAATGGCGGAACAAAGGTATTCGGCTTCCCAGCGGCGGCAAGCACTGGTGGCCATCCTGTGCCTGGCCGTCGCCTGGATTCACGTCCAGGATCAAGGCGGGTTCCCCGGAAACAAAACCCCGGGCTACGTCGGCATGGGCTACTACGCACTCGAGTTCACGGGCATCGTATGCTCACTGATCATCACCGCCCGGGGCAGGTTCAGCACACATCCGATCGTGTGGCTGACAGCCGCAGGCGTCGCCCTCGGTCCCCTGCTGGGATACATCCTCTCCCGCGGACCCGGCCTGCCCGGCTACACCGATGACAGGGGAAACTGGAGTGAACCGCTCGGCATGGTGAGCATCGGCGTCGAGGTACTCCTCCTCTGCATCGCCCTGTCGCTACTCCGCGAACGGCGCGAAAGCACAGCAAGGAAGTGGAGCGACACCAACCTCCAGGCGCCCGGGAGCCGTCCGCAGATGGCCAGGAGTGACGAGCGTTGACAACTCGCGTTCACGCCCCGCTGATCGCGATGCGCCGCTGACGGCAGACGCGCTGCAGGGCGTCGGCCTGCTCCACCTCACCGGCTTCGCCGGGTTCCCTGGCCTGAGAGCTGCAGCGCACCTGCCGAGACTGCAAGGGAGCGGGGTCCGGCGTGCGGCCAAGGCTCGCGCGGTGGGGCTACCGCGATCGGCGCGGCGGTGGCGGGCGTGGCGGTCCTGGTCCGCCGCCGCACCGCCGACCGGGCCCGCTGACTCTCGGGTCCTTGTGCCAGGGGCGGCCCTCGCGGCCGCATCGGGTGTCCGCCGCGCGGTTCAGCGGCCCTGCCAGCGGACCGCTGCGGCAGCGGCGAAGTCGCCGGCGTGGGCGAACCCGGCGAGCATGACCAACGAGCCCGGCTTGACCCGACCGTCGCTGATCGCCTCGTCCAAGGTGATCGGCATGGCTGCGGCGAACAGGTTGCCGTACTGGTCGAAGGTGTCCAGGTGCCGCTCGGGTGCAAGCTGCAGGGCCTCGCGCCAGTTGCGCAGGAAGGTGCGGTTGGGCTGGTTGGTGATCAGCGTGTCGAGCTCGGTGGAGGCCACCTCGATCCGGCGGCAGACCTCCTGGGCGACCTCGGGGACGATGCGGTTCCCGCGCTCCAGCACCTTGGCGATCTTGGCTTCGGTGAAGCCCACACGCAGTTGGCCTTCGCCCGCCTCCCAGTACTTGCGGCCCTCGGCCTCGATCACCATGTCCCCACCGGCCTCGCCGTAGTGTCGGCACTCGACGTCGAGGACCGGCGACTCGCCGGAGGCGACCAGGTAGGCCACGCCGCATCCGTCGCCCGGGATGGGTGCCTGCGGCAGGCCCCGGACCTGGGACTGGGTGAAGAGCTGACCGGCGGAGTTCTGCGCGATGCACACCAGGGCGCTGCGGGCGCTGCCGGCGCGCATCAGATCCGCGGCCAGCTTGACGGCGTGCAGCATCGCGGCGCAGCCGCCATTGTGGAGGTCCAGGACATACTTGGGCCGGCAGCCCAGGCGGCGCAGCACCTCGGTCCCGCATCCGCTGAACGGCTGGTCGGGGAGTTGCACATGGGTGATGACGATGTCCACATCGCGGATGGCGGCCGGCCCGTGACGGTCGATCAGCGGCTGGACGGCGCGCTCGATCATGTCTACGGCGCTCTCGTCCGGCGCGACGTGCCGCCGGAACCGGGGCGCGCGGAACATCAGGCTGTCCCGCAGGGTGTCGTCGCCGCCTGCGAAGTATCCGAGCGGAACCTGGTTGGGCGGAAGGTAGCCGGCCACGTCCAGCAGGCTGACGCCGGTCATGCCTCCGCCTCGACAGCCACGAGCGGCTCGAAAGCGGCGATGGGCTCGTGGTTGGCGTGCCGGTGTTCCAGGATGGCCTTGAGGTTGTCCAGTTCGAGCCGGTGCCCGGCGAAGAACAGGTGCCAGACGTCGCCCACCCACACTGGGCGCTGGGCGGGGGCCAGTTCGGGATGGGGATTGCTGTCGTAGTAGGGGTGGCGGCAGTTGGTCCACAGCACCACCGAACCGGGGCGTCCCAGGACCTGCATGGCCGGCACCACCCGCATCAGGTAGATCATCCAGAGCTCCTCGCCCTGGTCCCACGCGCAGTGGTAGTCCACCGTCATCGCCTCGGGGTTCGCCACCGTGCGGATGTAGATGTCAGTGTCCTCGCCGATGCGGTCCTGGGCGAGATACAGCCCCGGCCGCCCGGTCTCGCGCAGGTCGCGCAGGCTGTAGGTCCACTCCTGCAGGCTGCGGGTGTCGCTGAGGTAGCGGTAGACGTCCTGGGGCGGGCAGTCGATGTAGTCCTGCACGGTGCAGAACTGGCCGTACACCTCGTCATGGGGGTAGACGGCGTGGGTCCGGTCGGCGAGTCGTGCCAGCGCGTTGTCGCGGGGCGTGGTCTCGATCCGGGTGACGCCGTGGATGTCAGCCAACGGGGACGGGTTCATTGCTCGTGTCCTTCGGTGTCAGTGAGGTGAGGAGCGGGGCGAAGGGGGGGTATTCGTCAACGTCCACGTCGAGACAGGCGAATACCGGTCCAGCACCGGCTGCGGTGTCGGCCAGGATCCGGCGAAGATGGGCGGGATCGCGGGCGGTGCGGGAGTCGAGTCCGGGAAGCAGCGCCGCGAGGCCGGCGGCCGGGTCGGCGGGGGTGAAGCGGTTGTAGGAGTACCGACCGCCGTAGAACACCTTCTCCCGGGTGACGCACATGCCGTGCGCATCGTTGTTGAGTACCACGAAGCTCACCGGCACGCCGTACTGGACGGCGGTGTGCACCTCCAGACCGTGCATCAGGAAGGCACCGTCGCCGGCGATGGCGAAGGCGCGCCGTCCTGTGGCCAGGGCGGCTCCGATCGCAGCCCCGAAGGAGTACCCCATGCCGCCCATGCCGAGGGCGACCACGCATCTGCCTGTGCGCGGCGCCGGCAGATGGTGCACGGCGCTGGCCCCCGTGTTCCCCGCGTCGATGAACACGTCTGCCGCGGCGGGCAGCGCGGTGGCGACGGCCTCCACCGCCTCTCGCATGCTGCTGCCCGCCGTGTCAGGCGGCTGCTGGCTGTGATGGGCGTCGTGGTGCGGACCGCAGGCCACCTGCTCCGCGCCCTTCTTCGGCCCCAGGGCGCGCAGCAGGTGGCGGAGCTCCCCTCGCAGGTCGCCGCAGAGGCTCAACGTGTCCTGGATGAACGGCCGTTGTTCGTCCAGGCTGATGACTGTGGTCGCCTCCTGAGCCTCCTCCAGCCCGGCGCGCACCAGATGCGGCAGCCGCGTACCGACCAGCACCCAGGTTCCTGCGTGCTGCGCGCAGTCCCGCACACCCGGGTGGCCCATCACTCCGGCGACCCCGGCGAAGTGCGGATCGGCGTTGTCGAACACGTCCCGGGCGTCGGGTGCCACGGCCACACGGGCTCCCAGTACCGAAGCGAGTGAGGCGAGTTCGGTACGGCAGTCGGCACGTGCGACGCCGTCACCGGCGATGATCAGCACCTGGCCACCGCTGCGCCGTACGGCCGCCAGCCTGCCCGACACACGTTCGCGCTCCCGCGCACGCCCCGCGTCCTCGGCGTGGTCTCTCGAAGCCGAGAGGAGTTCTCGCAGGGGCGGCGGATCAGCGATGGTCGCCTGCTGGATGTCCTTGGGTAGCAGGAGCACGGCCGGGCCGGGTATCGGTGTGCGTGCTGCGTCGACCGCCCGCGCCAGAAGTTCGGGCACCGCTGCCGGTTCGCTGACGCGGGCGCATAAGCGCGAGACCGTGGCGAACAGTATCTGTGCGTCGAAGGAGCCGCCGAGTCCGCTGGTGTCCTGGAATGCACCGCGGCCGTGCAGTGCGGTGGGCGGCTCGCCCACCAGCGCGAGCAGGGGTACTCGTGAGGCGTGCGCCTCCGCCAGCCCGGGCACCAGGTTCATCGCGCCTCCGCCGGAGGTCGCGACGACCAGCCCGAGCCGGTTGGAGCTGCGGCTGTAGCCGTCGGCCATGCTGCTTGCGCCGAACTCGTGCTTGGCGAGGATCCCAGTGACCGCGCCGAGCGAATGCGCCGTTGCGTCATACAGGTCCTCGATGTTGGCTCCGCCCACGCCGAAGAGGTGGCGGGTGCCCAGTTCGCCCAGGGATTGGATCAGGTAGTCCGCGACACGCACATTTCGCTGGCCGGCCACGTAGCTCCCACGTCAGCCCGTCGCTCGGAGCGGCTGCTCCAGAGTGTCATGCTCATGAAGCTTATCGAGACATTCAAGGATCCGGGACGTGACGGTGATCACGGCGGTTGTGAGGCGATTGCGAGGGGCCCGCGATGCGGCCGAGGGGTGGCGGTGAGCCGGGTGACGCTGCCACGCCCGGTCATGGTTCGGGACCGGGGTCATCGGGCCGGGCTTCACGTGCCCCCGGGAGCGTCAGAGATGCGGAGGCGGACGCCGCAGGACTTTCGTGAACGGGTGACGATCTGTCACAGATATCCGGCGATTGGAGACTCCCTGCTCGGCTCGCGTCTTGACGGGAGCTATGACCGTCTCCTGCGATGGACCCGGACTGCGGCACTGGGCGGGCGGCCCCGGGTCCCCGCGGGTCAGATCTGGGCGGAGATCTCGGCGGCGACGCGCTCGCCCGAGGCCACGGCGGCGTTGAGGGTGGAGTTGTCGACGTCGGTGTGCTCGCCGGCGAAGTGGATCCGGCCCTCCTGGACGCCTTCGTAGCCCGCGAAGGAGGTGTACTGGCCGATCTTGTAGTAGTGGTAGGCGCCGAGGTGCCAGGGGTCGAGCGACCAGTGGTCCTCATAGGCCCTGCCGGTGTAGGCGGCGGTGGTGCCGGGGAGGAGCTGCTCGATCTGGCCGAGGAACCCGTTCACGTCCGCCTCCGGCGCCACCCCGTGGGCCGCACCGGTCAGGTTGGTGCGCGCGGCGTTGCCGCCGGGGAAGTTGACGAGCAGGGACGGCGAGCCGTTGGCACCGAGGCTGACCGAACCGTCCCATGCCGTCTGGTAGCCGAGCGGACCGGTGTTGGTGACGCCGTTGTAGCCCAGGGCAGGCCAGGTCTTCCCGGAGAGCTCGGTGACGAGCTTCGCGTTCTGCCCCATTCCCTGCTGCTGGATCGCTGTCGTCTTCAACGCGGTCAGGCGCGCGCCGGAGAGGTCCACTGCGCGGAGCGTGCTGAACGGGAGCGCGAGCACCACATGGTCGGCCGGCACGCAGACCGTGGTGCCGCCGTGCTCGAAGGTGCAGGTGTAACTGCCGTCCCCGTTCTGGGCCAGCGCGATCAGCTCGTAGCCCTGCTGGACCGTCCCGGCCGGGAGCTGCCCGACCATACCGCTGACGAGCTGGTCGTTGCCGCCCACGAGGTGGTACTTCTCGTCGAAGCCGGGCCCGTTGTCGAAGGTTGAGGACGCGCCGAGGAAGCCGATCATACTCAGCGCGGACGACTCGGCGGGCTCACCGCCCGACTGTAGTTGGAGGGACTGGATCACCTGGCCGAGACGGGAGTCTGAGGTGAGACCGATCTCGGCCAGGTAGTCCAGGCAGGACATCTGGTCGAGGCGGTGCGCTTCCGCGGTGTAGCTGTTGTATCGGGGTGTGCCCATCGCCGCATACGAGGCGCTGAAGGCGGGGTACGCCTCGGCGACCCAGTCGCTCTGCTGCTGGGTCCCGGTGTACAGGCCGCCGTTGACCAGGGCCGCGTAGTCGCCGGTGGTGAGCGCGCCGCCGTTGGCGAACTCGCGCTTCAGGCCCAGGCTGCTCGCCAGCCGGAGGATCGCGCTGTCGGTCGAGCTGATGAACGCCCCGCCGTGCTCGCTGACCTGGCCGTTGCTGAAGAACCCACGCAGCGACCAGCATCGGCCGCCGATGTGGGTGGTGTCGGCCTCGTAGACGGTGGCGGCCACCGGCTTCGCCTGGTTCCACAGCTGGTGCGCGCAGCGGAGGCCGGCCAGGCCCGCGCCGACGATCACGATGCGCGGTGCGGTCGGACCGGTCGCGGCCGCGGCGCGGGTGGGGGCCAGGAGCCCGCCGGGGATTGCGGCGGCGAAGGCAGCGGCGGCGCCGATGACCTGACGACGACTCAGGCCGCCGGCGGCGGGGAGCGGACCGGATGGATTGGACGTGCTGGACGGGGATGCGGGTTCCTGGTGCATGTAATCCCTCTTCTCGGGATTGTGGCGGCTGGTTCCCTCGCGATGCCGAGTTGGAAGGGAGTGAAGCGCTGGCGCATCACTGTTGTCAACAGTGATGCGCCAGAATGGATCCCCGCCCAGGGATGTCAGCCGCCGCGCACCGCCTCGGCCCGGCGCTCGATCGCGGTGATCAGCGCCTCGACCCGGGCATGGAAGATCTGATCATGCGTCACCTCGGCGAGCCGCGTGCGCATCCGGGTGATGTGCGGGAAGCCGGCGGTGTCCACCCGCTGGTACTCGCGGCTCCAGGAGGATTCGTCCCCGGCACGCACGTCCGGGTCGAACAGCAGGTACGCGGCCCGCTGTCCGACATAGGCCAGCAGCGAGTCGCCGACCATCCGGTAGTGGACCGCCGCGTCGGCGCCGTCGAGTCCGGCCTCGATGACCGCACCGAGGATCAGCTCGACCACGCGGAACTCGTTGGGTCGTCGGGTGGTGCGGCTCGCCATGGTGGAGGCGACCACCGGGTACTTCAGTGCTACGGTCAGCGAACCGTCGGCGAGTGCCCGCAGTCGCCCTTTCCAGTCCAGGCCGTCCGGGATGCTCTCGAGTACCTCCCCGAGGGTCCGGTCGGCGACGGACAGCAGTAACTCGTCCTTGTCGCGGAAGTGGCGGTAGATCGCGGTCGGGTCGGCGCCCAGTTCCTCGCCGATACGGCGGACGGTGAAGGCGTCCGCGCTGCCGCGCGCCGCGATGCGCAGGCTCGCCTCAATGATCGCGTCGGGCGTCAGCTGGGCCCCCACGCGTTTGCTTCGGGTGGGTGTGGCAGGTGGATTCGACATGGTGCGGCCAGTGTATCGATGCGGGCACGACGTGGCGCAACAGTGTTGACAACAGTGATGTGACGGGCTTCACTCCATGGTGCCACCACGCGGCCCTGGCTCCGTCGGCGCCCGTCTGGGCGACCCCGGCCGCCATGCCGTGTTTCAGCGAGGGATCCAAGCAGGTGCGGGGTGGCGGGCGATCAGCTATCGGTGGCTGTCAGTCCGGTGAGTGGAGGTCAAGCGCGTGGCCTGCGCCAACTGCATCGATCAGGGCTTGGAGGTCGGGTGGCGGGGGTGCCTCGTTCCATGCTCGCCAGCAGCGTTGGAGGCTGGTCCAGGGGTCGAGCCAGGCCCGGACGGCGCGGATCGCCGTGGGCCAGCTGGACGGCCGGGGCTG
Organism: Streptacidiphilus sp. EB129; assembly: GCF_041262645.1. Classification (NCBI taxonomy): domain Bacteria; kingdom Bacillati; phylum Actinomycetota; class Actinomycetes; order Kitasatosporales; family Streptomycetaceae; genus Streptacidiphilus; species Streptacidiphilus sp. EB129. The sequence continues at coordinate 245,487 of NZ_JBGCCS010000006.1, forward strand.
GTGGGGTCTGCTCAGGCCCCTGTCAGTCGGTTCCATCGGCGTGGCTGTCGGTGGGACCGCGGGGGCAGCGGCGGGCTCCCGGCCCGGAGGTCAAGCGAACCAGGTGTCCCAGCAGAACGAGAACGCGCAGGTGACCAACGCCTGGTGGCGGCGGATGGCGGTCACGTGCGGACAGCGACGCTGCTCGAAGTCCCGATGCATTCTGGTCGCGGTCTTCAGTATCCGCCGCCGCTCTTGGTGCTGGCCGATGCCGAGGCGGACGCAGAGGCTGCGCTGGTGACCGGGTCACCGCTGGGACTGACCGCGTACCACGAAGCACCGAAGGCGTTGATGCCCTGACCGTGGGTGTCTCCGGGCTTGGTGTCCTCGGCGAAGTAGTACAGCGGGTGGCCGTGGTAGGTCACCTGGGTCGAGTGGTCTGATCGGGTGGTCGTCCCGACCAGGGACGCGGTCACCCCGCTGCTGCTGGGTTGCCCGGTCGTGGTCTGCGGCGGCCAGGCCTGCGTACAGGAGCCGTTGCAGTTCGAGGTCGTCCCGGTATCGGCCTTGAACAGATACAGCGTCCTGCCGGAGCCGTCGACCAGGATCTGACCGAGCGGCGAACTCGCCGTCTTCACCGTGGCGGCGCTGCTGCTGGGCATGGCAGAGCCGGCGGCGGTCGTAGGTGCGCTGGTGCTGGCGGGTGGGGTCGAGGAAGCCGTGGTGCCGGAACTGCTGCATCCGGTGGCACAGGCCGCAACGGCGGCCATACCAATAGCTACGGTGATGACACGGTTCATGACAGACCTCTTGGCCCTGGGGGAAGCGGTGGCGCCGGCCCGCCGACGGCGAGTCGCGGAACCACGTTACGCACGGACACCCGACCCGCCTCCCCGGGCGATCCGCCCCGCGCCGAGCTTCACTCGTGCGGGTGGGTATGAGGCTGCAGGAGCGTCCGACTGTCGTAACTGGGATGCCTGGCCCCTTCCGGACGTGGCGGCAAGAGGTGCTGCCGACGACGCGGGCCCGCTCCGGATCTGGACGGCCCGGCACGGTGCGGACCAACGCCGCCCAAGCGCCGGCGGCTGTGTTGAACAGTGGCGTCTCGGCCGGATGAGCGGCACAGAGTGGGCTGTTGGCGCTCTCTGAAATCGGCCAACCCGTTCTCAGAGGACGGCGGTTGGCTGTCCGTGGGGAATCCGCTGGGATCTTCCGGGATTTCCTTCCCGGCATCTGTTGCGGGGAGCAGATGAACAGTCACCGAACATCCGGTTCAGGCAGGTTCCGTGAGCGTGGTGGACTCAAGCGCGGCCAGCAGCAACGCGGCTGTCTGCGCCTCGCGCCCGGCGCCGGCTCCCAGCCGATTGGCCGTCATATGGACGTGCGACCCGAAGATCCTGGTGGCACGTGCCGAACCGAGCTCCGCATTCCACAGGCGTAGCGCCGCCCCCAGGGGGTCCGTCCATTCGGCCCAGCGCGGGTCGCCCGTGTGCATGGTCTCGCGCAACCAGCGGCCGAGCGTGCCGAGAGCGGTGATTTGTTCCCCTGCTCTCTCAGTCAGTTGATGGCGGATCTCCTCGGCTTTGTCGACCGGGGCGTCTCTGGGCTGCGCCCAGTCAAGCCACATGTCCCGTTGCGCCGTCAGAAAGCGCGTCCGGCTTGCCGACGGGGAGCTTCCGCCCAGCACCGAGCAGGCTGCGGCCGTCGCCTCCAGGCATGAGGCGAGTCCGTGCCTGGTACCGGCTCTGGACAGGCAGACACGCAGGGCCACGCGGCTGGAGCTGTGGAACAGTCGCTCGGACTGCGCGATGAGATGGCGGCCGCCGTAGCGTTCGTGCTCCGGTTCGTAAGCCACCCGCCGTATGCCCGGTGCCACCAACTCCCCGGCCGCCAGCGGCATCCCTCGTTCGCCTGCGGCTGCGAGAGGCGACACCGCACGGACATAGGCGTCCTGATCGAGCCGTTGTGTCTGCGGAACGGCGGCGTCGAGCGCCAGCAACCGGTCAGCCAGATCAGCTTCGGCCCGGCCCGCCTCGGCCTCCGTCAGCCCGGCGATACGTAAGCGCACATGCGGGCCGCCCTGCCAGTAGCGGATGAAGAACCACAGGGGACCGTCGGGCTCCAGCAGCCCGAGCTGGTCGGCCACCGGGCCGACAGCCTCGGTGACGACACTGTCGAGCGCTGCCGGGGCGAGCGTGGCAATGTGCAGGTGCCAGCTCCGCCAGGTGGTGCTCACGCCGTGGCTCTCCTTGATCTGAACGGACAATCGGCATGCTGGGTTGCGTGGAGTTCTGTCACATCCTCGGCTGTCATGTCCTCAGGTCCAGCATCGGTTCGGCGAATCGGGAGCGACCGCAGGTAACGGTGAACACGGGTAGCAGGTTTCGGGGCAGGTTCAGAACGCGCTGCATGCGGAACTCCTCGAAGGAGCGGGCGGGGCGGGCGAACAAGCCGTGCGCGGCAGCGGCGGTGACCAGTCCCTGCGCGGTCCAGCCGCACCACATTTGAAGCAGCGACCATCCCGCCGGACCGAAGTCGTCCAGTATGCCGTCCAGATCGGCGGAGAGGACCCACATCGCGTTCGCGTGGCGCAGCCCGCAGTCCACGCTGGGTGTCAGCGGGTAGCCGAAGCCGTCCTGGAGTTCCCGCAGCAACCCGGCGTCGGCCCGGTCGAGCGCCAACCGCCCCTCCACCGCGGTGTACTGGCCGGTGGGCAGTCCGGCCGTGCGCTGAAGCGCGACACTGGTTCGCATCCTGCGTCCGACTTCGGCGAGCAGCGGCCCCGGCGCGGGCAGGCCGCCCCAGGCCAGCATGTCTGTCAGACAGTCCTCGCCGAGCACGGTGGGCCTGGCGGAGAAGCCCGAGAGCGTCGCGGGGACCCGTCCTGCGGAACGATTCCACAGCACTTCGTCCCAACGGTGCCGCGCCGTACCCGTATCGCGGGGCGGCAGGTCAGGGATGCCGGGTATCGGTTCGGCTGCGGAGCAGGTCAGGCCGGTCAGCGGTGCCGTGATCCCGATGGCCTCCAGGATGCTCGGATGACCGGACTCCTGGAGCAGCCGCGCGTCCTCCACGGCGTACCGGGGCGGGCCGGACCCGGCCGCGCCGGGCAGTGGGCCGCTCGCGTGCAGTGGACCGACACCCTCGAGCGTCATGACCAGGGGCGGCGACCAGGCCCCCGGGCCGCCGGCGGCCACCAGGCGACCGCCGGCAGAGATGTCCGCGCCGTCCGGTCGCAGCCGGACCCGGACCCCCAGGAGGTCGGCGGCGATGTGCAGGCCACGCAGGTTGATGCCCAGTTCCAGCAGGCCCAGGGCGCAGCGCAGCCGACCGTACGGTGTGGGCAGGTCGGCGTAGCGGGCGGCCAGGAGTACGGTGACGTCGCCGGGGGGAGGCAGCAGCCTTCCGGGATCGCCGCCGGCGGCAACCCTGCCGGGAAGATCGACAAGCGCATGCCGGTAGAGGTCCAGATAGGCGGACGATCCGTCGGGAGCCAGCACGAAGGCGTGCACGGGGAACTTGCTGCGCACCGAGGGGACGGCACGGTGGTCGTTGAAGCGATTGGACGGTTCCCGCCGCTGCAGTCCAAGGGCGGCGACGAGCAGGTGTCCCAGCCGGTCCCCGTCCGGTACGGCCGCGGTGGCCGGGAGGGCCGGGGTCTGCGGGTAGCGGGCCCCGGACAGCAGCATGTGTGTACCGGACGGCAGCGGCCGCCCGCTGGTGCCGCGGGCCGTGGCCGGCGGCAGGGTGGCCGTGGTGGGGACGGTGTCGTCGACATGGGGCTGCTCGTTGAGCACTGCTCGCCAAGGGCCCTGCCGGTAGGCGAACAGTCGGACATCGGTCGTCGTCATCGGCGCTGCTGTTCCTTCCTTGCCCCGGTCCGCGAGGGGGTCCGGGTGGTGGTCCGACGGGCTGTCATGGGAAGGGGTGGGGGTCGAAGGGGAAGTCCTCGTCCCGTGGCGGTGTGCCGTGCGCGTCGGCGAGGGTGTGGACCAGCCGGGGAAGACCGGCCAGCCGCTGGTTCGCCTGCCCGAAACACATCGGAACGATGCCCGGGACCACGGCCTTGACCGAAGACAGCCCGGCGGCGGTGTGCTCGGGGGTGGACTGGTCCACCACCACGATCCGGTCAAGACCTGCTTCCCGGAAGAGTTCTGCCACGAGACGGAGTGCTTCGGTGACGTCCCCCTGAGCTGCGCTGGTGAAATCCCCGGGCCAGCCGGGGAACGCCTCTGCCAGGCCCACCGGCGGGCCGCCCAGCATGGCCTCGATCCGGGGAAGCAGCTCCGGGTAGGCGTACCGCCGCTGGTGGTCCAGCAGTTCGTCGACAAGCCAGGGATCGGACACCGCCGGGCGCAATGCCTCGACGTCCCAGTTCAATCCGAAGGTGACCTGCTGGGACACCTCCCACAGAGCGGACTTGGCGGCTTGTACCGGATCGGCGCCGGAACCGGCGGAGTTGAAGCTGGCCGGCATCCGGCCGTCCCGGCGCATCGCCAGAACCCAGACCACCGGTACCGCGAGATCCACTGTGGCGGCCAGTAGGTGGACGTCATATCCGAGGTGCTCGATCTGCCGGATCAGCAGAAGGCACTCCCGGTCGCTGATCTCGGTGGGGGCGATCCGCGGCAGCGGCCTGCCGCGGTGCCAGGAGAGCAGAAAGGCGTCCCGCTCTGCCAGTTCGAACAGGGAGTGCAGCGTGGCCTCCTCGTAGCTGCCACCGAGCGCGCTCCCGCTGGAGGACTCGTTGAAGAAGTGCGTCCTCCGGGCGTCCTCGGGGGCCTCCGAGGGGGCGGAGTAGCCGTACTGGTAGAAGCCCAGCTCGGCGGGGACAAGCAGTGGTTGGCCGCTGCCGAGCTGGTGGCCCCAGACCCAGTCCATCGGGGTGTCGTCGTCGAACGGCATCAGGCGGCTCAGCGGGGAGGCCATCTGTTGGGCGGTGCAGTGTCCGAGCCCGGGCAGGTCCAGCGCCCGGTCACCCAGTCGGCGCGCGGTGGTGTTGAAGACCACCGGTGCCACGTGCGGGTAGCCTCCGCTCCGTTCAAAGGCCTCCAGGCAGCCCACGGCCTCAGCGTGGCGGAACGTCATTCCGCGGCCGTGGCCCGCGAACCGGGCGCCGAGCAGGCTGGTCTCGGCCATCGCCATCCCGGCGAGCCCGTGCCGCTGCATGCGGATCACGGGTCCGAACCGGGGGTCGGCGAGCGCCCCGCGCATCCGGTCCGGGTCCAGCCCGAAGGGTGGCTCACCCCGAACGGGTATCGCGGCGGTGGTCGGACGCGAGGCGAGGACCCGGGGGCGGGGCGGTTCGGCGGGTCGGCCGGCCCGCAGATCGGGACCGCCTCCGCACACGGCGCAACGGAAGCTGCGCGGTACCCGGTGTCGGCGAAGGGTGCCGTCCGGCGCGAGCGAGAGCAACTCGCCGGGAGCGAGCTGGAGCCGGGCCCGGTCCAGCAGCTCGGCGAGGAGCTGGCTGAGAGCCGGCGGAAGGATCGCGGGTGCGGGTCCCGAGGTGTGCGGTGGGAGTGCGGGAAGGCCCTCCGCAGGCGTAACGGCCGGACGGGGCCGGGCATGGGTGTGGTTCGTCGACCTGCGGTCGGTGTCCCGGATCTGCGCGCAGCCGGCGCATCCCGAGTCGCCGTCAGGAGACCACAGCGGCCCGATCAGGATCTCCGGGGAGGTGGCGCGAACCGAGAGCAGGGCCGTGCCCCGCTCTCGAGCGATCATCAGCGCGTACGTCTCCCAGCGGCTGTCATAGCCTCCCGAGATCGCGACCAGGGATCCGTCCTGTTGCTCCCGCCGGAACAGGTCCAGAAGGTCCGCCGGAGCGTTGGGGCCCTCCAGCACCCGGTCCCCGGCACGCGTCCGCGACTGTGGAGACGCATGGGAGCCGCCGCCGACGTGCGTGACCGGTGGCTGCGTCCGGCCTGGTGGGGCCGCCGGGTGAGCTGCCGTCGCGGCCCGGTCGCCTTGGCCGCTCATCCGAGCCTCACCCAACCACAGGACAGCGGCAGCTCGCCGATGGCCTCATCGCGGGCCAGCAGCTGACCGTGCGGGCGCAATCCCATGCTCTGGGCACGTCCGAGGAGTTGACGCAGGCAGTCGTGGACCTGGTGCTCCGGGGCGATCTCCAGTGACCAGGTACCGACCGGATCCGGGCGCGCCACGGGTGCCTGCGGCGCGGTCTTCTCAGCTGCGCCGAACTGGACCCGGCCGGTGGCGCTGAACAGTGCCGCGTACGCGGCGGAGAGCGGACTCGGTCCCCACTGGGTGGCCAGTACCTCGCCGGTGGCCTCGTGGACCGCGCTGGCCAGTCGCCAGTCCAGCCCGGGCACCGTGCTCAGGCGCAGCTCCGCAGGGACGTCGAGGAAGTCCCTCAGCAGGCTCCACAGCGAGCGGACCGAGGCGTTTTCGAGCTGGTCCCAGGTCAGCGGGATGCCCACCGGCTGCGCGAGTGCGTCTGCTCCGGCCTGCCTGAGCAAGCCGTCCGCCAGCCAGTGGGTCTGGGTGAGCCCGGCGGCAGGGAAGCCGTCGTCGTTCGCTCCGGTCCGTTCCTGGGCGGCGCGGTGGCGCAGCGCCGCGAGTGCCGCCGTCAGACAGGCGGCGGCCCGGTTGCTGCCCCATCCCAGGAAGGAAGGGCCCGGGGCCTCGGAGAACGTGCTGACTGCCCGGTCGTCCGCGCGTCCGGCCGACGGGCCGGAGCCGGCCACCATCTCGGCGGTGACCAGGCTGACCGGCAGTTGCGGCAGGTCCAGGTCGCGGCCCCAGCGGGCGAGACCGGTCCATCGAGCGGTGAGTCCGATGGTGAGGCGGTGGACCTGCTGCGGGTCGACCGGCTCACCGACGGAGTCGGTGCCGTCGGCGCCGGTGCCAGGTACGGGCGCGGTTTCGGCGACGTCGGCCGCGGAGGCCGCGGGCACGGCCAGGACCTGAGCGATGTCTGCCTGCCGCCAGGCCGGTCCGGTGCCGGCCTCGGGTACCGGGATGGCCCTGGTCTGCACCGCATGGCCGTGCACCAGCATCGCGGTACGCCGACCGCTCTCGGTTCCGGCCAGCCGGGCCAGAACGGCCTGGGCTGCGAGAGATCCTGCCAGTACCGCGCTGATCGGGCGTGGTGCGGCGGCCTCGGCCGAGTTCCGCTGCCAGTCGGCGGCCCGGGCACGGACGGCCTGGAAGGACCGGAGCTCCTGCGGGCTCGCGCAGACCGGCCCGACCAGGGCGACGGCCGCCTCAGTGGCTACCGGCAGCACAGGTGTGCCCGGCGGGAGGGAAGCCGCGACGGCGAGCAGGTCCAGCGGGTCGTCGCAGTCGTCGATCAGTACCGCCACCGCCGGCCGGGCGATACCGTGCGCCGGGCAGGGGAGCGGAAGGTCCGTCACCTCTCCTGTGCCGTTCGCGGCCAGCCCCCGCCTTACCGCGTCGGCCGCCGGACCTCCGCCGGCGACCACCACCCGGGCGCTGCGCACCGCGGCGAAGGCCTGGTACGGCTCGGCGCAGTGTGTCTCCAGATAGGCCAGCAGTTCGACATGACCGCGTGCGGTCTCCGCGTCCGGCAACGGTCCGGCCACCGCGTCCAGGTCGATGAGCACATCCTGGGCGACCAGTGCCCGCACCACGTGCTCGACCACCGGCCGGGCGGCCTCGTCCCCGGCCGCGGCCACCATCTCGTCCACACTTGTGCCGTTGAGCAGGGCGTCCAGTTGATCGTCGACGAGGCTGTACAGGGCAGGCGGCCCGGACATGATGAACGAGCGGTTCCCCCGGGACCAGTAGACCCCTTGCGATATCGGCGCGCAGTGCGCGTCCGGGCGGAGTTTGACTCTCATGATGTCCTCAGCTGGAATCGGGCCCCTGCGGGGCGGTCGAGTTCGATGACCCACTCGAAGGCATGCCGTCCCTGGCGGACGCCCGGCAGAGCCTCCTCCAGGTAGCCGCTGCGGGCGCGGCGGTCCAGGAGCCGGGGCAGGACGCGGACCGCCAGCGCGCTGGCCAGGTCGACGTACTGCGGCTTCTCCCGCCGCCGGGTCACCAGGTAGTTGCGGGTCCACCCCAGGCGGGAGTCGGCACCGTGGCCGAGATCACTCTTGATCACTACCTCCTCCGGGACCCCGTGCACGGCCCGCCAGGCCGTGAGATCGACGAGGTGGCGGGCCGGTTCGTCGGGCGCGGGAGCGGACGGGAAGTCGGTTCCCGGATACCAGCGGCGGCGCTGTAGCACCACCTGGCCTGCCATGAGCCGGGGTGTGGCCGTGGTGCGGTCCGGTACGGGTGCGTCCGTTGCCGGGGCATGCTCCCAGCCGAAGGACTCGACCATCACCCGGCTGGATTCGGCCAGCCACATGGCCAGGCGCAGCGGGGCCGGGAGCAGTTCCAGCCAGCGCATCCCGAGCGACACCGGGCGCACCTGGGCGCCGTCCGCGTCCAGGAGGATCAGTTCGTCCCGGGCGGCGTCGTGCGCCAGCCGGATTCCGAGCCACTCCTCAGGGGTGATCGTCCGGTCCAGGAGCGGGATCCGGTGGTTGATGTTGACTCCGTGCAGTCCGCGGTCCTCACATGGCTCGGCCCCGTCGGCTGAGAAGAGACCAGCGGTGCGCCGGGCGGCCGACCTGGCGGCCCCGCCGCCCAGATCCCGGTCCGCGCCGAGGAAGCGCGCGCCGAGCAGGCCGTGGCCGGGGTAGCAGCCGTTGAGTACCAGGCGGCCGCCTACCGGCTGCACCAGCAACCCGTACGAGGCAGCCGGCCGCCGGAACCGCTCGGGCAGCGTGGCCGTCAACTCGGCCAGCAGGCCGGGCTCCAGGACCAGTTCCTCGGCGTCCGGCTGCTCGGAGGTGTGACGGGCGATCCGCTCGGAGACGGTACGTACGGCGGTTTCGCGCAGTTTCAGCAGTTGGGTCAGCGAACCGTCGGGCGGGCCGAATTCCGCGGGCGTGCCGTGGGTGAGCTGGGCTTCGCGGTTCAGGACCCCGGTCACTAGGTCGCCGGCGTGATCGACCAGCGGGATCGATGCCCCCGACCCGAAGCGGTCGACGAACAGGGTGCACAACAGGGCTCGCAGCTCGTGATTGCAGTCGAAGAGCGAGCCGAACTCGACTACCTCGGCCAGGTCTTCGAGGGCCGGCTCGTAGCCTGAAGCCGACACCTCGAAGGGTTCGACCACGTAGTCCTCGTTGACGTGCAGCCGAACCGGGTGGGAGCTGAGCGTGTTGAGTCTCTGTTGTGTGGATTCCAGCCGGTGCAGCAGGGCGACCCGCTCCGGCACGGTGGCCGTGGGGATCCGTCCCAGTTCGGCGGATACCTGCGCCAGCTCGGCTGCCGCGACCGGAGCGTGGTCGTGCAGCAGATTCCGGGCGGCGGGCAGCGGATCCTCGGCCTGTTCGTCCAGGACCGGTCCGGGGAGCAGGATCTGGGCGTCGCGCGCGGCGCGGATGATCCGGTCGGCCTCCGGCACGGAGACCCCGAGACGATCTGCCAGCGCGAGGCTCAGCCTCCCGGTCTCGACCGCCCCCAGCGCGGTGAGCCCGAGCAGCATGCTCAGCTGAGCGGTGAGCGGGGCGGAGAGCACTCGGATCTGTGCGCCCTCGCGGTGGTGGAAGCGCACGGCACCCTGCATCACGCGAAGCGAGGGATTCTGCTTCACCGCTTCCCCCGCCTCCGGCCCGTTGTCGGCGTTCTCGGCCGGGATGGGGCTTTGCGGCAGCAGGCCTCCGACCAAGGTGGAGATCAGCGCCCGGTCCATCGACGGCAGCGAGTGCGTTCGGCGGCGTTGAAAGGCGACCCGGTCGAGCGGCACCCCCTGGTCGGACCAGGAGGCGAAGCCGACCGCAGTGAACCGCGTGAGCGGTGAGGTGCGGACCAGGGCGCGGGCCAGATGCTGCAGGATGCCCCGCTCGGACTTCCGGTCGCGCTTGGAGAGAGTGCCGGCGGAGCGGGCATAGTGGCGCACCGCCTCAAGGACCCGAGGCGACGTGAGCGCCAGGGACAGTTGAAAGGACTCGGCACCCACGGCCTCGGCCAGGGCGGCACGCTCCTGGGCCAGACAGGTCTCGTAGCCCGTGGTCAGCACGCTGCGAGCGAGGTCACCGCGTTGCCGGGCCGCCAGCCAGGCGCTCGTCACAGCTGGCCAGGGGTGCCCGTCCGCCGCCGGGCCGGGGGCCCGGCGATTGTAGACCGCTCGTTTCAGCTCCAGGATCCGCTGGCGGTCCCGGCCGGTGGTGCCCCCTGCGAGCTCGAACAGCTCGGCGCAGGCGGCGTCGCCGAGCGAGGCGCAGAGCTGCTCGGCCTCGAGCAGGACGCGCACCGCGGCAGTCAGTTCCCGGGAGCCGAGGCGGTGTCCGGGGAGTGGGTTGATCCGCAGCATGACAGTGTCGGCGAGGCCGGCTGGGGCCTGGTTCGGGTTCGGGTCGGGTGGGACGAAGTGCACGGGTTCCCTCACAGAGGCGCACGGTGACAGGCGGAGGTCGGTGGCGGTGCTGTGTCACGCGTTACGCGGACGTGGCGGGGGTGCCTCGCAGCCTGCTGATCCGCTCCAGCCGCTGTGACCAGTCCTCACCGAGGATCAGGTCAGCGGCGCTGCTGACACCGAAGCAGAGGTAGTACCGCTGGACCGGGGTGATGCCGAGGCAGCTGAGGGCGCTGTAGAGCACGTTGAGGAGCAGGCGGTGGGCAATGTGCCAGTACGGCGGCTCGTGCTCGTTGAGCCCGGCCAGCCGGGCGGCGCGGTGGAACGGGCTCGGTATACCGTTCTCCAGCGGTGCCTTCCGTAGCGCGGCCACCGCCAGCCGACCCTCGTCCACGCTGCCGGACGCAGCCAGGGCAGTCGCCGTACCCCAGCCCGCGTGCAGCGCGTCGTTCCAGGAGTGCAGCAGGGCGGCTTCGCCGTCGGCGGTATCGGCCGCGGCCAAGCCGGAGAGTGCTGCGAGGAAGACGGCACGGTCCTGGTCGAACCGCTCCGAGAACGCGGTACGCAGGTCGGTCGTTCCGCCGGTGGCGGACCAGATGCCCTCGGTGTGCGAGCGCAGCGGGAGCGTTCCGATGCCGATTCCGAAGGGGTGCGCGAGTGCGCAGAGCGCCAGGATACGGGCGGCGTGCGGCAGCAGGACTGGGGACGGGAGCCCTGCGCTGCCGAGCAGCGGCTCCAGCAGTCGCCCGGCCAGCTGGTCACGGGCGTCGAGCAGTTCGTCACTCCACTGGTCGGGGGCCTCCGCGGTGCCGACCGCGGTGAAGCCCTGTGGGCGCAGGGGCAGGAGCGGCTCGGATATGCCCTCCCAACGGGCCAGCTGCCCGGCGCGGGCGAGATAGTCCTGCTCGCTCGGCGGCTCGGCGGCCAGCTGCGAGGCGGTGTGCCCGGCTGTGGCTGCGAAGGTGGCCAGGCTCACCGGTACTTGGACGAGTGGCCGCACGGAGACGACAAGATGCGTCCCGTGCAGCCACCCGCGTCGTACATGGACGAGGGGCGTCCCCTCCGTCCTCAGTTCGCGGATCGGGTCCGCGAGTTTCCCCAGCAGGAGCCGGGGATCGGCCGAGTAGTCGTACACATGAGCAGCCTGACCCAGTCCAAGTCGATTCATGGTGACTCCAGGTGTGACGCGGGACGCCGCTGCCGGTGAGCTGGGGCGGGGCCACGCTGAGGCCGATCCGGCGCTGCCGGACGAATAGGCGACCCCGGCCTCAGGGCCGAGGGCGTCGGGGACCGGCAGTTACTGGCCGGTCCGCCTGGTCAGCAGCAGGACGAGCAGGTGGAGGAAGAGCAGCCCGCGGCGATGTCGGCTCCGTCGCCGATGAGCTCGTCCATGTCCTCGACGTAGTCCGGCGCGATGGAGGCGCCCATCGCGGGCAGGGCCACCGCGTCGTTGGCGTCCAGTACGGCCAGCTCGGTCAGGTCGAACACGGCGAAGTCCACGCTCATGGCACACCAGTCCTTTCTAGGGTGTCACTCGGAGAAATACGGGATGTTCCGGGCCGGGCGGCTCCAGGGACCGACCGGCGGCGCACTCCGCGGCGTACGGCGAGCCGGTCGAAGGCCCGTTCCCTGGAGTGATCGTCATCCTGTGGCCGGGACCCGGGCCGCCGCAAGGGGGTCCTGGCGGCAGCAAACTGCACTGGTGAGCGGGCCAACCAGTAGGTGGGACTCGGCAGTTGGCAACTTGCTGCAGCGGCGGGGCCGGGCGGGCCGGCGGGGTGGACGGCGACCACCGGGGTCGATCAAGGTGGCCTCGGGCCGGCCCCGTGCGGGGTGGGCCGTGTTCGGACTCCGTGCCCTGCGGGCCGAAGGTTGAGAGGCACCCCGATGAGTCACCGCGCCATGCGTCAGAAGCAGTCCCACGACGGTGTGCTGACCGGCGGATACCACCGGATCCGGCTGGGCAACGGTCTGCGGGTGCTGGTGGCACCGGACCACAGCGCCCCGGTGGTGTCCGTCGCGGTCCTGTACGACGTCGGCCACCGCTCCGAGCCCGAGGGTCGCGAGGGTTTCGCGCACCTCTTCGAGCACCTGATGTTCCAGGGCAGCGAGAACCTGGAGAAGCTCGAACACGCCCGCTACCTGCACGCCTGCGGCGGCACCTTCAACGCCACCACCCACCCGGACCACACCGGCTACTTTGAGGTACTCCCTTCGGGGGCGCTGGAGATGGCGCTGTTCCTGGAGGCGGATCGGATGCGCGCGCCCCGGTTCGCCGAGGCGGGTCTGGCCAATCAGGTGGCCGTGATCGAGCAGGAGATCAACCGGAAGATTCTCGACAACCCCTACGGCGGGCTGCCCAGCCCCTGCCTTCCGGCGGTGATGTTCGAGGACTTCGCCAACGCCCACGACGGCATGGGCAGCGTCGAGCAGCTGAAAGCGGTCACGGTGGCGGAGTGCCGGCGGTTCTTCGAGGAGTTCTACGCCCCGGCCAACGCGCTGCTGGTGGTGTGCGGCGATGCGGGTCCCGACCTGGTGGCGGAGCTTGCCGAGCGTCACTTCGGCGCGATCCCCGGTGGTACCGCGCCCCCGCACCGGCCTGGAGCAGGAGTCGACGAGCTGTGGCCCACCACCCCACGACACCGCGAACACCACCACCCCGGTGCCGTGCTGCCGGCGCTCGCGGCCGGCTGGAGGCTGCCCGCTCGCCCGGGGCAGGACGACGCGTACCCGGCGGCCCTGCTGCTGTCCGAAGTCCTGGCGGACGGACCGGACTCGATCCTGCAGCGGCGGCTGCTCCGGCGCGACGGTTCGGTCTCGCAACTGGCCATGACGACGGGCCTGGGTGGCGCACCACTGGCGAGCCGGGACCCGGACGTGCTGGCTCTCACGGCGATCCTGCAGGCCGACGCCGATCCGCGAGCCGTCCTGGGCGCGGTGTACGAGGAGCTCGAGCGGCTCGCGGCCAACGGCCCGGCCCCCGAAGCGCTGGCGCGGCACGCCGCGAAGTGGGCCACCGCCTGGGCCCGGGCACTCGATCCGCTGAGGGCGCGCGCACCGCGACTCGGCGCGTTCGAGCTGCTGCACGGAAGAGCCGAACTGGCATGGGAACTGCCCGCACGGGTTCGGCGCATCACCCCGTCGCAGATCGCCGAGGCGGCCGCCGCAGTGGCCGCCCAACCACAGCGCTGGGTCACCGTCCGGTTGGAGACGGCGATGCGAGCCACCGGAACCACGAGAGGAGACCTGAGCGGATGAACAGCCCCAGTACGGCCGGCGGACGCGTCCTGCCTCCCCTGCCCACGACCATGCCCGCCGCATACGTCCCCGCCCCGGGCTCGATCGTCGAGCACACGACAAGCAGCGGGCTGCGCATCGTCGCCCTGCGCCGGCCCTCGGTACCGGTGGTGGAACTCAGGCTGGCCGTACCCTTCGGCGGTGACGGAAGCGCTCACGCCGCCACCGCCGATCTGCTGGCAGCGGTGCTGATCGGCAGCACGGACCGGCGCGACCGCGCGAGTTGCGAGGCCGAGCTCGGGCTGGCCGGTGGTTCCCTGCGGGCAACCGTCACCCCGGATCGCCTCACGGTGCGGGGCGCGGTCGCCGCCGACGGGCTCGGGCAGGCGCTGCGAGTGCTCGGCGACGTGCTGGACGACTCGCGGCGCCCCGAGGACGAGGTGCTGTCCCAAAGGACCCGGCTGACCCACCGCCTGAGGATGTATCGTGCGCAACCGAGGACCGCAGCCCGCGAGGCTCTGCTGGAGCAGTGCTTCCCCGGCCATCCGCTGACTCGTGAGGTGCCCCTGCCCGAGGCGGTCGCCACGGTCGACAGCGCGCAGGTGGCCGCACTGCATGCGAACGCCCTGGTGCCGACGGGCTCCCGGCTCGTCATGGTCGGCGACCTCGATCCGGCCGCTTCGGTCGTCGCTGCCGAGCACGCGCTGGACGGCTGGTCGGCTGTGCGTGCGGCGGTCCCCATGCGGGACATGCCCGCCCCCGCCCCCGGCCTGGCGGTGAAAGGCCGCCGGGGCGGCCGGCAGTCCCAAGTCCAGCTGCTCGCCCCGGCGCCGGGAGCACACGACCCGCGCCACCCCGCCGCGCGCCTGGCGAGCCTGATTCTGAGCGGGTCCATGGGATCCCGTCTCCTTGCCCGTCTGCGGGAACGGGACGGCCTGACCTACGTGGTGCGCGCCTCGATCACGGATTGGCCGGGGGGAGGCCTGCTGGCCCTCGACTTCGACACCAGCCCGGCGCACCTCGCTGCCGCGCTGGCCGCGATCCGGGAGGAACTGGACCGGTTCGCCACCGACGCCCCGCCCGACGACGACGAGATCGCCGCCACCCGGAACTACCGGACCGGCTGGATGGCGATCACGCTCGCGTCCCAGAGCGGGACGGCCGATGTGCTGCACCGGCTGCCTCCGGCCACCCGACACGCGGACTGGCTGGCCGCCCAGCCGGAGCTGATCAGGCAGACCAGTGACAGCGAAGTCCGTTCAGCAGCCCAGGGCATGGCCTCGGCGTGCTTCGGCGGAGTGGTGCTGACCGGACCGGCCGGCGTCGGCCAGGCCGTTCAGGAGGTTGAAGCGGCCGGATTCCGCTCAGCCGTTCCGGCCCGGGCGCGGTAGCGACCGGGCGTTGTCCGCCGAGTCGCCCGACGGACGGCCCGGATTCACGGTCGGCTGGGCCGGTACCGTGCCCAGCAGTGCGGCCCTGACCCCGGCCTGGAACCGACTCGTTGATCCCAGCTGGGACAGGATCTCCGCCACATGGCGTCGGCAGGTACGCAGCGAGATGCCGAGGCGGCGGGCCACGGTCTCGTCCTTGGCTCCTTCGGCGAGCAGCCCGATGATCCGGTGCCTGAGCTCCGCCTCCGCCCCGCCGCGGAGCGGAACCTGGTCCTGCCAGCTCGTCGCCTGCATCCAGGCGGCATCGAAGAACTGTGCCAACTGCCGTACCACCAGCGGCTGCTGAACCACGGCAATCTCAACGGAATGATCTGCTCCCTGGGAGGGGATGAGGGCCACGGCGTCATCGATGATCGCGATTTCCTGCAACTCGGTCCAGGTGACTCTCAGGTGGATGCGGCTCTGCTCCGGAGCCATGCGAGGCGCCATGGTGGGGCGGCTGACCAGCTCCTGTGCGGATACCCCGGAGCCGGCCCAGACCGCTTCCCGCGATTCGGGAGAATCCAGCAGCAAGGCGTCGGTGGGACGGACGTACGAGATCCGCTCAGCACCTCGGGCCAGCAGATCGGCGATGAACGAGGCAGTCTGACCGATGGTCAATACATCGGGGTTGCGCAGCTCCAGGGACTTCATCCGGGACTGTGCCCGTGTCAGGTCGGCCTGCCACCGCTCTGCCTGCTCGGACAGTTCCGTCAGCAGGCCGGTGACCTCCGCAAGGTGACCCGCGGCCTCGGTGACGCTGGTCTCGAAGGGGTCGAACATCAGGGTCATGTCTGCCCGATCTGCGGGTGCGGTGGTGAAAGGCGATGTTCGCAGCCGACCGATCCGCCCGCATGGGTATTAGTACCTAATCGGTGTATGCAATGTGCCGCAGGTGACGGGCAGTTGGAGATGTAGGTAGGCGTCTACGCAATTCTACCGAAGACGCAGATCCGGTCGGCTGCGAGTATCGCTCTCATGGAGGAGCCGAGATGGCCGTGACCCCCGCTTCGTCCCGCGCCAGGACGTGGAGCAGCATGCACTGCTTTCTCTACTGGCGGCCCCAGGACACTGATGCCTTTGTCACCGCGACACTGACGCCGCTGATGGATGCTCTGCACGCGACCGGCCGGATCGAGGAGTGGTTCTTCATCCGCTACGTCGAGAACGGCCCCCACCTGCGGATCAGGGCCCGGGGAGCCGACCTGGCGACCACACGGGACCTGCACGAGCAGTTGGCCGAGGCCGTGCGTTCCGCGCCGTACCCGGTCGATGACCGGATCGAGCAGGCACACCGGCGGACAGCGGATGACCCCAGGGCACTGCGCATCCATGGCGAGGTATGCGGGGCCGCCTATGAACCGGAGACCGAGCGCTACGGCGGCCCGGCGGCGATGCCCATCGCCGAAGACGTGTTCTGCCAGTCCAGCAGGATCGCGGCTGCCGCGGTCCAGCGCACGCCGGAGCCGGCCCAACGACTGTCCGCCGCAACGGACTTCATTCTCGCCACCGCGGTCGCCCTCGACCTCGACGCCCTCGACACGGCCCGGTGGCTGCGTCGGGGCGTGATCTCCTGGCGCGGACACTCCGGCACCACCACGCCGGCCCCGATGACGGTCCAGGGCCCGGCACTCGACGCGGCGGCGGCCCAGTCCGCGGCCATCGTCCGCCGCTGGCACGACATCGGGGCATCGCGGGTCTCCGGGACACGTCTGCGCGACCAGTGGACCGCCTGCATCACCGCGGCACGATCGCAGCTGGAGGCGTGCGATGCGGGGGAGGCGGTCGGCCGGGAACGCTGGCTTCAGGTGTGGGCCTCGCAACTGCACATGCTGCTCAACCGGATGGGCGTACTGCCCGTCGAGGAACGCTCACTCTGCTGGTTCATCGCCTCGTCCCTCCTCGCCCCCGACGGGACCACCGACTTCTTCGCCGACCACCCCGGTGCCGTGGACCGCCGCTACCTCGACGCCAGCAACTTCGCGCCCGGTCGCCTGGAGTGGCAGCGGCCCAGAGACGTCCCGCGGGTCGCGCAGCGGTCGCGGCGAAGGCCTGCCGCCGGCTCAAGGGTGGCCCTGACCGGCGCGGAGCCGCCGGGCATGCCACTGGGCGAGGCCATGAACCGCAGGGTGTGCGCGCGCGGGGACCTCGGTGCGCCCACCAGCGCGGAGGAGCTTGGGACTCTGCTGTGGTCGGCCCACGCCGGACACGCGTCCCCCGACTCCCGTGGCCACGTGTCCCGCCCGTACCCGAGCGCCGGCGCGAAGTACGTCGCCCGGCTGCGGCTGATCGTCCGCGAGGTCGCCGGTCTGAGCCCGGGCCTGTACGAACTGGAACCGGAGACCAGGACCCTGCTGCTGATCGGGACGGCCCCGACGACCGATGAGGTCGCCGCCGCGTCCATGTGGTTCAGGCGCGGGAACACCTCCGAACCGTATGTCGACATCTCGGCGCTTCCCGCGCTTGCCGGCCTCTACGTCGAACTCGGCGCGCTACGAGCGCGCTACGGACTGCGCGCGCTGCGGTTCGCCTTCCTGGAGGCGGGACACCTCGCTCAGAATCTGGC
Source organism: Streptacidiphilus sp. EB129 (assembly GCF_041262645.1). Classification (NCBI taxonomy): domain Bacteria; kingdom Bacillati; phylum Actinomycetota; class Actinomycetes; order Kitasatosporales; family Streptomycetaceae; genus Streptacidiphilus; species Streptacidiphilus sp. EB129. The sequence goes on from NZ_JBGCCS010000006.1 coordinate 263,095, forward strand.
GCTCACGGCAGCGGCCACCGGACTGTCCCTGGGTGTGGTGGGCGGGTTCTACGATGACGTGGCGCACGAGCTGTTCGCGCTGGACGGCATCGACGACGTGCTCGCCTACGTGTTGCCGGTCGGCCGTCAGGATGGTTCGGTCCCACGGTGAGTCCATCCCGTGCTCCCGGCGGAAGCACGGGTGCCGCTCTGCCCTCAGGAGAGGTACGCATGTTCGTTCCAGTTTCGCCGGGGAACCATGACCGGTTGGTCGGTCGGGAGGCCGAGACCGCGCGGATCGCTGGGGTGGTGGAGGCGATGGGCTCCGGGCAGGGGGCTGTGCTGGAGATCGCCGGGGATCCGGGGATCGGCAAGACTCGCCTGCTCAGCGTCCTCGCGGAGCTGGCCGGCCGGCGCGGGGTCCGGGTGGCCCGAGCGCATGCCGTGCGCGGGAACAGCACCGCGTACCAGGTGTTCCGCGAGGCCTGGCCGGACCGCCTCCCGCTCGGCCTGCCGGCGGCCGACGACGAGACGCTCCTGCGCACGATTCGGACCCGGCTGGCGGACTGGGCCGCCGAAGCAGGAGGGGGCATGCTGCTGTTGGACGACGTCCACCTGTGCGACCCCGCCTCCGCAAGGCTGGCCGCCCGCCTGATCCGAACCCCCGTGCCCGGGCCCCTGGTCCTCGCTCTCGCCCACCAGCCCCGCAGGACCAGCGCTGTGCTGCTTGAGGCGCTGGACCACGGCGCGCGGACCGACACCGTGGTCCGCATCGACCCGCGACCGCTGGACACCGTGGCGGTAGCCGCGCTGCTCCGCCACTGGCGTGTACCCGAGGAGAGCGGCGCGGTCGCCTACCCCGGCCCGACGCTGCGAGCGGGGACGCCCGCCGGCGGTCGCACCCTCCGCGATCCTCTTGACTCTCCCGTGCTCGCGGAGCAGTTGCGCGTGGCGTCCGGAGGGAACCCGCGCCACCTGCGGGTGCTCGTGGCCGGGGGCTGGGAGCACGAGCACTGGCCGTACCGCCCCGGATCCGACACCGACGGACTGCTCCGAGAGGCCGTGGCGCTGACGGCGGAACTGGACGCGCTGACGCCGGACGCGGCCACGGCAGCGCACACGGCCGCCGTACTCGGCGACCCGTTCCGACCGGAGGACGTCGCGGAGCTCTCCGGGCACGACCTCGGTCAGACCCTCAACGCCCTGAGCGACCTCGTGCGGGCCGACGTGGTACGCCCCATCACCTCGAACGGGCGATTCGCCTTCCGGCACCCGCTGCTGCGCCACGTCGCGCACGAACGTGCCCCGATATCCGTCCGCCTGGCCGCCCATCAGCGGGCGCTGCGGCTGCTCGCGGACCGGGGGGCCTCGGCCGTGCAGCAGGCACGGCATGCCGAGCACCTCGTCGGCACGGACGCACCGACTGCTGTCAGCCTGCTGACCCGGGGCGCCACAGAAGTTCTCCCGGATGCTCCGGAGACGGCGGTCCGCTGGCTTCGTCTTGCCCTGGAGACCCTGCCGAGTGGTGACCGCCCAACGGCGCAGCGGGCCGCCCTGATGCTGGAGTGCTCGAGCGCCCTGAGCGCTGCCGGGAGGCTCGAAGCCGCCCGGAGCATCGCCCACGAAGTCCTGCGCGATCGCACCGGTCTGACCGAGGACCTCCAGCTGAAGGCATACGCCGTCCGCGCGGCCGCAGAACGCCAGCTCGGCCGATTCGCTGAGGCCGAAGCGTCCGTACTCACTGCCCTGGACGCGTTGCCGCGACCGCTGTCCGCCGCAGCCGCCGAACTCGCCTTCGAGTACGGGATGCTGCACCTGTTCCGGGGTACCTACCGGCAAGCGCGCACCCTGGTGCGCGAAGCCGCGAGAGGGACCGCGACCGGCCGCGAGGGCGACCCTGACACGGGGGCCGATTCCACGTCCGTCGCATCGGTGCGCGTCCTGTCCATGTTCGGTGACAGCTACCTCGGCGACACGGCCGCCGCGACACCCGCGCTCCGCGACAACGCCCGACGTGTCGACGGGCTGCCGGACTCCGCGGCCGCCCGGACCCCCGAGCTCCTCGCCATGCTCGGCTGCACCGAGCTGTTCACCGAGGAGTACCCCGCCGCGGAGCGGCATTTCCGCCGCGGTCTGGCTCTCGCTCAGGCCGGGGGACCGCAGCAGATGGTGCCGCACTGTCTGCTGGGCCTGTCCTACATCGATCAGGAGGCGGGCAGGCTGAGGCAGGCCGAGCAATGGGCGCTGGAGGCCGAACGCGTCGCCCGGGCCACCGGCGCGGACGACGCGATCAGCATGAGCAAGGCGATGCGGGTCGGTGCGATGATCTGGGGGCGGAGCCGGAGCGAGGGTGCCGAGGTCGTCGCACTCGCCGAGGAGAGCGCACGCACCGCCCAGCCCGGCTGGTGGGCGGGTTCCGCGGCCATGCAACTGGCCATGGTCCGGCTGATCAACGCGGATGCCCCCGGATGCACCGAGGCCCTGTTGGAGGGAGGCGGCGGCGAGGACCTGCACCTGTTCCAGCCCAACTACCACCCGATGCTGCTGGCGATGCTGTCCACGGCCGCGCTGTTCATCGGCGATTCCGGCGCGGCCCGGCGCTGGGCTCGCACCGCCGACTCGGCTGCCGGGCGGCTCGGGCTTGCCGTCCAACGAGCGCATGCCGACCGGGCTCAGGCCATCGTGCACCTGGCCGGGGGTGAACATGACCTGGCCGCCCGGCTGTTCGAGCAGGCCGCGCACGGGTTCCGGCGGGGCGGGAGGCCGATCCACCATGCCTGGACGCTGGTGGTGGGCGCGCAGGCGGCCGAGCACGCGTACGGATCGGCGACCGCCGCGCACTGGCTGGCCTCGGCGGTGAACCTCGCCGACCTGCACGGCGCCGTTCGGGTCCATGAGGAAGCCGTCACCGTGCAAGGCATGCTGACATCGGGTGCGACCTCTCGCAGCACGACCCCGGCATCGCCAGGGCCCGGCCTCATGGCCATGCTCACCGAACGGGAGCGCCAGATCGCGGCACTGGTCACCGCCGGCAAGCGCAGCCGCGATGTCGCGGAACAACTGTTCCTCAGCAAACGCACCGTGGACGCCCATCTCGCGCGGATCTACCGAAAACTCGACGTCTCCTCTCGCACAGCTCTTACCCGTCTGCTGCTCGGAGGCGACGGTATCGGCTCCGAATGATCCCTTCGCGGCCTACTTCACTGGTGACTGTGAGGCGAGGTGGGTCGGGCAGGCGCCTGCCCGACCGCGTCACCTCAGTAGTCGGGGTGGATGCAGCTGTTGCAGCAGCACGAGGGGGCGTAGTCGACTGTTGCTCCGTCCGCTGCGGGCGTGCCGTGCACCATGCTGACCACGGTCAGTGCACTCAGGTCGAGGGAGTCGAGGTCGAACTCGTCCCCCGCGGACTCGGTTTCAAGGCGGTCGATGAGCTGGGGCATGTCTCTCCGATCAAGGCAACGGTGATTCGTAAGGCGGGAGCAGGCACGGTTGCCCACTACCGGACATATGTCAGTGCGGGTCGGTCCAGACGCACGAGCAGCAGCTGGAGGCACCCATGGTGGCCTCGTCCGGCGTGGCCGTGTGGTGCAGCATGCTGACCACGGTCAGCGAGCTGAGGTCGAGGTCGCTGAGGCTGAACTCGTGCTTCGCGTCGATGACTTCGAGGATCTGCGGCATGGAAGGTCCTTCCTGTTCGGGCGGAGACGCCAGGGTCCTGCTCCGACCGGCCAGGCTCACCTGCGCCGACCGGCGGCACCGACCGCGATGTCACAGTCGGCTTCACGGCTACTGTCCGGCGTACGCCGGGACCCCGCATCGGTAGAAGTACCTATCCGCCGTACCGCAATCAGATGCCGAAGCCCCTTTGCCGAAGACCTACGTACGCGATTAGGCACTTCTACCGATGCCACCGAAACACGTGGCTGCGAACGTCGACCATGGCGCGTGGAGATGCCTGTGGCCAGGGCGCGCGGACCGGCGGTGCTGCGGGCCGAGGAGACGGGGAGCGGATGACCGACACGACAGTACGCAGCGCCGAGGCGTCCTGCGTCCGCCCGGGTGAGGTGACCGTGGCACCGTACGGACTGGTCCGCATGGTCGCGCTCGCCGCCCCCGAGCCCGCGCCGGTCAGCACCGAGTACCGCGAACGCGTCGGACGCCTGGTCGAGCTGACGCGCTGGTGCGAACACTCCAGCACCCAACTCTGTGCCGCCCTGTATGACTTGGTCGGGACCGCGGAAGCGGACGTCCGTGCGCGGGTGCTGGTGCCACTGCGCCGCGATGTGCACAACGGCCGGTCGCCACGACCGTTGCTGCGGGCGGCAGTCGCGGATCTGGCTCAGCAACTGCCCTTGCTGGACCAATGGCTGTCGGCACGCGACGAGATGGATCGGATCGACCAGGCGATAGTCGCTCTCACCGCCCCGGCGCTGGCGGCCGATCGCACCGCGCAGGCGGCGCTCTGCCGCAGCGAGGAACTGCAGCGGGCCGTGGCAGGAACCAGCGAGGACCTGCTGCGCGCCGTGCAGCGGGCGGCCGTCCAGGGGGCCGCCCCGGACCGGCAGGGCCGCAAGTCCGAACCCACGGTACTGCGGTACGCCATGCGCGCTGTCACCAGGACAGTCCCGCTGTCCTGGTTCACGCAGGTCGGCTGGGGCGAATGGCGTGAGGGGCACCAGGACGCCGCGGGGCGGGAAGCGGGCCGAGCCGGGCGCACCGCTGTGACCGCCGTCGCCCGGGTGGAGCGGCTGGCGCTGGACACACTCCTCCAAGGAGTGCTCCGACGAGTGGAGTTGCGCGCATTCCTCGGCCACCGCCTGGCGACGGGGCTGCGCTGCGAGGGGGCCCAGGTGTGCTACTCCCGGCGTCCGGAGGCGGACGCGGCCTCTCCGCACGACATGGTCGTCGAGGAGCAGGTCGCGCTGCCACTGACGGCACCGCTGCGCCAGGTGCTGGCCCACATCGCGGACGGTGGCCCGGCGCGGCCGCACGATCTCGCCGCCGGCATCGCTGCCCGGCTGCCCGGAGCTCCGGACCAGGCGCGGCTCGCCGCGGCGGCGTATGTCGACGGGCTCATCGGTCAGGGTCTGCTCCGGCCTGAGTGCCCGTTCGATCCGCAGGCCGCGGACATGGTCCGCCAGGCGACCGACTGGTTGGTCGACATCGGCCTCTCTGATCTGGCGGTGGTCCTCGCCGACATCGAGGCGGACACCGAGAGCTATGCCTCCCTGCCGGCGACGGCCCGGCCCGAACGCCTGGCCCGGATCCGGTCCCACTGGTCGCGGGCCTTCGCCCTGGCGGGAGCCGCTCCGGGAGGTCGCCGCACGCCACTGACTGAGGACGTCACCACCCGCTGGGTGCTGAACCTCGGCCCCGCTCACGGTGTCGGCGCCCTGCCGGACCTGGCCCGGCTGGCTCCGCTGTTCGAGCTGTTCGACGAACACCTGATGGCCCGCCGAGTGGCCCGGGACCGGTTCGTCGCACGGTTCGGCGTCGGCGGGAGCTGCGATTCGCTGCTTGAACGGGACGCCCCCGGCGACCCCGGCGTCGACGCCGGGCTGAGCAGTGAAGTGCGTGATCTGCTGCGCCTGCGCGCGGAGTTGGCCGCCAGGGTCCGCACGACCGTCCCCGCCGCAGGGGCGGTCGGTGAAGTGGTCCTGCCGGACCCGGTGGTCGACGATGCGGCACGGCGAAGCCCAACCTGGCTCCGGCAACGTCCGGTGTCCTACGGAGTGTTTATGCAGCCGGTTCCGGTCGGCGGCGTAACCCGCCTGTTGGTCAACCATGTGTACGGCGGCTGGGGCCGCTTCACCAGCCGATTCCTCGACCAGCTGGAGCCGCGGGCGAGGGAGCAGGTGGCCGCGCAACTCGCGGCGACGCTCGGAGCCGCGGAGCGGGTCGCGCAGATCCGCCCGGTGGGTGGATTCAACGCCAACCTCCATCCCAGGATCGTCGCTGACGAGGTGTCCGACAGCGGTGAGTGGTCCACGCTTCGGCCGGAGCAGCTCCAGCTGGTCCACGACACCGTCGGTGATCAGCTGCGCCTTCGGGTCGCCGCCACGGGCGAACTGATCAACGTTCTCTACCTGGGATTTCTCATGCCGATCGCGCTGCCCGCGCACTGGCGTCCGCTGGCGAACGACCTGGGCGGGGACGTGGTGAACCTGGGGAGCGAGCTGGTGCCGGGCCGGGACCTCGACACCGTCCTGGGGCGTGTCCGGTACCGGCCCCGCTTGCGCTACCGTGACGTGATCCTCACCCGCGCCCAGTGGCGGCTGCCCGCGGAGATGGCACGAGCCTGGCGCGCTGAGCTGGACCGGCGACCGGCCGCGCAGGTGGTGGCCCGCTGGCGGGCGGCGCTGGGCATTCCCGAGCGGGTCTTCCTCTCCGCCGCCGTCCGTGCACCGGCCCCGGCGGAGGCGTCCGGTGGCGCCTCCGGGAACGGCGCCGGGCCGCGCGCGATCCCGGCCTACCTCAGCACGCCGAAGTCCCAGTACCTGGACCTGGGCAGCGCCCTGCATGTGCGCTGCCTGTCCCGCACCCTCGCGCGCTACCCCGGGACCCTGATCCTGGAAGAGGCGCTACCGGAGCCCACCGCTGGACAGCGTGCCGTCGAGATCGTCGCCGAGACCTACCGGAGCCAGCCGTGACCAGAGCATTTCCCTCGACGGTCGACGTGACCCGCCCCGCCCTGACACTGCGGCTGCGCCCGATTGTGCACGCCTGCCCGATCCGCGACGGAATCCATGTGCGCGGCGCGCGCTCCAGTTTCACCATGAATGGATCCTCCGGCCTGTGGCGGCTGTGGCAGCTGATCTCGCTGGCCCTGGCTGACGGCCGTTCGCACCAGGGCTTGCTGGAGCTGGCCCCCAATCCGACCGTCCGGGCCGCGATCGAGACGCTGGCGCAGCAGTTGCACGACCACGACATGCTGGTCGAGATACCGCCGGGCTGGGGCGAATCGCTCGGCCCCGATGATCCCCCCGCGCGGATCGCCGGCTGGCTGGCGGCGGTGGCACCGGATCCCCTCGACGCGTGGGAACGGCTGCGGTGCGCGGCGGTCGTCGTAGGCGAGGACGGTCCGGTCGCCGCTGCCGCTGCCCGTGCCCTGACCGGGGCCGGAGTGCGGGTGCTCCGCCCGCGAGAGCTCCTCGGCGCGCCGGCCGAGGCCGGATCGGGCATGGGCGGGCTGACTGCGCATCCGATGAACGTGCCGGTCGTGCTCAGTGCCAACGAAGTAGCGGTGGCGGTGGCCGCGGTCGGTGACGTCGGCCTGGTGACCCCGACCGGAACCACCGAGTCGGCACGGCGCGACGCGGAGGCACTCGCCGAGCGGATCGGGCTACCGGCCGGGCCGCCCGCACCGGCGGTCCTCGCGGCGCTGGTCGGCGGCGCCGCGGCACACCGTCTGGTGTGTGCGATCGCCGGACTGCCCGACCCCGGCGCGGACATCTTCGCCCCGGCCGCCAGGCGATCGGCGCCCACCGCATCCGCCGCCACCGCCTCCGCGGCGACCGTCACCCCGGCTGCCGCCGCAGCCGGGGCATCGACGCCGCCCGGCCACCCGACAGCCCTCATCGCCCGCCTCGACCCGCTGCGCGCCGCCTACCATCCGTGGCCGGCATCGGCCGGGACCGTTCTTCCACCGGGCGGCGAACCGGCCGACCTGGACACCGCGCTGACCCGCGTGGAGATGCTGGGCGACCCCGAGACCGGGGTGCTGCCCCCGGTGGATCTCGACGATCTGCCCCAGTTGCCGACCGGACTCGCCCAGTACGCCGTCGGCGACGTGGTTCTCTACGGTATCGGCACCGACAGCCGCAGGGCTCGACTGGCTGCCGCACTGGGCGCAGTCGAACGCCTGCTCGGGCTGAACGGCGAAGCCGGTGCTGTCGTGGGCGCCGACACCAGGCACGCCGAGGGGGTTCTTCTGCGCCGCCTGGTTCGCCTGCGCTGTCCGCACCTCGCAGCCACGGAGCTGGACGAAGCGGAGTGGGCGCGGTCCCCGGAGGCCCGGCGCTGGTTCAAGGCGGTCACCCTGCGCTTCGGCGTCCAGGCGGACCTGCGGCTACGGCGGCTGGCCACGGGCCTCTACCACGCCGAAATGAGCACTGGTGCCGAGCAGTTGGGTTGGGCGGTGGAGAGCACTGCGGCGGATGCGGCGGCGTTCTGCGCGCTGACCGCAGCGGGAGTGCTCCAGTGGCGGGCCGCCGGCGGTGACCCGACGGCCATCGCCCACGCGCTCTGCGGTGCCTTCCCGCTGCCTGCTTCGGAGGAGCCGGACCCTTCCACGACCTCCGATGGACGGACCTGGCTCGCCGCCACGTACCAACGCGAGGACGGGCTGCAACAGAGAATGCGGATTCTGCTCGGCATCGATGCGCCGCCCACCGTGCCGCTGGAGCCGAACAGCCGGCTGACCCGGGCCCTGGCAGCGGCCGGACTGGTCTCCGTGGGAGTCGCGCCGTGACCGGAGCCCCACCGGACGCGCACCGCCTCAGCGACCTGCTCGCCGCCGCCATGGCCGACTCCGGTCCGGCTGCGTGGCCGGTCCTGGACCTTCAGACCGCTCTTGCCCTGCCGACGGATCCGGTTGCCCCGGCACCGCACCCCGGCGCTGACTCTCGACCCGGCACCGACTCGGTCCCCGTCTCCGTCTCCACCCGCGTCGCCGTGGTGGCGCTGGACGAATGGACCCCCGAGCAGGCCGCGGCCCTGTCCGCCCACGCCTGGAAGACCGGAGCGACGCTGCTGCCTGTCCGGGTCGACGGCACCACCGCGTTGATCGGGCCTCTGCTGCACCGCGACGCCCCGGCCTGCCTGGGCTGCGCCGAAGTGGAGCGACTGGCGACCATCGGTGGCCGCACGCCGCGGCGCCAGGGCGATCTGCGCCTCGGCGGCGTTCCCGCGCCGACCATGCTGCCTCTGCTCGCCGCCCTCGCCGCGGACGCCCTCGCCGCGGGCGCCCACCGGCCGGGCACGGTGTGGGCGGTGCGCACCGACGACGGCTCCTGCTCCACCCACCGGGCCAGGCCCCGCCGCGGTGGCTGCCCGGTCTGTGGGCCACTGCCCGAGGACACGGCCGAAGGCGCCCGGTTCGCTCCTGCTCCACGCCCCCTGGCCGACCCCTACCAGCTACGGCAGGACAATCCGGCCACGACCGGTGCGGGGCTGCGCACCGCACTGGTCGACGAGCGGCTGGGCCCGGTGGCGAGCTTGTCGCGCCGCGGGACCGATCCGCTGGCCCTCGCCCAGGCCACCGTGGTCGGTGACCGGGAGCAACGCGACGGCGGCTACGGTCGCGCGCTCACCTTCGCTGACGCCGAGCGGATCGCGCTGTTCGAGGCCGTCGAGCGAATGACCGGGATGGACCCCCGCGGAAAGCGGACCGTGGTGCGCAGCAGCTTCGCCGAGCTCGGACAGGAGCGCGCCCTCGATCCGGCCCTGCTCGGGCTGTACGAGCCGCACCTGGAGGAACTGCCGCAGTTCCGGCTCGCCCACTACACGCCTGACCTGACCACGGACTGGGTGTACGGCTGGTCGATGGGCCGCGACCGGGCGCTGGCGGTACCCGAGCAGGTGGCCTACTGGGGCCTCCCGCACTCGCCACGCTCCGGTGGCGAGACGCCGTTCATCCTGGAGACCTCCAACGGCTGCGGCCTCGGCAACAGCCTGGAGGAGGCGGTCCTCTACGCCCTGCTCGAAGTCGCCGAGCGGGATGCATTCCTGATGGCCTGGTATGCGCGGACCCCGCTGACCCCGGTCGCCCCGCCGCACGAGGACCCCCTGGTGGGCCATGTGGTCGATGAACTCGACGCCCGCGGCTACGACCTGCTGCTCTTCGACAGCAGCAATGACTTCGGCGTCCCCGCCGTGGCCTCGCTCGTGCTCTGCCGCGACGCCAAGTCCTCCGCGCCCCACGCATTCTTCGCGGCGGGCGCGCATCCGGACCCTCGGCAGGCCATCCGCTCCGCCGTGGTGGAGGCGTTCGTCAACGTCCAGACCACCGCCGAGCGGGCGCGCACGTCATCCGGCGGGTCCATCGGGCCCGGCGCGTACCAGCGGGAACGGGAGCAGGACAGGCTGCGACGGATGCTCAACGAGCCGCAGCGGATCACCTCACTGCAGGACCACACCGACCTCTACACGCTCGCCGAGGCCCGCGCCCGCTACGAGTTCCTGCTCGCGGACGACGCGCTGCCACAGCCCTGGGGTGAGATCTGGGCCGGCTCGCCGGAGCCCGTCGCGGACCTCGGGGTCTTGCTGACGGAGCTGGCCGAGCGCGTCGTGGGTGCCGGGATGGACGTCATCGTCGTCGACCAGACCGACCCGGTCGTCCGCGACACCCTCGGACTCCACGCGGCCAAGGTGCTGGTGCCCGGCGCGCTGCCGATGACCTTCGGCCATGTCTACCGCCGCACCCGAGGCATCCCACGACTGCTGGACGTGCCCTGGCGGCTGGGCCGGCTGTCGGCCCGCCCCGCATACCGGGAACTGGCCCTCGACCCTCACCCCTTTCCCTGAACGGGCAGGTATGACCGACCCTCCGCGCCCAGACGTCGTGCCCGCCGACCTTCGCGGCACCCATGTCCCGCGCCTCGACCGTGAGCGAACCGCGCTGGCTGCGGCCTACGCGCATGGACCCGGCAAGTCGGTCCGGGCACCGGCCCGTGCAGTGCACCCGGTCCGGAACCGAGCAGCGCACACCGTGGCCCTGAGCGCCCTCGCCGACATCCCGTCGTTCGGCCCGGCCCTGGTGCGGGCGTTGACCGCTGCGCTGGCCCCACGCCGTTGGGAGCCCTGGAACGCCCACAACGACCACCGGGCCTACCCGTCCCCACGCTGCGCCTATCTCGCGGACACGGCCTTGCGGATCGCCGGACAGCGGTGGGCCGTCGATCCGGTGAGACTCCGTCTGGAGGGAGAGGGGCAGCTGCCGAGACTCTCCGCGGTCTCCTCGGTCACCGTCGAACTGACTGTGGACCCAGGCCGACTGTCCGAGGGATACGGCACCCTGCGCGAGGCGCTGACGCTACTGGAGGCCGGGCATCTCAGCTCCGCGCTGGTCGAGGCGGGCCTCGCTGCCGGGCTGGCCGTGCGGACCTCAGTCGGGGGCACCGGCGGTACATCCGACGCCATGGTCGAGCTGACGTTCACCCAGGAATTGAGACCCAGTCCAGATGGGTCAACAGTCCGGCCCTGGCGCCAGGTCGCCCCAGTACGCAGCGGGGCGCTCGGTCCCCGCGGCCTGTCCGCGGATCCCCGACCGCTGGCCGCCGAACTGCTGCACCGCCTGATCCGCGACAGCCGCCCCCCTGTCGGCTCGTTGGCCCGCACACCGGCGGACCGGCCCGGGGTGGCCAGGCTGCGGCACCGACTCGCCGTCCGCGGGGTGACCGGCATCCACGACGGAGTCCACAGGCTGGACGGAGCGTCGGCGGATTCACACGGGTTGGTACTCCTGCAACGCGGACCGGCCACGGAGTGGCTCCAGTCCGCCTCCGGCTTCGGCCCGGCGGAGGTCGACGTCACCGGGCTGAACCTGGTGTGGGTGATGACCGGCGAGGTGGACGCCACGGTCCGGCAGGAGGGCGCGGACGGATATCCGAACCTGCTGCTGACCGCCGGGGCCGCCGCCCAGCACGTGTGCTCCGCCGCCGCAGCGTCCGGACTCTTCTGCCGCCCGGTACGCAACTTCGACGAAGCCGAAACCGAGGCCGCAGTGCTGGCCGGCGCCGGTGAGGACGCCGTCTACATGCTGCTCATCGGCCGGCCCCGAGCGCTGGACTTCTGCTACGACCTCACCGACCCCGAGGACCCGACATGGCCGTGACCGTCCCCGCCTCGCCCCGGGCCCCGGCACGGAACAGTCTGCACTGCTCCCTGTACGGGCGGCCGAAGAATCTCCCGCCGGGGTGCTACGGCGGGCCCGGCTGTCGGGTGCGGCATGACCCGCGTCTTGTGCAGGCACCACCCTGCGCCGGCCCCGGGAGAACTCGATGACTCACTCCAGCCGACCCGCCGACCCGCCGACGGCCCTGTCGCCGGCCCCTTCGACGGCCGGGCCGAGGTCTGGGCCGACGGCGGCACCGGTGGGGTTGCCCGGTGCCGCCGGACTGATGCCGCGAGCGGGGGCGGGCGGCGTGGTGCCGGGTCGGGGTGGGTTAGTTCACGGTGAAGGGGAGGGGGCCGGCCAGGGGGGTGTAGACGTCGTTGTAGAGGTACCAGGCCGCGTAGGTTCCGGGGGCTGCGATGCGGCCGGTGGTGGGGAAGGTCAGGCTTCCACTGGCGTTGGGGGCGTAGAGGAAGGCGAGGGATTCGCCTCCCCCGGGCGGTGTCACGCCCGGGGGGTAGATGCCGATCCAGTTCTTGGGGGTGGTGGTTGCCGGTGCGGTGGCGTACTGGAAGGTGATGCTTCCTCCACGGGCGACCGTGGTGGTGTCGGCGGTCAGTGTGCTGGTTGGAGCGGGTGCGGGAGCCGGGACCGGGGTCGGGGCGGGGGTGGTGGGGGTGAGGGTGTAGTAGTCGGCCAGGCGGGTGGTGATGGTGTCGGTGTAGGGGGCCAGTGCGGGGAAGTGGGCGGTGATGGCGGTTTTGGCTGCGGTGGTCAGGTCGCCGGGATTGGTGGTGGCGCCGACCAGGTAGGGCTCCAGTCTCTTGATGAGCTGGTAGTCGCTGGTGATGCCGAGGGCGCCCATGGCCTTGGCGAGGGAGGGAGCCGCGGTGGTGGTGTCCTGGACGCGGCTGACGAAGGTGACCCGGTGCAGGATTCGCCAGCAGGGGGGTTTGCGGTGGCTCTGCCGGGTCTGGCGCAGGGCGAGGGCGTTGGGGTCGGAGCCGGTCTCCAGCCACTGGGGGTCGACGACCTTGCCGTAGAAGTCCTCGAAGTTGTCGGCCGAACTGTCGAGGTAGAAACTCATGAAGCGGTAGGCGTCGACGCGTCCGGGCGCGAGCACGGGCTGCCCGGCGCCGTCGAGGACAGGCGTGGTGCCGTTGTACTGCTGGAGGTTGCGGCCGGCTCCGGCGACGACGTCCAGGCTGAACGTCCGCTGGGATGCCTTGCTCCTGCTGCGGGTCACTGTGTGGCCGCCGCCCAGGGCGACGTCGCACGTGGCCTTGAAGCCGATCGCGCCCGCCTCGACCTCGATCAGGCCGCCGAAGGAGATGCTGCCGCTGACGGTGTAGTCGCTGCTGGTGACCTGGGTGACCTGGTCGGTGGTGGTGGTGGCCTCGGTGAACAGGCCGCCGGCTGCGGTCCACACGTAGGTGTTCGCCAGGTTGCGGCGCGAGGCGGCCTTGTTGGCCGCGCGCCCCGTGGCCGCGTCCGCACTGCCGCCGGTTCCGCTCAGGGCTGCGCTGGAGCCGGTGCCGCCCATCATGCCGTTCAGCACCCGGGTGGCACCGGCGGCCACCGGGTCGGGGGCCGTGGATGTGGCGTCGGTGTTGAGCGACTCGTAGAAGCCCTGGAGCTGCTGTTCCTCGCGCTGGATACGGCGTTTGATCGCGTACGCCTCGCGGGGGCGGTAGTAGCTGAATTCGCCCTTGGACGTGCCGGTGTCGGCGGCCTTGGGGTAGGCGGGGTCGGGGCAGCCGACCAGCGTGTTGTTGGGGCCGGTGGCGGCGTAGCCGATGAGGCCGTCCAGGGTGCCCTGCTTGGTGTAGAGGGGGTTGATCGGGAAGGCGATGATGTTCCAGTCACGGGGGATGTCGGGGTTGGGCAGCATCCGGTAGGCGACCAGGGCGCCGGAGTGGGCCAGCCGGAGCGCGTACATGTCGGCGGTGTCGGACTGGACGACCGCGAAGCCGGTGTTGGCGGGTATCCAGCGCTGGCCGGCGGTGGGATTGGCCTGCTTGGCGGGGTCGTTGCTCTCCCAGCGGCCGGTGAGGGTGACCGAGCTGGTGCGGGTGGTGCCGGTGCCCTGGGAGACCTCGGTGTTGTTGCTCCAGCTGTTGGAGTACTTCAGTTCGGAGGTGCCGGTGTAGCCGCCCTTGACCTTGATGGGCTTGGCGGTGCCGATGCCCAGCGGGGCGACGACCATGGTGGTCTCGCCGGTCACGCTGAGCTCATAGGTGCTCTTGGCGGTCATGTCGAAGCTGGTCTTGTAGTCCGATGACATGGTGTTCGTGACTTCGTCGGCCTGTACGAAGCTGACCGAGGACTTGTCGGTCCAGTCGTCGGTGCCGAGGCCGGCGATCATGTTCTCCGAGGGGACCGGTGGCGCGCCTTCCAGGTAGCCGATCAGCTGGGGGTCGTACTGGGCCTGCCCGACCCAGGTGGTGGTCAGGTCGCCGACCTTGAAGCCGCCGGTCAGCACCCACGAGCCAGCCTGGAGCGAGGTGTAGGCCCGCTTCATCACCCCGATGACCTGGCCCTTGGCGTCGAGTTGCACGTCGGCGTACTCCGATGCCGCCGGGGTCCCGGTGACCAGGGCGTTGAAGGAGTTGGCGACGCCGGTCAGCGCGGAGCGGACCTGCGCGGCGTCGTCCGAGATCGGCGCGCTGGACAGCGCGATGCCCGGGGCCGGGCTGGAGGGCGCCAGGTCCAAACCTGCCAGACCCGCGTCGGTCACCGTTGCGCCGGCCACGGTGGAGGCGTCGTCGAAGGGGTAGTAGGCGATGAGGTCCTTGCGGTCCCCGCGCATCCGGCAGAACAGGGTGTCCAGGATCTGCTCGCGGGTGCGGGCGGTGCGCCAGATCCGGATCTCGTCCAGCACGCCGGTGAACGCGTCGCTGAGCTTGCCGTCGGTGCCCAGGCGCCCCCCTACGGTGAGCGCACTGCTGCCGCGCCCCTGGGTGAGCAGCGGGTCGGAGGCGGTGGTGACCTGGACCGCGGTGGTGGGGGTGCCGTTGCGGTAGAACGTGTAACGGTTGCCCAGCGGGTCGACGGTGGGCACCCTGCGTACGCCGCGCAGGGTGGCCGGGAAGGAGCCGCAGCCGTCCGCTGTGGTGGTGCCGACGGCCTCGGGGAAGGTCCACCAGGCGGTCAGGCCCTGGGCCTTGGCGGTGATCCCGGCGCCGATCTGGCCCTTGTCGCGGGCGACGTTCCAGATCCGGACTTCCGACAGGGCCCCGCTCAGCGCGAAGGGCATGGTGCGTATCCGGTGCCTGCCCAGCTCTACGTTGGCGTCGTTGCCCACCGGCTTGGCACCGGTGTAGGTGTACGGGTCGGGTCCTACGGGCTTGCCGTCGATGTAGAAGCGGATCGCGACCGTGGCGTCCTTGTCGGCGTTGGTCTTGCGGGTGACGGCGACCTTGGTGAACACCCCCGCTTTGACGGTGTTGCCGGGGCCGGAGCGGTAGACCTGTCTCGCGTCGGCGCCGCCTGCGCCGGCCTCGAAGGTGAAGGCCAGTTGCCCGTCGGGGTCGACGTAGAAGGAGTAGGGGACCCCGGTGCCGGGGATGCCCGCGAGCACGGCGCCTTTGCTGACCAGGCCCTGCACCACACCGAGCGTGTCGAGTTTCACGAACGCCTCGATGGTCAGGTCGTCGGCCAGGTCGAGCCCTGCGGCGCCGCCGGCGTCCAGGTAGCCCGACCCGTCCAGCCGTATCGCCCATTCCTGCTGGAACGACATCGCCACATGCCCCCAGTCCCCAGCCGGGAAGGCCTCGGAGCTGCGGACGAACTGCGACCCGACCGTGCCGATCAGTGCGTAGCCCCGCAGGCCCGAGTCCACCTGCGTGGGGCCGCCGATGATCTGCCCGTTGTGGCGGTTGCCCGAGCGGTCCGCCACCGACAGGTTGGCGAAGTTCCAGTAGGCCAGCAAGTTCGCTTCCTGGCCGCTGAGCTGCTTGTTCATGGACGCGGTGATGTCCTGCGCGGTACGCACCCGGTTCCATACGCGTACCTCGTCCAGCGAGACGATGCTGCCCGCGGGCATGAATGTCGCGGAGGCGAGCAAGGTCTTGCCCACCCCTGCGTAGGTGCTGGCCGCGGTGTCCTGGGCGACCTGCACCCCGTCGCGGTAGACGGTCCGCTGCCGGGTCGAGGCCGAGTAGGTCGCGGCCCAGTGGTGCCACTCCAGGTCGGGGTAGGACAACGGGGTCATCAGGGCCTGCCCGAACGGTCCGAAGCTGAACTGGCCGCTGTTGTCGAAGTACAGGAGCAGGCTCCCCTCCATGGTTGGCGCACCGTGGCCGAACAGGATGGTGCCCGTCTCGTTGTTGGCTCGCTGTGCCCACATCTCGATGGTGAAGTCGGTGCCGGCCAGCGCCAGGGTGTCACCGCAGTCCACCCAGTCGGTCTTGTAGAACAGCATGCCGCTGCTGGCCGCTTTGGCCTCCAGGCCGAGCCCGTAGTCCTTCGTTCCGGCGCTGCTGGAGGTGTGGACGATCCTCGCGCGGCCATTGACGAACGTCGGGTTGACCCACGCCTCGATGGTCAGGTCGGCGGCCGGATAGACCTTCGCCGGGTCCAGCGGCGTGGACAGGTACTGGGCTTTGCCGTCGAAGGACAGCGCGCGTCCGGGGGCGCCGCCGCGCCAGCGCGGGGTCAGGGCCCCGGTCAGGTCCGCGGCCGTGCCGTTGGGCACCGCGGCGGTGGCGTTGACCGTGGTCGCGCTGACGATCTGCGATCCGGCCGTCAGCCGCACCCCCGCAACGGTGCAGGAGGCGCCCGCGTAGTCGTACACGACGGTGTGCACCTGCGCGCCGGTCGCGGACGCCAGCCCGTCGCGGGTGACGTTGAACTTGGTGGTGCCGGCCGGAGCCGGGTCGGCGACGGTGCGGACCTTACCGCCCACCGAGATCGCCGCACCGGCGGCCAGCGAGGTGGTCAGCGGGGCGGCGAGTTCGACGATCGTGTCCTGGGCGGACAGCACGGTGCCCAGCAGCGGTCCGCGCCTCGGGGCACCGTTGAGGACGGCGCCCAGCGCGGAGGCGGCACGGGGCACGCCGGTGAAGGTCTCGGTGGCCGCGCCGCGGGTGACCGTCACCGTGCACAGGTCGCCGGTGGCCCCATCGGTGATGGTGACGGTGAAGTCGGCCAGGTTCGCGGCGGTGTCCCGGGCGATCAGCTGCACACTGCCCGCGCCGACCGTGATCGACTTGGTGGCCCGCGAGACGCTGGTCGGGTAGTACGTGGAGAAGAACTGCCCGCTGCCGCCGCGGAAGTACAGCACGACATCGCCGGTGGAACTGTCCAGCAGGGCGGGAGCGTCGGTGGTCCACGCGAACGTCAGCAGCGCGCCGAACACGCTCATCCCGGCCCGGTCGACGCCCACCAGCGGCATCGGCAGCACCGACTCCGATCCGCCCTTCATCCGGCCCGACAGGGCCGCAAGCGTGTTCTCGGCGGCGGTCAGCGCCGCCTGGTCCGCGCCGAGGCGCTGCGAGGCGGCCGTGATCTGCGGGATCTGGCTCACCAGACCGGTCCTGATGCGGAGCAGGTCGTTCTGGAAGGAGACCTGCGGTTGCCGCAACGCCGGGAACATGTTGTTCCAGTTGTTCGGGTTGTTGTCGGCCAACTGCTTGTCGACGGTGGCGATCCGCGCGAACGTCTGCTCCCAGCTGTCGGCCAGCAGCTGGTCGGCGTTGAGCGTCGCCTTGGCGGTGGCCACCGCGCCCTGCGCCGCGCCGAGCTTGTCCAGGTCGGCCGTTGGGTCGGCCGGCCCGATCGCGGTGAGCGGGATCTGGGCGGGCACCATCGCCAGGCGCCCGTCCTTGGTCACCGCGAAGTCCAACGTGGAGACGTAGGCGCGCTCCGCCGACCCGCCGGCCGGGGCGGGCCCGGTGGTGGCGGTCGCCATCAGCACCCGGCCCTGCTTCTTCTCCTGGGTGGGCTGCACACCGTAGCCGGTGGTGCTCGGCTCCTGCTGGTAGTACAGCGTCGAGGCGATCCCGACGGCGGCCTTGCGGTCCTTGAAGGTGAAGCTGTCGCGTGACAGCCCCGGGCCGTCGCCGATCGGCGCGTCCGAGGCCGTCCACACCGGACCACCGGTCAACCGGCCGTCGTTGGCGTTGGGCGTCGAGTCGCCCATCGTGGACCCGCTGCCCTCGTCCATTCGGTAATAGGCCACCAGGCCGGGTTCGATCCCCGTCAGGCGGCGCCCGCGGTCGGTGAAGTCGCTGCGGGCCACGCTCCAGATCCGCACCTCGTCGAGATCGCCGGTGAACAGATCCACCGGTGTGCCGCCCGAACTGCGGGCCCCGACGATGATGCCGTCGCAGGGGCTGGGAGCCGGGGTCGCCGCCGTGGTGCCCACGCCCGCGCCGTTGACGTACAGGGTCGCCGAGGTCCCGTCGAACACCGCGGCGACATGGCAGTACACGCCCATCGGCAGCACGGTGGTGCCGGTCAGGGTCCACACCGGCTGGTTCTGCACGACCTGCCGGACCACCAGGCGGCCGTCACCGTCAAGGCTCAGGCTGTAGCTGCCCCTGCGGTTCTCGTCGAAGCTGCCGAGGATCGACCCGCCGGGCTTGGCCGGCCTGATCCACGCCTCCACGGTGAACCTGCCCGTCACCGGGACCTGCTTGTCACTCACCTGCACGAACCCGCCCTTGGACGCGTCGAACCGCAGTGCGGTCCCGGCCCGGTCGCTGGTGGCCGGCACCGGCACCAGCGGCAGGTTCGTGTTCGGATCGATGCCCGGGGCCCGCTCCAGCACAGAGCGCCGGAACCTGGCGTCGGGGCTGGTCCACAGCTGGGTGCCCTCGATGTTGAACAGGCCGTCCGCGCTCTGCTCGCAGCTGAAGCTGTCGATCCGACCGGTGGCGTCGTCGGCGGCGAAAATCTGCCAGCGTGCGACGGACTCCACCGCGGTCGGCAGTAAGAGCACGCTGAACGCCCCGCGGGTCAGCGGCCGTACGAACGACAGCTTCACGGTGGGCTCGTAGAACAGCACGCCCTCCATGTCACGCGTCCCCAGCGTGTCCGTGCCCTCGGAAGCGGGGAAGAGCTTGCTGCGCGAGCGCTGGTAGCGCACCTCCACCACCGGTTTGAGCACCGAGCCGGCCAGCACGAACCGGTCGCACAGCAGTGAGGCGTCCACCACGGGCACCTTCGCACCGTTCACCAACATGTAGTCGCTGCGCGCTGGGTCACCGGACAGACCGCCGCTGGTGGTCCGGAACACCACGTTCGCGTCGCTGCCGGTGACCGACTGGCGGAACACCAGCAGGTAGCGGCCGTCGGAGACCACCTGGACCGGCGCCAGCGCCGTCAACCGTGCCGTAGAGGACAGGAACGGGTCACGGTCTTCGACGATCAGCAGGTCCGGCGCCACCTCGGTGGTGCCACCGTTCTTGACCGTCGGCATCGCCGCCACCCCCGGCACAGCCGGCCCCGCCACCAAGGGCGCCGCCCCCGCGGCCGAGTCGATGATCTCGCCCGGGAACGGCAACAGCACCGGGTCGGAGTTCCAGTACTCCACATCCAGCGGCCCGCGCACGCTGTCCTGCAGGTCCATGTTCAGGACGCTGTAGAAGATCCGCCGCTTGTCGTCCATCGCGAACGCCACCGTCGTGCCCGCATGGCGCACCAGGGTCGTCCACACGTACGTCGTGTCGCTGTAGACCTTGACCAGGCCCTTGTTGTCGATCACCGAACTCCTCAAAAGTCATGCCCGCACCTACGCGCGGACCGATGAACACACCTGGACGCGCGCGTGCAAAGCGCTTCGCCGCGTCCACGGGAGTACTGACGCAGTGAAACGGAAGGGGAGACGGAGCGAGCCGGGCCGGCTACCGGGCCTGGACGACCAGAGGGAGGCGATCACGGCGTGGGAGCTCAGGGCTCCAGTGGAGGCAATTGCTGCGTCTGGTCCCGCGTCCGGGTCCGGGGCGCGGCCGGCGGGCTGCCGGTATCGGCACGCCGGCCGGTTCCAGGTGACGTCTGGTCAGGGACGTGCCGTGGGTGTCGGCGTGGTGGGCCTGCGGAGTCCGTTCCCGCAGGCCCACTCGCCGTTCGTTGTCAGGGTGCTGACCACCAGTTGACCCACAGGTCGGAGTCGTCGGTGATGGCAAAGGCGTACGGGCGCTGGACCGCGCTCGGGTTGTCCTGCATGGTCACCACCTCGCCGGGCCGCTCAAGGATGCGCCCGCCTGGGGCTCCCTGGTCGCTCCAGTTCCACTTGCCGCCGTCCCACCAGTTGACCCACAGCTGGGAGTCGTCGGTGATGACGAAGGCGTACGGGCGGGTGAAGGCGCTGGGGTCGTCCATCATCGTGACGGCGCCGACGGAGTCGAGGATGAGCCGCCCGCTGGGCGCCCCCTGGCTGCTCCAGTTCCACTGGCTGCCGTCCCACCAGTTCACGTACAGGTTCGAGTCGAAGCCCTGGACGAAGACGTACGGCCGGTCCGCCGCGTTCGGGTTGTCACGGACGTTGACGATGCCGGCGCCCTTCTTCACCGGCTGCCCCGAGGGCGCTCCCTGGTTGCTCCAGTTCCACTTGCCGCCGTCCCACCAGTTGACCCAGACCTGGGAGTCGGCGGTGATGACGAAGGCGTAGGGGCGGGTCGCGGCACCGGGGGTGTCGCGGACCGTGGTGACGCCCAGCGGACGGGAGATCGCCCGACTGGGCGGCGTGCCCTGCTCGTTCCAGTGCCACGCGGCACCGTCCCACCAGTTCACCCACAGCCGGAAGTCGTCGGTGATCACGAAGACGTACGGGCGCTGCACCGCGCTCGCGTTGTCCTGCATCGTGACGACCCCCACGCCCTCACGCACCGAACGCCCGGCGGGCGCGCCCTGGTCGCTCCAGTTCCACTGGCTGCCGTCCCACCAGTTCACCCACAGCCGGGAGTCGTCGGTGATGACGAAGGCGTACGGGCGCTGCGCCGCGCTCGGGTTGTCCTGCATGGTGACGGCGCCGACCGACTCCAGGACGGTGCGCCCGGCCGGTGTGCCCTGGTCGCTCCAGAGCCAGGCCTTGCCGTCCCACCAGTTGACGTGCAGGTGCGAGTCGTAGCCGCGCACGAACACGTACGGGCGCTGGACGGCCTGCGGGTCGTCCTTCATGGTGATGATCCCCGCGGTGGCGCGCACGCCCACGGTGGCCGAGGGCTTCTGCTGGTCGTTCCACTGCCATGAACCCATGTCGTTCCTCTCCGGCCCCGGCCCGGCACGGTGCGGGCAGGGGTGTGCTGAGGCGAAGGGTGCTCGGGGGTCCGGCGCCGCGGATATGGGCGCCGGGACACGGAGGCAGGGTCCGGCCGGAGTCCCGCACTGTTGCGTGTACGGACCTACTCTGGCATCGCGCACGTTCCCTGTCACCGCATATGGCAGCGGCAAAATCGGGGACCGCGGGGAGTCGCGGCCAACACCCGCCACCGCGAACCCTGAACTGTGTGGCGACACCCCAACTGACCTGGCACGGCACAGATGTTGGCGATTCCCTGTTCGCGCCGTGGCCCCGGGTACCAGGGCGCGTGGCAGCGGCGCTGCCCGGACTCGCTGCACCGGCAGCGCCGTGGGCTGGTTGCGGCGCGCGGGGAAAGCCGCTGCGTGGGGGAGCCGGTGGTTGCGGAGCGCGAGGAAACATGGGGTGGCCGTCCCCGGCCTTGAGCGTGTGTGTGCCGGGAACGGCTCGTCCGGCGGCGTTCCGTCCTGTGAACACGCGGACACGGCCGGAGCTGCTCCCGATTCCCCATATGGTTGCGGTTTCAACTGTGACTGGAGTGGCCCGACCGTGGAGGGTGCGGGCCTGGCCGGGAGCGCCCGGCGGGCACCGCGCCGGTGTGCAGCCGGAGGGCCCGGCGTGCGGCCCGGGGTGCGCGGTGGGGTGACCAGGCCCATGCCGCGCAAGCGACACCCCTCGGTGATCCTCGCCGCTCTGGACCACCTCGCCCTCGCCGGACGCGCCACGGCACTTGCCACGGCTTCTGCCACTGCCCTGCTGCGCCGCAGTCCGGCGTGGGCGGAACGGACCGCGACGGCGGTGGCGTTCCCGGGTGGCACTGGACGCGTCGCCGACGGCGTCGTCTGCGCGTCAGTGGCTGTGGTGCAGCAGGTAGTCGACGACGGGGATGGTTCCCGGTACGCCGCCGGGGGCGAGGAACGGTGAGGTTCGGTAGGTGCCGCCGATGATCACGCTGGGCATCTCGTGGACTTCGTAGCGTTCCCGCAGGGCTGGTGCGTCCTGGACTTCCTGCTGTACCTCGGGTGAGTTCCAGGCGTCCATCAGCAGCTGGGGGTCGATTCCCTGCGTCTGGGCCCACTGGCTGAGCGTGTCGGGCTGGGTCAGGTCCCAGTGCTCGTCGCGGACCGCGTGGAACACCGACTGTTCCAGGATGTCGGACAGTCCCAGCCGGTCCAGGGTGTAGTAGAGCCGGGCGTAGGCCATCATCTGCGGCTGGTCCGGCCAGGCGGCGGGGATGTGGCGGATCGTCACCGGTGGGTTCTGCCGGGCCGCCCAGTCGCGCAGCGGCTGCGCGAGCTGGTAGGAGTGCGAGCAGTTGTACCAGAAGACCTCGGTCACCTCGCGCGGCGAGGCCGGCACCGGGTGCTGGAGCCGGACGTACTGCACACCGGCGATCGGAGGGGCGTCCGCGGTGCCGGCTGGGGCCTGCAGGCCGAGGAGCGTGGTGGTGAGGGCCAGCGCGGCCATCGCGCGGACCAGTGGCTTCGTGAACGGGGTCATACCGGCAACGATGACCACGGACGGCCCGGCCGTGCCGCTGACACGACGGCGCGGCGGGCGCATTCGCCCGTACGAGGTCGGACATGACGTTGCCCGGCGCACCACGGGATGTCCCACAGGACCGTCAGCGGCCTTCTCGGCGACCCCGCCCACGCCCTGGAACGGCTCATCACCCGGCTCTCACTCGAACCGGGCATCGGCGACCTGCGCCGGCACCTCGACGAGGGCGACGGCGACGGCGAACGCGAAGCCATGGCCTGAACACCGCAGCGGACACGCGTACCGTGACACCGCTCCCACCAGTCTGAGCTGCGCCTGCCCTGGGGTCATAGGCCACGGGGTCGGTCGGCCCATGTCGGGTACGAGTCTGTCCGGCGTGCATGGACACTGGAAAAGGGCGGTGGGCGGCATGAAGACCGAGCCTCGCAGGGGCAGCAGCCACGCGTTGGCTCTGCTGGGTGTCCTGCTCTTGGCAGCCCTGGTCGTCGTGGCGCTGGCCGTTTGTTCGTCCTGTACAGGCGGCCAGGAGCGGGCTCACCGCCAATCAGATGGGCGCGGGGGACGACGGGTTCCGCGCCGGTGCCGACGACCGCGCGGATATCGGCTGCGTCCGCCGGTTCCTCCCAGCCGGATTCGACGCCGAGATGCGTCAGCTCGCCCCGGGTGATGCTCTGCGAGGCCATTGGCGGCGCTCACTGCGGATGGTCAGGCGGGGGCGCAGATGGCCTCGACGAACTCGGCGAGCTCGTGTTGGTTCAGGTGTCGCGCGATGTCGGCCTCGCTGATCATGCCGACCAGTCGGTGGGCCTCGATGACCGGCAGGCGTCGGATCCGGTGCTCCTCCATGGTCTGCAGGACTTCGGCCTGGTCGGCGTCGGCGTGCACGGTGATCGGCTTGCCCTGTGCGAGCTCGCCTGCTGTCGTGGTCGTGGGGTTCCCGCCTTCGGCGAGGCACTTCACCACGATGTCGCGGTCGGTGATGATCCCTTGGAGCCGGTCGTCGGCACCACAGATCGGCAGGGCTCCGACATCCAGTTCGCGCATCCGCCGCGCGGCCGCTTCCAGCGTTTCGTTCTCCTGCACGCAGGTCGCTCCGGCGTGCATGATGTCCCGTGCAATGGTCATGACCGCTGCCTCCTATCGGTGTGGGTCCCAGGTCTACGGGGTGTGGCTTGGCATGGCCTGGCGTCGAGCGGTGCTGATCTACGGGCTGGCCCCGGCAGTCCGCCGGCTCCGTGGACGCGCCTTGGTTCCAGAGTTGTCCCATCGTGGAACCTCTGCATCCTGAGCCGTGCGCGGGCCGGGTACGGGTTGCTCGAAGTCGGCGCGCAGGGCGAGTCTGGAGGTGTGCGGCGGCCTGCGGTTCGCGGACAGGGCAGGCCGCGCGGGATGCGAGGGGAGCTGTCGCCGGTGACCGAGTCCCGTCACGAGCTCGCTGCACAGGTCGCGCTCGGGCTCGCGGCCGTCACCTGCCTGCTCGATCCCGAGGTTGTGGTGGTCTCCGGGCCCGTCGGGCGAGCCGGCGGCGTCGCGCTGTGTGACCTGCTGTCCGCCGAACTGGCGCCGATCACCGTCACCTCGACCCCTGGCGACGCTGAGCCGATAGCGGGTCAGGTAGGCGATGATCGTCCATCCCGTCGCCTGTGGAACAGCCGTGCCGCGCGGTGTTCGCTCAGATGGACCGGGGGGCGAATCGCGCACCCCGGACTTCCAGCCCACTTCGGAGGCGACCCGGGCGATCGGCATCGCTTCGGCGCCACAGCGTGCCGACTGCTCTTGGTCACGCCTTCTCACCACTCAGGCGCAAGGGATCTTCGCCGTCGATGTCAGCGCGAGGGTTGTCCTGGTCCGAGCGGCGGCCGATCGCGGGTGCCCGCAGCGGCGATCGTGGCGCGATCCGGGGGGATGCCATGGTCGCCGCTGCGGGGTCGGGGGCGGGGTGATACCGGCGTATCTCGATGTCCCACATGTGCAGCGTAGGGTTCGGCGTTCGTCGCAGGGAGTGGGACATGGGTGTTGGGTTGTATGTGGCTGCTGTCTGATGGTTGGGCCGGAGGCGGCACGCGTGTGGGTGCGCGGATGTGGTCCTTTCCGGCACGACGGTCGTCGGGGTTGTCTGTGTGGTTGGGCACAGATGGGTGCCCTTCGACTACGGGGTCCAGTGGCTCGCTGCCTTGTACGGCAGGGCCGCTCCGAAGGCGTGAGTGCGAGTGCTCCGGGTCACCGCGTTGACCGTCCTGGAAGACCCATGGCCATCCGAGCAGAAGGTTGCCGAGGATGCGGCTGCTGTCGCGGTCGAGGTGCAGGCCGGCGACCGGGACCGGGGCGTGGTCGCCGCGCGGGACTGCGCCGGGATCGGGAGAGGGCCCTGGTGTGGAGGGGCTGCGCGCCCTTCGTGGAGTCGGCCGGTTGCGCCCACGCTTGTAGCATGCGTCGGCTCCGTTGTGCTCAGGCGCCGGTGGGCTCCGCGGCGCCCTGGCCGGGGTCTGGTGGCCGTCCCGGGTGCCGCGCCCCGGGGAGGGGCGCGGCACGGTGCGGCCCGGGCGTACCCGACCGCGGGGCAGACTGCTGCCGCGCGGTAGCCGGGGGGTCTGCCGGGTCAGGGCAGGAAGTACATCGGGTTGGGGAGCTTGAAGTCCGGTCCTGGGCGGCCGCGGGCCAGGGGTGTGTGCTGGTCTGCGGCCGTACGGCTCAGGCGTTGAGGGTGGTGATGTTCCACCAGGCTTCGTCGCCGATGTCGAGCGTGATCGGTACGGGGCCCGCCTTGCCGCGGTGGAGCTGGGCGTCGTAGGTGCGTTCGGGCAGGGGCCTGGTGGTCCAGGGGAGGCCGTTGTGCCCGTTGTCGGGGACCGAGGGGATGGTCACCTCGAAGGCACTGGCCAGGTCGTCCTGGGTGACACCGGCGGGCACCTGTCGCAGGGTGGAGATCTGCTCGAAGTGGGGGCGGTTGACCAGGCGGTGGGCGATATGGGCCTCGTCGCCCCGGCCGTAGATGAGGTAGGTGAGGTGGGCGGGGAAGGGCTCCTCGCTGAAGCGGCGGAAGTTCAGTACCCGCTTGATCCGGGCGGTGAAGCCGCCCGAGATGGGTTCCCAGATCCGGTCCTCGCCGTTGCCGGTCTGGGTGACCCGGTCGAGCCGGGCCGGGTACTCGGTGACTGTGCCGTCGCCGATCGGGGGAAGGACCATGTTCGCGGTGTTGCGCACCGCGTGCCAGCTGGCGGGGTGCTCGGCCTGGTCCTTGAGGTAGGTGTCGACGATGTCGGTGGGCAGGTCGTACTGGAGCACGACCTGGTAGCGGTGCTCGGCCATGCCGAACATGGCCAGGTGGTAGCCGAAGACCGTGTCCCGGCCGGACAGGATGAAGGAGTGGACGGAGGGGTCCTCGTGGTCGTGTCGGGCAGTCATGCTGATTCCTTTCGGGTTGTGTGCTGCGCGAGGGTGGCGTGTCGGCGTTGCCAGAAGGGCCGGTCATGCCAGCGGTGTTCCAGCGCGTACACGGCGTGGTGGTTGCGCCGGTACGCGGCCAGGAGCGCGGCCACGTTGGTGCGGTACGCGTCCAGGGCGCCGGTGTCGCCGTCGAGGTGGGCGTGAAGGGCCGCTGCGCCGGTCATGCCGGTGTAGAGGGCGGTGAGGATGCCCTGTGAGGAGATCGGGTCGAAGGCGCTGGCGGCGTCGCCAACCGCGATCCAGCCCTCGCCGGTGGGCTGGTCGAGGTGGGAGGAGTGAGCGGGTGCCCGTCGGGGCAGCACCGGGGCCGGCGCCGGATGGGCGTGGGTGCGTACGGCGATGTGCCGGGTGTTTCGCATCAGCCGCAGGAAACCCGGGGCGTCGCGCAGTGCCGGCGCGGCGAGGTCGGCGTCGGTGAAGTACGCCACCAGGCGTCGGCCGTTGGGCAGGGGGGCGGTGTACCACCAGCCGTCCGCGGTGGACTCGACCAGCGAGGAGGTCTCGGTTGCCCGGCCGGTGGGGGCGGGCGCCAGTTCCAGGCAGGTGGCGATCAGGCGGTCGGTGCGGCGCCGGCCCGCCCGGTGGGGCGAGGCGATCGCCTGGCTGCGGCCGCTGGCGTCCACCAGCCAGTCGCATTGCACCAGTCGCTGGGAGGCGGGCCCGCGTAGCGCGACCGCCCAGCGTCCGTCCGGTTGCCGTGTCCTGGGGCGGACGATGGTACGTTCCGCCACCTGGGCGCCGGCCGCGCGGGCCGCCTGGCGCAGGCACCGGTCGAAGCGCTTGCGATCGAGGTGCCAGCCAGGGCCGTTCGGGTCGTTGATGAAGTCGGTACGGCCCAGAGTGGTTGATCCCCAGGACGAGAGGTTGGCGTAGCAGGTCATATGCCCGGCTGTGAGGGGTTGTTCGCCTGCTCCCAGGTCGTGCAGCAGGACGCGGGCCGCGGACGGCAGGGCTTGCCCGAGCTTGGGCGGCCCGGTCCCGGAGTCGGCGAGCAGCACGGTGCGGCCGGCTCGGGCGAGGGTCAGGGCGGCGGCTGCACCGGCGGGCCCGCCGCCCGCGACCACCACTTCGTAGCGGCCGGCGTCGCCGGTGGGCGAATCGGGCATCACGCGCTGTCGCGGAAGGGTGCGACCTTGTCGATGAAGCCGGCCGTCACCTCGTCGGATGTGTAGCCGCTGACCGCGATCGCCTGGTTGATGGCCACCGACGCCATGGCCGGGTCGGCGGCCTGCGGCACGTGCAGGGTCACCAGGTTCTGGGTGGGGGAAACGCCTTCGAGGTCGATGGACGGCGTCGACTCCACCTGGATCCGGGCGGGGAAGTCGCTGGCGCCGTCGCGGACTTCGATGATGCCGAGCCGGTACCAGTCGTCGATCATCTGGTTGAGCTGCTCGGTGTTCTGCCCGCGGAGCCCGCGCAGCCACACGGCACGTCGCTCGAAGGCCTCGGTGCGTTCGGGCAGTGGGCGGCTCTCGTCCACCACCACCTGGTAGTCCTCCTCGGTGAGCACGTGGTTGGGGACGCGTGCCGGCCAGAAGCTGGGCAGGTACGGGTCGTGGCGCGGGCTCAGGGCCAGCTCGTAGCCGGAGCGGCAGCTGGCGGTGTCGGTCTGCCACGGCACTGCCATCCAGCGGGTGAGGTCACCGGGGCCCTGGGCGTAGAGCGGTCCGTTCACCGACAGGGCGGTCTCGGCGGTGAGTACCGTGCCGTACTGGGGTTCAGGCTGGTCTGGCGGGCGGTGGCGGATCCGGAACGGCGCCATGTACATCGAGGGGTGCCGGATCGGCCAGGTGACCTCGCAGCCGGGGTGGAAGGCGTCGGCGAGGCAGGAGTCCAGGGCGGCGCGGTCCAGGACGGCCGGCCGCTCGGCCAGTGGCACGTCGGTGAGGTTGCGGGGCGGCGGCGTGGCACCGGGGGTGTCCCAGTCGTCCTCGAAGTCGCCGTCGGCCCAGTACTGGAACATCCGGTACTGGGTCGCGGAGAGCGCCATGTGCTGCAGCGGCGTGCGCGGCGGGATGGCCATCCCGTCCCCGTACAGCCAGGGCCAGGGGACGGGGGAGGCGCCGTCGCGTGCGAAGTCGCGCAGTGCGTTGAAGACCTGACGGCGCAGCGCGCGGCGGGTGGTGGACCTGCTACTGAGCCGCTTGAGCGTCTCCGGGGTGAACAGGGGGCCCAGGCCGTTGTGGCCGTAGTAGCCGGCGAAGCCCTGGTTGACCCACTGGTGGTCGCAGAAGCGCTGCAGGACCGGCGCGATGTGCTGGGTGAAGGAGACCTTCGTGGGGAATGGCAGCGATCCGTTGCTGACGAACACGTCGTACAGCAGGTCGTACAGGGTCCGGATGCCCTTCAGGGCGGGCGCGTAGTTCGGGGGGCCGACCAGTGCCCAGGCGGGATCCACCGGCAGTTCCCGGCCCGCCACGCTGACGGTCGCCGTGACCGGGCCGTCCCCGATGTCGTCGTGCCAGCCCTCGTTGTTGGCGTAGGTGGTTGCCGGCTTGCCGTTGTAGGCGGCCGACTGGCCGAAGCCGCCGAATACCAGGAGATGACCGTCCGCGTCGGTACGCAGTTCTCCGAGATACACCTCCTTCCCCATGAATTTTCCGTCTCGGAAATGGAAGTCCGGGCCCCAGGTGTTCTTCCCGCTGATCGTGATCGGGCCGGCGTCGATGACCAGATCCTTGCGCAGGTCGCCGGTGATCTCCTTGTTGCGCAGTTCGGACGGCTTCGCGAGCGCGGCGTCGGGAATGTCCAGCGCGAGCTGGAACTGGTACCAGGCCGCCTTCTTGTTCGCCAGCCGTGCGGTCCAGCGGATGTCGGCGTTGTCGGGCGTGAGTTCCGCGACAACCTGGCCCAGCGCGTTGTATCCGTAGATGCGGAAACGTGCGGCCTCGCGTTTGACGGCGCCTGCGGAGTCCTTGTAGAAGCCGGGATCCCGCGGCTCGGGATCAGGTACCTCGGGTGCAGTGAAGTATTCTTCCAGCGAGTTTCCCACCCGGGCGATTCCGATTGCCGGGTGGATTGCGGCGCGGACGATTTCATCGAGCATATGGCTCGGTTTCTCCGATCGTGAGGCACTGGACTGAAGTAGAAGGTTCGTCATCGGAACGATATTGCTGGTGGGTCTGCCTCAAGTGGATGGACACGGGCAATCACTCGCACGGACGAATCGGGTGGACTTCGAGGACGACCTGCTCAGTGGCCACCCCGAACTCTCGCGCCGGCGCCCGTACGCTGCCGCGCTTGTATTCAGTGACCCTGGGGTTGCGCCGGGCCCGTTCTCTTAGATTTATCTGGGGAAACTCGGCAAGCGCATAGCGCTTCTTGAATTCGGCCATCAATTGCCTAATATTTCAGCCCGCACACCAGTACCGGCCGCCAGCCGAGCCGGCCGGACCGTCGCGATCGTCGACGCCTGCGACACCCCGAACGCGGCGGTCGACCTCACTGCCTGCCGTGCGCAGTACGGGCTGCCTGCGTGCACGACCGCGAGCGGCTGCCTTCAGCAGCAGCGATGAGGCGACCTACGACAAGTACTACAACCATCGGAGTAGCGATCACCGCGAGCAACGGAGACGGTGGCTACGGCGTCGTGCGGCGACCGGGCCGAGTTGGTCGGGGTAGTCGGCGGCGAGCCAGTGGTAGAGGGGCATGCCACGAACGGCGGGGATCGCGACGATGTCCCAGTGGACACCGGCCTCGACCGGGCGCGCGGTGGCGCGCTTCGTCACGACCCGCCGCCCTGATGCTCCGGGCACGCCACC
The DNA here is from genome assembly GCF_041262645.1 of Streptacidiphilus sp. EB129. Classification (NCBI taxonomy): domain Bacteria; kingdom Bacillati; phylum Actinomycetota; class Actinomycetes; order Kitasatosporales; family Streptomycetaceae; genus Streptacidiphilus; species Streptacidiphilus sp. EB129. Next base: position 292,859 of record NZ_JBGCCS010000006.1, read on the forward strand.
ATGGTCCAGCCCAGACGGCCGCCCGCGCAGCTGGTGGTGTAGACGCGGCCCGCAGGTGCCAGAGGCGGCCTCGTGCTCCCGCACTCGATGCACGCCTCACCATGAAGGCGAGCGATGCTCAACGTGTCGACCGGTAACGAGCGTTCGACCGACGGCACAACAGACGTGGCCACTCCGTTCCCTCGCGGGCTTGGATGTGACCATGCTCCCGACCTGCAACACCCCGCAGGGACACAGTGTGTGTCCCTGGATCAGATCACTCCTACCCACTTCGCATAGCCGATCAGCGATTCCCGGTCCGAAGACTTCGTCCGCACCAGTGACCGCATCGTCTCGTGGACCTGCGGGTGCTCATGGCAGTGCTGCGGAGCAATCCGCCGCGCGACTCGCAGCGACTCGAACGCGTCGTCCCCAAGGTTCTGCCACAGCTGGGCGCGCGCCACGTCGATGTAGTAGTGCGACCGCCGTTCCGCAGGAAGCTCCAGCGGCGGCTTCCACTGGCGGGCAGCCGCCTGTACGGCCGGCCCGTCGTTGAGCTCGACGCCGACGGCGACCTCGTGCACCCGGTACGACGACGGACCGAACGCGGTGCCCAGGTACACGCCCTCCCGTACGGAGCTGCACAGGGCCTTGGCCTCGGCCAGGTGCACTTCCGCCGTCGTTGCGTCCTTCATCCGACCTGCAGCCACTGCTGCGCGCATGTGCAGCGCCCCAACCGCCGCCCGTGCCGCAACAGCGTCCGGAGCCGGCGCACGGTCGATCGCGGCCTGCAGTGTCCGCAGGCCCGCGCTGAGACTGACCGGCTGCCGCGACGCGAAGAACACCTCCATGCGCACATACGCCGCTGTGGCCTCCAAGACGGGGTCTTCGGCGTTGCAGGCCGCCCACCGCATCAGCTCGATCAGGCGCGCGGACAGGTCGTGGTAGCCGTACTTGTACGCCACCGCATCCGCCGACCGGTACGCCGAGGCGAGGAGCCGTGCGGCGTCAAGGCGCTCTTCGCCGGTCAGGGACTGCACCGCGCGGGAGAGTTCCGCGAGAGGCTCCGGAAGAGCCCTGGCCAGTTGGGTGTAGCGGGAAGCAAGCCGCCAACCCTCCAGGTCGGCCACGGACGACCGCAACGCAGCCGGATCGCGCACGGGCCCGTCATCGGGCAGATCGTAGGCGTCGACCGCAGCCCGCAGAGCAGGTACTGCGGCGTGGATACGGCTGTCGCTGCGCCGCGCGGATCCGAGCAGGCGGGCCGGGTCGATGTCGAGGGCTTCGGCGATGGCGTCGAGTACGTCCTCGCCCGGGTTCCGCTTACCTTGCTCGATCTTCTTGATGGTGCTGAGCGACACGCAGGCGAGGGCGGCGAGTTCGCCCTGTTCCATGCGCCGGGCACGGCGGGCGGCGGCGATCCGCGCCCCTACTGGGGTGTTGGGGTCGGATGGTGCCATGCGGGACTCCGTTCCTGACTCATCATCTGGAACGGTGTCGCGCAGGGTAACCGAGGCGATACGGATACTGCTCTACTGGGCCTTCCGCTGGTGGGGAGGTGCCGCGTTCACGCCCCGGCGAGCAGGTCCGGCAGTGCGAGGATCGTATCGGTCTGCCACTGCGCCGCTGCGGCTTCGACGCTGTCGGACCAGAGGTAGCCCCACGGGCCCCGCCGAAGGTGCACGGTGTGCAGTCCGGCCGCCCGCGCTGGGACCCACATTGATGTACCCGTCGGCGTGTGCCGGGGCGATGCCGAGGGTGAGGGCAACGAGCGGAGCCGCAGCGGCGGCCAGGGCAGTAAGACGCTTACGCATGGGTAACCCCCAGTCGTGAATCGGTGAATGACGAGGCCGCCTTGTGAACTCCGGCGCTCCTCAGGTCGATGAAGATGCTGCCTGCCGTCCCGCCCGCCATTGGTGCGGCCACTCTGCGCGCAGTTCCGCGGGGCAGCTTCACGTGTCGTTCAGCCGCACGTGGTAGTGATCGGCGTGGTGCCGACGTACACCCGGCCGTACGGGTTGATGTTGACGGTCGATCCGGCTCCCCACTGGGTGTTGCTGGCCCACACGGGGGCGCCGGAGGGGGTGTAGACGACAAAGTTCCCGTCCTGCTGGTAGGCGGCGTGATCCGCCCCGGAGCCATAGGTGTTGGACGCCCAGCACACACGCCAGGGGCCGTCGCCCTGGGCGTCGTCTGCGACGTATTCCACCAGGTTCCCGTCCGACTGCATCTGCAAGATCATCGCCTTGCCGCTGAAGAAGTTGGGACTTTGGATGTAGCCGCCTGCGTAGAGGGTGTCCCCCCGGCTGAGGGAGCTGCCGTAGTCGGCGCCCCCGCCGCCCGGCGGGTTGCTGACCGCGTTCGCCGTGGCCGGTGACAGTAGTGTTGCGGCGGCCACGGCGGCCAGGCCGATAGCGATATGCGTCTTGCGCATGGGTGTCCCCCCGAAGGTGAGTTGGGTGTGCTGGATGGCGCCCGTGGCCCTGACAGGTGCTGCGGGCGGCGACGAGTTACATCGAGAGCGGAAACTCCGACCGCCGCAGTGGGCGCGAGCCTTTGGAGACGGCGTACCGCCTTCCCTCTCCTCGTTGAGGATGTCAGGGCGCCGTCCGATGGTGTTGGCGCTGCGTCGACAGTTCCTTGGCTTTGCGTCTACTCGCGCGCGCCCGGATACAGCCGGCTACGTCGGGAGTAGCGCGCGGATGTGGTTGCTGGCCGGCTGGGCCGTGCTCTTCGCGGGCGCGTGTGGATTCCAGGCTTTGACGGTGTATCAGCCCTGCTCAGGGGCGAGGCGGAACGGTATCTTGCCCTGAGGCGACCCATGGGTCGGATCGTCAGAACGGGGGGCTGTTATGTCTGCTGGTGCGCAACTGCCAGGGGTGGTCTGGTGGGTGGTGTTGGCCGCACCGCGTCATCGAGTTGGACGGATGGATCTACGCCGTGGTCCAGCCCCGGCACGACTTCACGGGCTGGCGTCGGCGCGTGCGGGGCTTCGCCGGGCAGCGCGTGCACGCCGCCCGCACCGGCCGCTCCCTCGCGCTACTGCGCGCGCTGCCCGGCAGGCCGGTGAAACGCGGCGCCTTCGTGGACCTGTATGCCGGCCGGGACCGCCTCTACCTGGCAGTGATGTACCGTGACCGCTCCGAGCTGCTGGCGTACCGGAACGGCAGGGTGCTCTGGTCCACGCCTCTGTCCCACCGCGCCGTCGTCCCGTTCGGCGACCGCGTGCTCGTCCTGACCGAGGATGAGCAGGACCACCTGCGACTGATCGACGGCGAGACCGGAGAGCTGTGCCAGCAGTGACCACCGACACCTCCGCGCGGGCATGCAGCCGACCGCGCCCGTCCGGGACGGCCGGTGACGGGCATCCCACGGCCGCTACTGGACGGCTCCTCGGCGGCCGATCCGGCTGCACGCCGATCTCCAGTACCACGACGGCGTCGGCCGGTCGGTCGTGGTGGTCACCTGGGCGGCGAGGGTCTCGTACCCGGTCAGCGCTGGTCCAGGTGCTCGGAGCGGAACGCCGCTGGCTCGAAAGAAGGCGGCGCGCAAGGTGGAGGAGCCCGGGGCGCGGTCAGCGGTGTGAGCGGTGCCGTGACGGGATACGGGGCTCCCGTCCGGCGGTGGTGAGGGGGATGACGGGCCAGCGTGGGCCGGTGGCGGGGTCGTTGAGCCAGGCCCACTGGCCGGCTGGGGTGACGGTCATGCCGTAGTCGTACGGCACCGGCCGCCCGTGTTCCTCCCACTGGTCCCACGCCGTCAGCGTCTCGTCGCCGATGCGCAGCGGGCCGCCCTGGCGGAGCGCGGCCGTGCCGTCGCCGGTGGCCGACAGTGCGGCCCAGGACCGGTCGCCGTCGTGCAGCCACGCGCTGACGCCGTCCTGGTCGGTGCCGGTGATGACGACGGCGTCCGGCGCACGCTGGCCCGTTTTCCTCGCGCTGACGGCATGCGCGGTACTGGCCGGGGCGACCTCGCTGCTGGCGGTCGGCGAATGGATCACGGACGCGCCGCCGCAGGTGCTGGAGCGGCTCGGCCTGCGGCCCGACCCGGTGCTGCCCCGGCGGCTGGCGCCGGCCGAGGCGACGGTCCGTCGGCTGCTCGCGCGTATCGACGGCGACGCCCTGGGCTCTGCGTGACGTCCGCGACACCACCTTCGCCGAGGACGCCTCCCAACTGAGGACCGGCAACGCACCCCGCGCGATGGCGACCTGGCGCAATCTCGCCGTCGGCGCCCTCCGGCTCAGCGGCGTCACGAACATCGCCGCCGGCCTCCGCCGCAACGCGCGCGACGCCCAACGACCCCTCGCCGTCCTCGGCCTCACGTGATCACAAAACGGGCGCCCGCCGACTATTCCGAAGCCCTGGCCGTAGGCATGGAGCAAATGGTCAAGAGGTGTGGATCGTCATGACTTGCCTGGCTCCTGGCGCGCCGTGACCTGGGCCATGAAGGCGGCTGTGGCGCGCGGGTTCCGGAGCACCTGCAGGGTCGCGTCACCGGCCTGATCCGTGATCGCTTTCGGGAGGAGCGGCCGGTCGTTCTTGTCCGGCCTGAAGGCAGCCGCGCTCACCAGGAATCCACAAGGTCCTGCGGCACGATCGCTGCGCCTCAGGATACGGCGGAAGGAGAAGAATGAATCTCGCGGGACGGCGGTTGTCTTCGCTTCTACTGACACTGGCTGTGGGCCTGGTCGGCTCGGCGTGTCAGCGGGGCGGTGCCGCACCGCCGACAACGCCAGTGGCCGCGCTGGCATCGCAGCCGGAGTCACCACCCACGTGCCAGTCCGGGCCCGCCCCGGCGGAGAGGCAGCTCAGCGGCGTCCAGACCGAGAGTCTGACCGTCCCGGCACAACCGTTCGGCCTGGTCTACGCCTCGAAGGGCAACCTCGCCTTCACCGTGTTGCATTCGGGACTGGGAGTACTGTCCACCGACGGGGGCACGCCCCGGCTCGTGCGCACGATCCCGCTTCCGGCCGCGAGCCTGGGTAAGGAAGGCGCCACCGGAATCACCCTCACCCATGACGGAGGCGAACTGCTCGTCGCCGCGGGCCGCGGAGCAATCGTGGTGGACGCGGCCAAGGCGGCAGCCGGAGCCGCGGGGGCCGTGCTGGGCACGCTCACCGGGACGGCCGGCACCAGCGCGATCGAGGTCACCGTCTCACCCGATGACCGCTACGCCTTCGTCAGCCAGGAGTACGGAGACGCCGGGACCGACCATCGCGGCGACATCGAGGTGTTCGATCTGCGCACAGCGGTTCGCTCCAGGTTCGAACGGGCCTCGTACATCGGCCGCCTTCCGCTGGGCGACGCGGTGGTCGGCACCGCACTCTCACCCGACGGACAGCGGCTGTACGCCACCAGTGAGGTCGCCCCGGGCCGGAAGGGGCCGGCAGGCTCCGCTCAGGGCGAGCTCAGCGTCATCGACCTCGCCACCCTGGAGTCCACTCCGGACAAGGCCCTGCTGACCAGTACCGCCGCCGGCTGCCAGCCGGTGCGGGTCCTCTCCGCACCGGACGGCCGCACCCTCTGGGTCACCGCACGGGGCAGCAACGCCTTGCTCGCCTTCGACGTCGGCAGGCTCGCCACCGATCCGCACCACGCTCTGCTCGCCTCTGTCCAGGTCGGCACTGCCCCCGTCGGCCTCGCCCTGGTTCAGGGCGGCAGGCTGGTCGTCACGGCGGACTCCGACCGGTTCCACACCGCCGGTGCCGTCACCGGCCTGACGGTCGTGGACAGCCAGGCCGCCATCGCCGGGAAGCCGGCCGCCCTCGGACGCATCCCCACGGGCTCATTCCCCCGTGAGTTCGCCCTCAGCCCCGACGGGGAAGCCCTGCTCGTCTCGGACCACGACTCGAAACAGATCCAGGAGATCGACACCACCACCCTGCCCTGAGACCGTCCGTCGGTACGAGCTGGACCCACGGGTCAGACTACGACTACCGCACTGGCTCCGGGAACGCTCTCGCTGTCCTCGGTGGTGCGCTGCAGCATCGCTGGGACTGCGTCGGCCAGGCGCTCGATGGCCGAGCGCCAGACCTGGCCGGTGGTGGACACCTTCGCGGCGAGTTTCTCGTACTCGGCCAGGGCCTGGTTCTCGTGTTCGTCGCGGAGCGCCCGGGTCGGCAGCGCGTCGGGCCTCCGGTCGCGCCCGTCCCGCAGCTCTGCCGCCACGGTTCTCGCTCTCGCGGCCTGCGGTGGCCACACCGGCACCACAGGGGCGGCCGCGCCGTCACCGAGCACCCCCTTGGCCACGACCACCACGCTCGCCGCCAGCACGCCTGCCGCCGCGCCGACCGGGGCAACGCCCACGGCTACCCCCTCACACGCGCCGCGGCGGCCCACCGCGACCCCGTCGGCCGACAATTGCACGGCCGCCGCGCGGCAGCCCGGGCACATCGTGGTCCACGCGCGTTCCGCGATCGGGACCGGGCTGACCGCGACCGCGACCCGGCTGCAGTGCGGGGCGGACGTCATGAACGACATCGAATACGACCCGGTCGGCCCCGCACGAGACTGGGCGTTCGCGCCCGGCGGGGTCACGGCCGAACTGATGAACGACCAGCCGGCCATCGAAGCGGTGCCCGCCGCCCCCACCCCCTCTCGGATCGAAGTCGAAGTCGGAGAGCTCCAGTGCCGCCAGTTCGGCCAACAGTGGAGTCGTAGAGCCGAGCTCAATTGGTTGATCGATCCGCCGATCGATTCGAGTGTGTCACCGCTGCGCCAGTGGCAGCTCAGGTGCCGCATCTGGCGGTTGATCAGGTAGACGACGGTCAGCGATCCGACGCTGGCGCGGCGCAGTTCCACCCCGTCCGGGTCGGTCTTGTCCCCCTGGGGGAAGTCGAGCGGGGAGTGGGAGGCGAGGTCCAGCAGATCGCGGACCATCTCCTGGACGGCGGCGGGCAGGTCGGCGAAGTAGTTCCCGGCCTGGGCGGAGAGCCGGACAGGCCACGCATCGCTCACGGCCTGGCCCCGAGGACCTCCTCCAGGGCGACCGAGCCGCTTTCGTCGTAGCCGCTGGCGATGAACGCGTCGACCGCTTGCTCGGTGTCCAGGCGGGAGCGCCACTCGCGGATGACGTCGTGCAGAGGGGAGAGGTCGAAGGTCTGGCGGCTCCCCTCCAGGGCGTGGGCCCAGTCACGCTCGAACGCCGGGGTCCAGCGCTCCGCGCGGCTGGACGCGGCGACACGGGCACGCAGTTGCGCTCCGGCGTTGGGTGCCGGCGGCGGGGCGGGGAAGTCGATGGGATGCGCGGACACAGTGGCCTCGTCCGGTGCTGCTGAGTCAACCGTAGCGTGACCCCTGAGCGGTCGTCAGGGGCTTCGCTGCGGCAGGTCAGACGGATTGGTCGCCGGAGCGCGGGGCGTAGGCGGGGTTCCAGGAACCGACGATCGCGAATCTGGGGCAGGGCAGCCACACGGTGGGCTGCTGCTGCCCGGCGGGGTCCAGCATGGCCAGGACGACGATGTCCGCGTCCGGCACGCCCTGCTGGAGGTCGAGGTGGATCCGGGCCTCCACACCCCGCCGACCCGGGCCGCGTCGGACGGGTGAGTCTGCACGCTCCGCTGATCAGAATGGGCGGCCAGTTGTCACCGTCCGTCAGTTCAACCGTTCCCTGCGCGTGTCGAGGCCGAGGCGGGTGACTTCACCGGGCGCCTTGCGGCTGATGCCGGATGCCTTCATGTCGTCGGCTGCCTGGATGATCCACACGTGCGAGGTCACGTTCCGTGCGTGGTGGGGTCGGGCTGTGGGCGGTGCAGGGCCTGCAGGACGAGGCGTTCGAGGAGGGCGAGGACCTCGTCGAGGGGGTAGTCGTCCTGGGCGATGGCGTGGTGCAGCTCGATGCCGTCCACGGCGGCGAAGACGAGTTCGGCCAGGGCCCGGCTGGGGGTGTCGAGGTCTGTGGTCCCGTGCAGGGCTTCGGTGAACGCGGAGATGGTCCAGGTGTTGAGGCGGGCGAGGCGGGTGCGCAGGGCTTCGTCGCGCAGGGCGAGGGTGGCGATCTCGAAGTAGGCCCGGGATGCCTCGCGGTCTTCGCAGATGCGTTCGACGGTGCTGATGTAGGCGTCCCAGCGGTCGGCCTGTTCGGGGAGGCCGGCGGCTCGGTCGGCGAAGTCCGCGATGGTGTCGGAGTACAGGACGTCCATGAGTGCCTCGATGAGGCCGAGGCGGGTGCCGAAGTGGTAGGAGACGGTGGTGACGTCCACGTGTGCCTCGCGTGCGACGGCCACCAGAGTCAGGCCGGCGGTGCCGCCTTTGAGCAGGACCCGGTGGGCGGCTTCGAGGATGGCGCGGGTGGTGGCCGGATAGTCCTTCGGGCGCTGGGCGAGGGGGGCGCCTTCACCTGAGGGGCGGCGCACGACCTCGCGGGGCCGACCGCGGCCGCGCCGCTGGCCTGGTGTTTCGTCCACGTTCACCTTTGTGTGGCACCGCGTCGGGGGCTGCGGAATTCTTCCCATGGTATCCACGCGCCCTATGACTAGCGTCACGTTCACCAGCCGCGCCGCGTCGAGCAGACCGGCAGACCCAAGGACGTGCCATGTCGCATGTGATCGCCGATGCCAAATGGGCGCTGACCCGCCTGCACATGGCAGTGGGCAAGCACCTCGTACTGCCGTTCAAGGAACTGCCCTCCGCAACGCCTGAGCGTTTCCCCAAGGCGCGGGCGCTGCGCGGAGCCATGGTCGCGATGCGGGACGGGGTCGAGCTGTTCACCGACGTGTACCTGCCCGCCGACCGGACTGGAGCACCGATCGCCGCGGCGGCCCCGGCGATGCTGATCAGGGTGCCGTACGGCACCCGGGAGGCCTACACCTACATGCCGGCCGTAGGCCGCTACTGGGCCCGGCGCGGCTACGCGTGTGTGGTGCAGGACGTGCGCGGCCGATTCGGCTCCCAGGGCACGTGGGTTCCCTTCGCGCACGAGGCCGACGACGGCTACGACACCATCGACTGGGTCGCTGGCCAACGGTGGTGCGACGGCCGGGTGGCGATGACCGGCGAGTCGTACTTCGCGTTCACCCAGTGGGCGGCAGCGGCCGCACAGCACCCGGCGCTGACCTGCATAGCCCCCGGAGACATGGGCCTTGACCTGCACACCCTGCTGTACGAGGGCGGTGCCCTGTGCCTGGGCAGCACCGCCCTGTGGGCCTGCGACCAGGCCGGAAGCGGCTACCTGAACTGGCACCGGTTCGACAGCGAGCACCTGCCCGTGCGCGACATGGCACAAGCCGCGGGGCTGCCCAGCGCGCTGTACCGCGATGCGGTCGACCACCCGGCGCGCGACGCCTTCTGGCAGGAGACAGATTTCCGGCACCTGCTCGACACGATCGAAGTGCCGGCCATGGTGTGGGGCGGCTGGTACGACAACCTGCTTCCCGCCACCCTGCAGACCTGGGACGCCCTCGAACAGCGCCGCCCCGAACCGGACCGGCGCGCCGACCGGCGCCTGGTACTGGGCCCCACCGACCACGAGACGAGCTGCGACTTCGACGGCACAGTCGGCCGGATACCGGTCCCCGCGCAGCCGCGCAGCTGGGACCGGGTTCTGGAATTCACCGACGCCGTCCTGGACGGGCAGGAGCTCGGGCCCCGGGTCCGCGCCTACATCACCGGCGCCGACCGCTGGCATCACAGCGACAGCTGGCCGCCCCCTGAAGCCCGGACCCACCGGCTGTACCTGCACGCGGACCGCACCCTGAGCACCGAAACGCCCGCTGCGGGCAAGCCAGGGCAGCTGAGCGGCAGCGGGGACGGCCAGGCTGCCGAGTTCACCTACGACCCCGCCGATCCCGTCCGATCCTGGCAGGGCAAGGACCTGTGGGCCATCACCCGCCACCTGGACGACCGACGCCCGCTGCACCAGCGCCCCGACATCCTGCTCTACCGCACCGCACCGCTCGGCGCCCCCATAGAGGTCCTCGGGCAGGTGACCGCACGCCTCTCGGTCCGCACCAGCGCACCCGACACCGACTTCACCGTCGCCCTGATCGACATCGCCGCCGACGGTCACGCCCAGCTCGTCCAGGAAGGCATCCTGCGGCTGTCCCACCGCGACCCGGCCCACGCACCCCAGAACGCCGAGCCCGGAGAGCTGTACGCGATCGACGTCGAAGTCGGCGCCACCGGGCACCACTTCGCCCCCGGACACCGCATCGGCATCGAGATCTCCAGCAGCGCCTTCGACCGCTGGGACCGCAACCCCAACACCGGCCACCCCCAAGGCACCGGCACCACCTGGCAGACCGCCCGCCAGACCCTGCACCACCACGACGCCGCGCCCTCCCGCATCGACCTGCCCGTGATCGGAGAGCAGCCATGACCACCACTCACACACCCCGGCCGACCACCACCGCACTCCCCAGATCCACCCGCTGGGGCTACGGCGGCGGCGAATGGGCCAACGGCGTCATGTGGACCGCATTCACCACCCTGTTCCTCTACTTCACCACCGACGTCGTCGGCGCCAGCGCCGCTTTCGGTGCCACCATCATGATGATCGGCACCGTGTGGAACACCGCCCTTCAGCCCTACGTCGGCGTCCGCTCCGACCGGCTGCGCTCGCGTCACGGCCGACGGCTGCCGTTCCTCCTCGCCGCTGCCGCGCCCTACGCCCTCACCTCCTGGCTGCTGTTCACCGACTTCGGCCTCACTGGAGTTGCACGCACCCTCTACTACACCGTCGTGGTCCTGGCCTGGTTCACCAGCCTCACCCTCTTCTACGTCCCCTACGGGGCCCTGGGAGCCGAACTGAGCACCGACTACAGGGAACGCACCACCCTGGCCGGCGTCCGCACGGTCTTCTCCCAACTCGGCGCCCTCGTCGGCGCCGTCGCACCACTCCTACTCGCCGGACTGCTCACCGGGCCCCTGGGCAGCGACCGAGCGGGCTGGTCAGCCGCCGCCGCCATCTGCGCCGTCACCGCCTCCGCCGGGATCCTGCTCACCTGGGCCACCGCCCAAGGACGCCAACTCGCCGTCGAACCCGCCGCCGTGCGCCTGCGCGACAGCCTGGCCATGCTGCGCTCCCGCACCATCCGCCTGCTGCTGGGCGCCCTCACCTTCGGCTGGGCCCCGCTCAGCGTCACCGGCGCGGTCGCGATCTACTACGCCATCCACATCATGGGCTACAGCCAAAACGCCGCCTCCCTGGTGATGCTCACCTGGTTCCTCTGCGGCCTGGCCTGGCTACCCCTGGTCCAGCTCTCCTGCCACCGCATCGGAAAGACCCGCACCTACGTGCTGTTCACCGCGGCCTGGGCGGTGATCCAGTGCCTGTTCCTGCTGCCCAACCGCGGCGACCAACTGCTGTTCTGGGCGCTGATCGCCACCAGTTCGGCCGGCAGCATGGCCGTAGCCGTCACCGGCTGGTCCCTGCTCGCCGACGCCACCGACGTCGAGGAGCTACGCACCGGCGAACGCCGCGAAGGCGCCCTGTACGGCCTGGCCGCCTTCGCCCAGACCGCCGCAGCCGCCCTCGTCGTCTGGCTCGCCGGACTCGCCCTGACCGCCGCCGGCTACCACGGCGGCACCCAACCCGCCACCACCGCCCGCGACACCATCCGCATCCTCATGTCCCTCGGCACCGCCATCTGGCTCATCCCCGGCATTCTCTGCGCGCTGAGACTGCGCCTCACCCGCGGCCGCCACCACGCCATCCGCCAGGCCCTCGACGCACGCACCACAGGAACACCCCTGCTTCCCGAGACCGAAGCCAACCTCCTGCGAGGACTCTGACGAACAGGGCACGCAGCGCGGGCAGGCTCGGGTCGTGCAGCTCGGCGGCGGTGGCCCAGCCGATGGATGCGCCGACCGGCCAGGTGGTGCGCTGCCTCAGTTGGCGAGGCACACGTCACGATCTTTCCCTGTTGTCGGAGCCGATGGATAGGTTTCGGGCATCGGAACGGCGCACATCCCACGAAGGCGGTCCTCGGTGAGTTGCCACATGCATCTTCGGGCTGCCCTGCCGTCAGAAATCAACTCGGACAGCCGGTGGATAGCGGCCTTCATGCTGGAAGCGTGGACCAACCATCCGCAGGAGTACGCCGCCGGCGTTGCGGACTCGATCGAGAAGGACTTCGCGGGCGTCAACCATCTCTACACCGGCTCTCCCGGCGGCTCCGAGGACGCCGACCACCCGAGCGGTCTGCCCGTGTTCGGCGGTGATCAGATCCCGAACGAGACCGGCCCTCCATTCGTGATCATGCAGCCGCGAGAGGTGGGGGCCGCCGCGCAGTTCCGCTGCAGGGCACTGGCCTGCCCATGCTGGAACGCTTCGCCGAGACCTGCAAGGTGCGCCCGCACCGGCCGCCTCGCGTCGGCTCCCGGCGTGGGGCCGCCCGCTGTCATCGGCAGGCCGGTGCGGAGACGGTGTGGCCGTGGTGCACGGCCCCACTACCACTACCGGTGGGCTGCGACCGAAGAGATGAACGGCTGCCCACAACCCCCTTGCCCACACACGGCCGAGGCGTTCGACGCCTGCCCTGTAGGGCCGTTGATGACGCCTCTTGAAGACGGGCCTGGGCGGAGTTCCGTGAATGATCTTGGGTGGGTTCGCGTTACCGCTGGGGGAGCCTGCAGAGGTCGAGTGGTTCATTCAGGTGTTCAGTAGGGCCTGGGGGAGGAAGCCCGCATGGGCAAGCAGCCACCACTCCGCCTCAGCGTGGTCGAAGGAGCAGCAGCCAACCCAAGTGGCGCGGGGTGCCGGTACGTCAGAGTGCGCGCGGTGGTGGGTCCTTGCCTGCAGTGGCCGCCCGGTGCTTCGGGGTGCCCTGGCCGCGATTGAGATCCGCGATCGTGACGTTCGCCGAGACCGGGGAGCGGATCGAGGTGCTGCCGTTTCTGTCATGCTTGTGTCGAAGAGGTGGCCGTGGGGGGTGGACGGTTCATGCGTGGCGCTCGGCGAGGGCAGCGGTGGGTGGGCGGAGTCGGACGGGATGGTCTCGTGGGTGGTCGGCGTGGTGCTGTGGGAGTGAGAGTGGCCGGGCATGTCTTGGTCGCCGTGGTCGTATGCGGTGTGCTGGCGGCTGCTGAGTACGGCGCCGGGTACCTGTGGCACCTCGGTCACCACGACCTCGCGGGGCTGGTCGGAGGAGCGCTGGTGCCCGCTCTGGCGTGCTGGTATGCGATGTGGTCGGCTCGTGGTGCAGCGGTCGGAACGGCCCTGCTGCTCGTGTGCGCTTCCGTGTTGCTGACGGTGCTTTCCGGGGCGGCGCTGGATCAGGGGACGTTGGACGGTCGGGGCCGGGTCGTGCAGGTGGTCGTGGAAGCCCAACGCGTGGTGGATCCCGGTGGAGACCCTCCGCAGCCGCCGTACGAGGTGGTGACGCTGAAGGATCTGTCCGGCCGGCCCGTCTCGGGCGTGCTCGAGCATGATGGGCTCCACGTCGGTGAGCGCATCACCGTCACCGTCGACCCGGCGGGGGCGGTGGCCCCGGTGTACGGCGCTCACGTGCACGGAGCGGGCGAGGTCTGGGCGTGGGCTGTGGCGGTGCTTCTCGTGCAGCTTGCCGTCGTGCTGTCGTCGGCCGTGCGGCGCGCGCTGCGCGGGGGACGGGACGCGGCGGCGCGTGGATCCTTGGTTCTTGAGTAGTAGGCGGGAGGCTGGGCCGTGGAAGACATGGAAGTGGGGGACGCGGACGATAGCGCGCGGGAGCGGTTCGCGCGCTTCGGCAGCCAGATACCGCCGGGGCGGCTGGATCCGCCGGCAGTGCTGTGTCCAGTCAGTACCCCGGAAGCCCACCACCGGGCGGCGGCGGACCCATTCCTTGAGCAGCCGGGGCGGGCCTTGAGGGTCGGCGACCCCCACTGTGCCGGTCCCGTCGAGCAGGCGGCGTGGTGCGCTGTGCGACGGGATGCGCTGGACGTCGTCCTGACCACCATCGCCGCCTCGGCCTGGGCGGACTCGCTGGTACTGCGTGGCAGCGCGTTGTTCGCGGCCTGGCTCGGTGAAGCCGCGCGGGAGCCTGGCGATCTGAACTTCGTCGTCCGGCCGACCGATTGGCAGCTGCAGGACCTGCGCACCCGGCAGCTGCTCGACCAGCTTGCCGCAGCGGTCGGCCGGGGCACCGGTCCGGGCGGCCTGCGCTTCCTGCCCGGCCAGGCTGCCGGCGGCGAGGGCGGGACCGGCCGGGGCCCTGGGCACCGCCTCGTGCTGCCCTGGGCGGCCGACGGCGGGTTCGCTGGCTCTGTGCAGCTTGATCTCGCCTTTTCCGAGCGCCTTCCGTAGCCACCGGTGCTGACGCGGGTTCCCACTCGCTGCGGCGAGGGCGCCGAGTTGCTCGCGGTCACCCCCGAGCTGTCGCTGGCGTGGAAAGTGACGCGGCTGGTCAACGACATCTGGCCACGGGGCAGGGATATGTACGACGCAGCCCTACTCGCCGAGCTCCACCCGCTCCCCTACAGCCTGTTGGGGGACGCAATGCGTGACGCAGACCCCCGAACCGCCGAGGACCCCTTCCGCCTGGTGCATCTGCTCGAACTCGACCTCGGTGGGGATCGCGAGCACTCCGCCAACGAATATCCCGGCCATGTCGCCAGTACCTGGCAGAGCTGCCTGCACCGCCTCGCGGTCGCCCTGGAACCCGAGCTCACCCGGGTGGGCGCGCGGGAGCGCGGCCCCGTCACCCAAGCCGAGATGGCGGCCTGGCTCGCTTCCCCGATCGCGAGGTACCGTCACCACCTGGACAGCAGCGGTGATCTGGACGCCGTCCTCGTGGCAATGGCCGACGACGGTGTCCGGCTGCGCAGCGTAGTCGTCATCACACGGGAGCTACTCGACCCGACTCGCTGCACCCCGCACGCTGCCTGGGAGCGGATCGCCCATGCCCCTGTCTTCACGCAGTGGTTGCCGTGGGCTGCGCGCGGGTCCGACAATTTCCAGAGCTTCCTGAACAACCTGTGAGCTCACCACGGCCTCGTTCTCGATGCCTTCTCTTGTTTCCCAGCGCCTGGGATTCCCCAAGGACGGCCACATGACGGGGAGTCATCTGGCCACGCTTGACACTACGGTGAGTGACGATGCCAGCCCCAGCCGTCCGTACAACCGACGTCCGCCTGACGCACCCCACGCCCGCCTCTCGACGGAGGAGGTGGTGCGAAACGCTCGGAACGTTTCGCATGCGCGTCCAAACAGCTGGCGGGCGCGTCCGCTTCCGTAGGATCCTCGTTCCGGACGGCTCGCCACGCAGGGAAGCCGGGAATCGGGGGAACGTGGACGCGATCAGCATCGCGGTGGTGCTCATGGCGGGCGGCTACGCCGTCAACGGGACACTGGACCGGGTCCGGCGCATGCGCAACGAGCGCCGCGAGGAGCAGGAGAAGGCCCTGCGGGGTCCCGAACCCGTCTGCGGTTGCGGCCACCACCTTGCTTACCACGACCTCCACGACGGCCGCTGCTACGCGGAGGTCAAGCGCAAGGGCGTCGGCAGCAGCGACGGCGGGGGGAAGACAAAGGGCGGGACGGCTGCCCAGTGCACCTGTCGCCGCTACGCGGGCCCCGAACCGCTGGCCACCCTCTACGCCCCCGAGCTCACCTCGGACTCCCGCCCACCATTGGAGCCACCGGCCGCGTAGCGGCTGCGGGTCAGGTCGAGGGCGGTGCGAGTCATCGACCGGTACCGCTCACCATCCGTAGCTGGGTATCCGCCGCCGGGGAGCGCAACTGGCCGCCGGTGGGGACCGCCAGGGAATCGCTGGCTGTCCATGGGGAGATGATCTTGGCCGCTGACACGCGTGGAGCGGTCCACGACCAGTGATGCGATGGCACGATGGGCCTCGGCGCCCTGGTTGAGCTGCATCGCGGACCGCGTCGTAAACCACTGGCCGGTCGTATCGTCGCGGAGGGAAGCTGTGCCCCATGACGACAACCTTGATCACCGGGGCCAACAAGGGCCTGGGCCACGAGACCGCCCGCCGCCTGATCGCCGCGGGGCACACCGTCTACCTGGGAGCGCGCAGCATCGAGCGGGGCGCGGCGGCCGCGGCCGGGCTCGGCGCCCGGTTCGTGCAGCTCGATGTCACCGACGATGCGTCGGTCACTGCCGCGGTGGCCGTCATTGAGGCCGACGGCGGCCTGGACGTCTTGGTCAACAATGCCGGAATCGAGGTGCGGTCACCGGGGGGCGACATCATCGGCGCCGCGGAGCTGACCGCCGACGTGATGCGGGAGGTGTTCGAGACCAACGTCTTCGGCCTGGTCCGGGTGACCCACGCCTTCCTGCCCCTGCTGGAACGCTCCGCCGCCCCGGTCGTGGTCAATGTCAGCAGTGGCCTGGCCTCGCTGGCCCGGGCCGGCAAGGGGTACCCGGGGGTTGCCTACCCGGTCTCCAAGACCGCGGTCAACATGCTCACCGTGCAGTTCGCCACGGCGTTCCCGTGGATGCGGATCAACGCGGTGGAGCCCGGATACACCGCGACGGACCTGAATCGGCACGCAGGTACGCAGACCGTCGAGCAGGGCGCCGAGATCATCGTTCGGATGGCTCAGCTGGGGCCGGACGGCCCGACCGGCGGCTACTTCGACGCGGCGGGCCCTCTGCCCTGGTAGGCGACGAGGTTGACGACACGGTCCGCGATGCCGCTCGACCAGGCCGTGACGTGACACCAGTGAACCGGAGCGGTGGCTGCCCGAAGGGCCAGGCAGGTGCAGAGGCCGGGGCGGCTCGCTCGCGCCAAGTCCGGTGAGAAGCCGGTCGCCCCCGACGCGGCCGATGCCGGCGCCCGTGACCGCTGGGGTCGAGTCGAGGACGGAACCAGGGCGTGCACGGCTGCTGTCCCCTGCGGCCCGGTCGCGGCGGCGGGTGGCGATTCACGGAATCGTGGAACTGGAACCTCAGCAACTGGCGTCACCCGTAAGTAAGTTGATCGTACAGATATGGGGAGTCGATATGAGGGCACGTCTGAGGAAGGCCGCGGGTCTGACCACGGCGGTGACCGCGCTGCTGGTCGCGGGAAGCGCCGGCTCCGCCGTCGCCGCCGCGGGGCCGAGCGCCCGCGCTCCGCAGCGCTGCCACACCGCCGCCCTCGGCGCCTCGCTCCGCGCGGTGGGCAGCCAGGAGGGGATGGGCAACCGCGGCGAGGACCTGGTGCTCACCAACACCTCGCACCAGACCTGCACCGTCTACGGGTACCCCGGGGTCGGGCTGCAGAACGCCCGGCACTCGGTGCTCCCGATCAAGGTCGTCTGGGGCTCCACCTACTTCGCCGCCGACCCGCGCCCGCACACCATCACCCTCAAGCCGGGCCAGTCCGCCTACGCCGACCTCGCCTGGAACGCGCCCTACGGCACCAGGTCGGTGACGCCGTCCTACCTCGAGGTCACCCCGCCGAACGAGTTCACCTACCGGACGATCCGCTTCGCCCCGGGGGCGATCAACGACGGCGTCCTGCGCGTCACGGCGCTCTCGGCCCGGCCGGTCGGCGGCTGACCGCCCGCGGAGTCGGACCTGCAGCGCGGGCGCCAGATGGTGGGCTCAACTCCTCGACACAGGACCGACGGCTGAGGTGGGAAGGCGCTCAGTGGCGGTGCGGAAGGCGAAGGTGCCCAGCATCGTACGGGCCAACGTGCTCACCGCTCATGCGGGATGCCAAAGCGAGCGACCGATTCCGATGTGAAGTCGCTTGCTCCTACTGCTGGAGTTCCAGCACGTCGGCGACCACGCAGCTGACGTTGTCGGGGGCGCCGGTGCGGTTGGCCAGGGCGATGAGCTCGCGGACGGCGTGCCCGGGATCGGCGACGGCGCAGACGACCTGGTGCAGGTCCTCGGTCGCGACGACCGACGACAGGCCGTCGGAGCACAGCAGGTAGCGGTCTCCCGGCCGGGCGTCGTGCAGGCGAATGTCGGCGGCGGCATCGGATGCCCCGGTCAGGGCCCGCATCAGCAGCGAGCGCTGTGGGTGGGAGGTGGCTTCGTCCGCGGTGATGCGGCCCTGGTCGACCATCGCCTGCACCAGGGTGTGGTCGTGGGTGATCTGGAAGAGCTCGCTGTCGCGCAGCAGGTAGGCGCGGGAGTCGCCGATGTGGACCAGGGCCAGTTGGGATCCGGTCCAGAGCATCGCGGTCAGGGTCGTGCCCGCCTCCTGCGGTCCGGGGCCGGCGGAGGCGATGGCGCGCACGGCCTGCTGGGCCTGCTCGATCGCGTCGCGCAGCACGTTGAGGAGGTCGCCCGCCGGGATGCTGTCGTTTTCCAGGTGTTTGAGGGCCTCGACGGCGGCCGCGCTGGCGGGGGCGCCGGCGGGGCCGAAGCCGTCGGCCACCGCGAGCAGCCGGGATCCGGCGTAGGCGGTGTCCTGGTTGCTGTCGCGGACCAGGCCGGTGTCGGACAGTGCGGCGTAGCGGATGTGCAGGGGGTTGGTGGTCGATGCCATGACGGGGTCCTTCCAGGACAGGTGGTCGATGAGGAAGGTGGCCAGGTCCCGGCGTGCGGCGGTGTCGGCTTCGACCTGGTTCCAGAACGCGCGGACCTCCCGCGCGGCTGTGGCTGGGTCCAGCCCGCAGACCTCGCGGATGCGGCCCAGCGGCATTCCGAGCCGGCGCAGCCAGGCCACCAGCTGGGCCCGTTCCAGTTGCCCGGGGGCGTAGAACCGGTAGCCGGTCGCCGGGTCGACGCGGGCCGGGGGCAGCAGTCCGAGCTCGTCGTACAGGCGCAGCGCCTTCGGCGACAGCCTCGACGCCTTGGCGAACGCCCCGATGGTCAGCAGCCCCATGCCCACTCCTCCTCGTACCGGGCACCTCGCCCGGCCCCACTGATGCTGGGGGTTGCCCCCAGGTGAAGGTCAACCAGGGGTGAGTCTGCGGCGAGATGGCCGTCGCACCAGATGGCGTTGCACTCAGCGGCGTCATGGCCGGCAACGTCCAGGCCTCCAGGCCGAGGTCGTCAAGGAACTCGCCGCGCGGTACCAGTGCCGAGGTATGTCAGGATGCGCAACCATGACGGCGCACCAGGACGGCAGGAGTCAGTTGCTACGCCCCGATGGGGGGGGTTCGCCCATGCGGCGCTGAACGACTTTTAAATCAACTCGCTGTCTTGATCTCTGACGGTGGTGTGATGCCGTGGCGGGTGGCGAGGCCGATGAGGTCGTCCAGGGTTGCCAGTCGGGTGTCGGCGGGCTCGATGGTGTGGCCGGCAACCCGCTACGCAAGCGCTTCCGCCGTGAGATGAGCCGATTCCTCGGTGCGAGAGCGACGGCCCCGGAAGGTTGGCCACGAGTCGCCGTCCGGCGCTGAATCGCTGGCCCTGGCCGCGATGTCGTATCCGTTCTGGATGTGGTCCCGCCGGGGGCGGTGCGCTGGGTACGGGTCAGCGGGCGATTGAGATCGCGAAGGGTGTGAATCCGGTGGACCGGATGACGTGCGGGACGAAGAGGATCGCGGCCTCCGTGGCGCGGGCGGTCTGGATCCCGCCGAGGTCGGTGATCCATTCCTTGTGCCAGCCGAGGTCGGTGAGCAGTTCGCGGACGGTCTGCTTGGCCTGCGGATCCTCGCCGGAGAGGAACGCGGTCGGTGTTTGGGTGAGCGTGGCCGGCGCGGTCATCACCGGGAAGAGCATGGTGTTGAGTGTCTTGACGACGCGGGTTTCGGGGAGTGCTTCCTGGAGCTGTTCGGCGAGGCTCGAGCCGGGGTAGATCAGATCGGCGGGCAGTCCGTCCGGTCCGTCGGTGGTGGCGTTGGAGACATCGACGAGGACCTTGTCCCGCAGTTCCTCGCGCAGAGCTGTGAGCCGGTCCAGCGAGCCGGCTCCCGGGGTGGCGTTGATGACGATCCGGGCTGTCCGGGCAGCGTCGGCGGCAGCGCCCGGCGCGCGGTCCGCCACGGTCACCTCATGCCCTGCCCGGACCAGGGCTGTGGCCAGGTTGCCGCCGACGCGGCCGTTTCCGAGAACTGCGATCGTGGTCATGATGTTGTGGTCTTTCCGTGGGTGC
This sequence comes from Streptacidiphilus sp. EB129, assembly GCF_041262645.1. Lineage (NCBI taxonomy): Bacteria > Bacillati > Actinomycetota > Actinomycetes > Kitasatosporales > Streptomycetaceae > Streptacidiphilus > Streptacidiphilus sp. EB129. Next base: position 312,752 of record NZ_JBGCCS010000006.1, read on the forward strand.
GGGTTGTGGTGCCCGGTCAGCGTGAGAGCGTGGCGACGGCCTCGGCGTGGACGCCGGGCGCGGCGGCCGGGAAGCTTTCGCTCTGCGGGGTCCAGGGGCGGCCCTGGGCGTCGGAGATCTGTCCGCCGGCTTCGGTGACGAGCAGCGCTCCGGGGAGCAGGTCCGCGCGGGCGCCGGCGAACTGCATCTTCACGGCCTTCGTCGTTGTCACGTGGGACCTTGGTCGGAACAGACGATCACAGGAAGGACGCCTACTGCGTCCCGCAATTGCCAGTCCAGGTGATCAAGTACGGCGCACTGTTCGCCCCCCGAGGCTGCAGAGCAAACTAGCTGAAGAACTGATGGACGCGGGAGGCGAACCATTCGGGTTGTGCCAGGTGCGGATAGTGCGTGCGGGTCGGTGTCTGCTCGGCCACGGCCCCGGGGATACGGTCGGTGAGCCAGTCGGCGTAGTCCCCACCGGGATCGGTTCCGTGCAAGGACAGGTACGGAACGTCGGGCGGGAGACTCGTGGTACGTCGAGACCACGCCGCCAGCGTGTCTGCGTCCCAATCAAGCAACGGGGTCCAAAACCCGCTGAAAACTTCCTGGTCGAGGGCGCGACGGCGCTCGATGTCGGCCACCAGCGCAGGGTCCAGCTCGCCGTACAGCTGGGCGAAAACCGTACGAACGAAGTCGGCGAAGCCCTCTCCCCGCACGGCGGCGACTATCTCCGCAGGAAGTGGACCGACCCGCAGCGACTGGTCGACATTGACCACGCCATGAGTCGGGTAACGGGCCGCGTAGGCAGTCGCAATCACCCCGCCGAGGGAGTGACCGACGATGAACGGGGATTGGTCCTCGCCCAGGGACTCGATCAGCTGGTGGATATCCTCCACCGACTCGTCGATCCCGTACGGCCGGGCCCGAGGCGAGTCACCGTGGCCACGCAGGTCGACGCTCAGCACGCGGAAGTGCTGCTGCAGGTTAACGGGGTTCCAGAAGCGCCGGTTTTCGGTGATGCCGTGGACGGCCACGAGCATCGGTCCCGTGCCGTCGAGGTCGTGGGCCAGTTGGCTATTGGCTGTGGCCAGGTTGCCGCCGACGCGGCCGTTTCCGAGAACTGCGATCGTGGTCATGATGTTGTGGTCTTTCCGTGGGTGCGGGTTGTGGTGCCCGGTCAGCGTGAGAGCGTGGCGACGGCCTCGGCGTGGACGCCGGGCGCGGCGGCCAGGAAGCTTTCGCTCTGCGGGGTCCAGGGGCGGCCCTGGGCGTCGGAGATCTGTCCGCCGGCCTCGGTGACGAGCAACGCTCCGGCGAGCAGGTCCGCGCGGGCGCCGGCGAACTGCCAGAAGGCGTCGATCCGGCCGGCGGCCACGTTCAGTAGGTGCAGGGTCGCGGGCACGGCGGCGCGGACGACGAGCGCGTCGAAGAGCATCGCGGTGATCGAGGAGCCGACGCGCCGCACGACCTTCTGGTCCTCGTCGGGCCGGGCCTGGCTTGTGGCCACGATGCTCAGGCCGAGGTCCGCAGTGGGGGAGACGTGCAGTGGCCGGCCGTCGAGGTGGGCACCCGCGCCGGTGAGCGCGGTGTAGGTCTCGCCGGTCAACGGCAGGTGGACCGCGGTGAGCACCGGTTGGTTGTCGCGCACGAGGGTGGCGGTCACCGCCCACTCGGGCAGGGCGTGCAGGTGGTTGACGTTGCCTTCGGCCGGATCCACGACCCACCATTCGCCGGGCGGCAGCGCCCCGCCGTCCAGCTCGTCCTCCACCCAGTCGGCGTCCGGGCGCAGGCTCGTGAGGCGGGGGCGCAGGATGTCGAGAGCCGTGTCGTCGTTGGCGGCGAGCGCGCGCATCAGCTCTTCGCGGGTCTGGTAGCGGACCACCTCGCCGAAGCGCTCGCGCAACGCCGAACCCGCTTCACGCACGGCGATCGCGGTCTGGCCGAGCACGTCGGCGTCGGAGGCGGCGTCAGTGGTCTGAAGCGCTTCGGACATGGTGAATTCCCCTTGTGAGTGGCAGATGATGAGGCCATACCGGCCGACCTGTGCGCTCTGTTCAGCGTTCTGGTCTCGAAGCTATACAGCCCCTTGATTAACTTCAAATGCATGTAAAGAACGGCTAGGATTACTCACATGCAATTGGATTTGAACCTGCTGGCCGCGCTCGACGCGCTGCTGGAGGAGGGCAGTGTGGCCGGCGCGGCCGCACGCCTGCATGTCACCGCTCCCGCGATGAGTCGCAGCCTGGGCCGAATCCGGCGCACGACCGGGGATCAGATCTTGGTGCGCACCGGCCGCACGATGACCCCGACGCCGTACGCGATCGCCGTCAGGGAACAGGTGCACGAGCTGCTGCACCGGGTCCAGGGGGTGCTGGCACCGAGCCGTGAACTCGATCTGGCAACGTTGGAGCGCACCTTCACACTCCGCTGGCATGATTCCCTGGTCGCCCTGAGCGGCCCCACACTGCTCTCGGCCGTGCGGGAAGAGGCGCCGGGCGTGCGATTGCGCTTCGTCGCGGAATCGAGCATCGACACCCCCGAGTTGAGGCGAGGCGAGGTCGACCTGGAGGCGAACGCCAACCGCCCGAGCGCACCTGACATCCGTGCCGAGAACGTGGGCGAGACCCGCCTCGTCATCGTCGTGAGGCAGGGGCACCCCCTCACCCGTGTCAGGGCCGTCACCGCCAAGCGGTACGCCGCCGCTGCGCACGTCACCGTCTCGCGACGTGGGAACCTCGGCAATGCCCTCGACGACGCCCTCGCGCGGCTCGGCCTCACCCGCCGTGTGGTGGCGACCGTGCCCACGGAAGCGGCCGCGCTGGAGTTCGCGCGCGGCTCGGATCTCCTGGTCTGCGTCCCCGAAGCCACTACGCGCTCAGCGGTCGCCGACCTCGGCCTGGTCGTGCTCCCCCTCCCGCTCGAACTGCCGTCGGCACCGATATACCTGTCATGGCATCAGCGATACGACACCGACCACGCCCACGCCTGGCTGCGCGGGCTGGCGCGAACCGCGCTGGCCATGGGCGGAGCGTCGTCGTAGTCGGCGCCGTCCGGCCGCTTCAACCGGCAGTGCTGACGCCTGAGACAGCACGTCACCCCCGCCTGGGCCAGCCGTCACGGTTCGAATAGGACCCGAAGGAATACCGTGTCCTGCGGTCCCATTCCTCACCCGTCACCAGTTCATATGCATTCTGGGCTACATACAGCAGCCACTCACCCTCCAGCGTCGTTGCCGTGAACGGCGCGAACCCGGACGGTCGCTCGTCCTTGGCCCGCTGCCGGGCACGCGCGAGCATCGAGGGCATGATGTCAAGCCCTGTGACATCGACACCCGCTCACGCGATCGGCAGGGTGATGCGCCCGGTTCCGCAGGCCACCTCCGGGACCGGACCGCCCGCTCGGACCGCTTGGCCGTGGAAGAACGGGATGTCGTGGGTGCGCGCGGCGAACTCCTGATCGCAGAAGTCCGCGTCGTCGTATACCGCCAGGTCTTTCAGTGGTTTCCTCGCGCCACCGCCGACATCGGGCCGAAAGCGTCAGCGAGGCTGGTCAGGATGGAGCCGGACCAGCGGCTCTCCCCGAACACGCTGACCGGCAGGGCGAGCAAGCCGCACTCGCGCTGGAGCGTCTCGGCTGGGATTTCAACCGGGAAGAAGTAGTTACCGGGACAAGTCCGGCTCGCCATGGGAATCGCGCCGAGCACCTCGTCCGGCAGCCGTTCGAACAATCGCTCAGCCCGTGCGGCCAGTTCGTCGACGACCTGCCGGGGCACGTCACTGTGCTCGGTCAGCAGACGGTCGGCGAGCCTCAGCTGTGCCGGCGCCGGCGGATCCGCCCGGAACGCTTCGGCCAGTTCGGCTTGCGCCGCACCCAGGAGGACCACGCCGAACGTGCGTGGCCACAGCCATCCCTTGGTGACCGAGTGCAGCAGGACCGCACGACCGGTGTCCAGCCATCGCCGTGTGCCGGCGGCGAACGGGGCTCCCAGGTCATAGACGCTGTCGATCAGCAGGTGGCGTGTGGCGATTCCCGCAGCCACGAAATCACCGCGGCGCACTCGGCATCGGAGAGGTACCGGCCCAGCGGCTTGCTGGGATTGGCGAGCAGCAGGTATTCGGGTCGGTCGTCCGCCGGCGACCCCGGCAGGGCCGGTGCCGGCAGCGTCGGGTAGGACGCGGGCGCCAGGCCGGCAGCGCGGGCCAGCTCGAAGTAGACCGGGTACACGTCGCTGGGCAGCCGGAATTCCTGGAACTCGTCGAACCTCATGCCGCTGCACCTTCCGGAACGATCTCGCTGGCCTGGTCTTCCAAGGAGGCGTCACAGCGCCCGTCGGCCATGACGTTCCAGCTGCGGGCGATCCCGCTGGTGCGTTCCCACAGCAGGCTGGGCTCGGTGTAGGCGGCGATCCACATCGGCCGGCCGGTCCAGCTGCCGTGGTAGACCGGTGCCCCAGGGCAGGCGGCTCGCCAGTTCGAAGCTGTGCTGCTCGGCGAACCGGGTGACGACGGACAGCGAAACCTGGTGCTCCCGGCTCCAGACGTTGGCGGCGCGGTCGAAGTAGAGCGACTCAGTGCTGGTGGAGACGTAGAGCTCTTTGAAGCAGACTTCCTCGACACCGAGAGCCGCAGCCCACGAAAGGTAGCGAGTATCGCGCGGTTCCCGAGGGTGAAGGACGGCTTGGGGCTGCCTCGTTCCAGGACGGCCAACTGGTGTCGGAGCACCAATATCTCGACGTCCTTGGCCGCGGAGGAGCGTGCCAGCAGGGGTCATGTCCCTTGGAGTGGTGTAACGGTCGCATGCCAACGGTTATGCGGTGGGCGGTAGTTCGTCGGGGGTGTGCGGGTCGGGGTAGATCTTTT